>CAYRLX010000005.1:0-60454 GCA_964425325.1 uncultured Muribaculaceae bacterium | reverse complement strand
CTTTTGCGCTAACTTTCTTTGCATGTGGAGTTGCGGTAGTACTTGGATGTAATACAGTTTCTGGTATTATAGCTACATCTTTGGCATTTGGACTTGTTATTGTTGTGATGGCTTATTCTATAGGTCAGATTTCTGGTTGTCATTTAAATCCAGCTGTTACTCTTGCTATGATGCTTGATAATAGGATGAGTAAGGATGAGGCAATTTATTATATTGTAAGCCAAGTACTTGGAGCTTTTGCTGGTTCATTATTATTAGGACTTTGTTTAGGAGATTTTTCTAATTTGGGTGCTAATAGTTTTGGTGGAGTTTTACCTAATGGTACTGAAGTTACACCTTTTATAGCTTTAGCTGTTGAAAGTATTTTAAGCTTTGTATTTATATTAGTAATATTATTTGTAACTTCAAAGAAAGAATATGCTAATTTTTCTGGAATAATAATAGGTTTGACTTTAGTATTAGTTCATTTAATTGGTATTTCATTTACTGGAACTTCTGTTAATCCTGCTAGAAGTATTGCTCCTGCCTTTATTCAAGGTGGAGAGGCATTTTTACAAATTTGGTTATTTATTTTAGCTCCTATTATCGGAAGTTTAGCTGCATTTTTATTATATGAAAACCTTAAGAAAAATAATGAAAAATAAAAACCTTACTTTTAGAAATTTATGAGAAAAAGCTACGTTTATTATGTAGCTTTTTTTATTGTTTGAAATAGTTTTTATTTATAAATAAGACATTATATGGTAATATATATGGTAAGGTGGTGTATTATGAAAATAAGTAAGGGAAAGATAATACTTGTTATTATTGTAATTTATTTTACGGTATTTGCTTTTATAAATATTAATAAAGAGAAAGATATGAATAAAGAGATTCTCAAAGAAGTTGTTTATGTTACTGATGGAAAAGTTATTCCCGAAAATGAAGGTAAGTTAGTTTTGGTCAGTGGTAAAATTGACTATAATAATTTAGTTGGTTTTATTGAGCTTGAAAATTTTAGCTCTATTAAGGCAAGTAGAAAAGTAGAAGATTATGTTAAGGTTTTTGATGAAGAAAATAATGAATATGAATATAAATGGAAAGAAAGAGAAAAAGCTTTAGAAAATGCTGGCGGAGATTATTTAAAAACTATTGTCTCTGAGGAAAAAGTTTCTGATATTAAAATAGGGGCTTTTGAATTAGATGATAAAGGGTTATCTTTAATTCCAACAGATAAATATTATAGTAAGCAGGAAAAAGTAGGAGATCTTATTACTAAAGGTATTTATTATTCAAATGATCCTGATGAAGAAAATTTAAAAGAAGGGGATATGAAGATAACTTATAAGTATTTTGATTTAGAAAGTAATCCTTATTTATCTGTATTAGCAGTTCAAAAAGGAAATTCTTTTATTCCTTATCAAGTAGATAAGAAGAAAAGTTTTTATCAAGTTTTCACTAGTAAAGTTGATACTGAAAAAAAACTTACTAAGGAGCTTGATTTAAATGTTAAGAGAACAAAAAAAGGAAAATTTTTATTTATATTTATGATATTAGGTGTTGGAATATTTTTAATTGTAGATAATAAAAGTAATAAACAAGGTGTTTAAAACCTTGTTTTATTATTGTTATGATGTTAAAATTGTTGTTAGTTATTAGCTTAAGGAGGTAAATATGTTTGAACTTGTATCTAAATATAAACCAACTGGAGATCAACCTGAAGCAATAAAAAAATTAGTCGATGGAATAAAAAATGGGGAACATCAGCAAGTTTTACAAGGCGTTACTGGTTCTGGTAAAACTTTTACAATGGCAAATGTTATAAAAGAAGTCGGGAAACCTACTTTAATTTTAGCTCATAATAAGACTTTAGCTGGGCAACTTTATGCGGAGTTCAAGGAACTTTTTCCAAATAATCATGTGTGTTATTTTGTTAGTTATTATGATTATTATCAGCCTGAAGCTTATGTAGCTAAAACAGATACTTATATAGAAAAAGATGCCTCAATTAATGATGAAATTGATGAACTTAGACATTATGCTACTTCTAGTTTACTTGCTTATAAAGATGTAATAGTAGTTGCATCTGTTTCTTGTATATATGGTATTGGAGAAATAGAAGATTATAGGGATAAGGTACTTTTTTTAAATAGAGGAGAAGAAGTTGATAGAGATAAAATTATAGAAAAATTAATAGATATGCTTTATGAAAGAAATAATATTGATTTAAAAAGAGGTACTTTTAGAGTTAGGGGAGATATACTTGAAATAGTTCCAATTAATCAGCATTCTCATGGAATAAGAGTTGAATTTTTTGGCGATGAAATTGATAGAATTTCTGAATTTGACTTGGTTACAGGCTCTTTAATTACTGATAAAAAAAGTTATACTTTATTTCCTGCTAGTCACTTTGTAACTAGCGAGAAAAAAATGAAAATAGCTATTGAAAATATAAAAAAGGAATTAGATGAGCAGCTTGCTAAATTTAAAAGTGAAAATAAATTACTTGAATATCAAAGGCTTAGTGAAAGAACTAGGTATGATTTGGAAATGCTTGAAGAAACTGGTTTTTGCAGAGGTGTTGAAAATTATTCTAGGCAACTTGCTCTTAGGAAAGCTGGGGAAATGCCTACTACTTTGATTGATTTTTTCGGTGATGATTTTTTACTTTTAATAGATGAGTCTCATGTTACTTTACCGCAGGTTAAAGCGATGTACAATGGTGATAGAATGAGAAAACAAGCGCTTGTTGATTATGGTTTTAGACTTCCTAGTGCGCTTGATAATAGGCCTTTAAAATTTGAAGAATTTGAAGGTAAAATTAAAAATGTGATATATGTATCTGCAACTCCTGGTGATTATGAACTCGAAAAGAGTCATAATAGAGTTATTGAACAAATTATAAGACCTACAGGTCTTTTGGATCCTTTAATTGAAGTAAAGTCTACTAAAAATCAAATAGATGATTTAGTAGATCAAATAAATAAACAAATAGAGAAGAATGAGCGAACTTTAATAACTACTTTAACTATTAGAATGGCTGAAGAACTCACGGTATATTTAAAAAATTTAGATATAAAGGTTGCTTATCTTCATAATGAAATCAAAACTTTAGAAAGACTTCAAATAATACATGATTTAAGAAGTGGTGTATATGATGTAGTAGTTGGTATTAATTTGCTTAGGGAAGGAATTGATATACCTGAAGTAAGTTTGATTGCAATTATGGATGCAGATAAACAAGGTTTTCTTAGAAGTGAGAGAAGTCTTATTCAAACAATCGGTAGGGCAGCTAGAAATGCCTCTGGTAAGGTAATAATGTATGCAGATGAGATAAGTAGGGCAATGGATATAGCTATTAAGGAAACTGAGAGAAGACGTAGTATTCAAGAGGAGTATAATAAAAAGAATGGAATAGTTCCTAAGACTATTGTTAAAGAAATTAGGGATGTTATTTCTAATAATATCGAAGTTAAAGAGAAAAAGAAAAAGTATTCTAAGAAGGATAAGGAACTTATGATGATAAATATTGAAAAGGAAATGAAAGATGCAGCTAAGAATTTAGATTTTGAAAGAGCAATGGAACTAAGAGATATTTTATTTGAAATGAAAAGTGAATAGATTATATAGTCTATTTTTTTCAATATGTGTTATAATTTTTAATAGGTGAGATTATGATTAATAAAATTAAAAATATTTTTTTTCAAATAGTAGGTTATACAATTATTTTAATGATAGTTTCTTATTTATTTAAAAATACTATATATTTGGATGATTCGTATTATGGCATGTGGTGTTTTATAGCGGCACTTTTAATTTATATTTTAAATAAGACTGTTAAACCTTTTTTGGTCTGGCTTACTATTCCTATAACTGGAATTACTTTAGGTCTTTTTTATCCTTTTATTAATTTAGGTATTTTAAAACTTGTTAGTTTGTTACTTGGTGGTCATTTTAAAATATATGGTATTTGGTTTGCTGTACTTGCGTCTATTTTAATTTCAATATTAAATGTAATATTTGATGATGTTATTATGAAAAGAGTTAATAGAAAGAAGGATAGTAAATGAATTCAGTAATTAATCTTGGTTTTATTTCAATTCATATGTATTCTATATGTCTAATGATTGCGGTTTTACTTGGATATAATTTGATTGTTCATGAAAGTAAAAATCATGGATTTGATGGGGAAGAAATAGGTAATATGATGTTTTATGCTATTTTATTTGGAATAATTGGCGCTAGGATTTATTATTGTTTGTTTAATTTGGATTATTATTTAACTTCTCCTTTAAGTATCTTTAAAGTTTGGGAAGGTGGACTTGCAATTCATGGTGGAATAATAGCTGGATTTATTACTGTTTTATATTTTTGTAAAAAAAAGAATTATAATTTACTATTAATTTTAGATTTTATTGTTATTGGTTTAATAATCGGTCAAGCTATTGGTAGATGGGGTAATTTTTTTAATGGTGAGGCTCATGGTCCTATTACTACTTTATCTTATTTAAAAAGTTTATATTTACCTGAGTTTATAATAAAGGGAATGAATATTGATGGAAATTATTATATTCCTACTTTTTTATATGAATCTTTATGGTGTTTACTTGGTTTTATTATAATGTATTTGTTTAAAGATAAAAGAAATATTAAAGTTGGGTATTTAACTGGTTTTTATTTTGTTTGGTATGGGATTGAAAGATTTTTTGTAGAGTCACTAAGAACTGATAGTTTGATGTTTTTTAATATTAAAATAGCTCAACTTGTTTCTATATTTATGATTATTATTGGAATTATTATATTTATATATTGTTTTAAAAAAAGTAATATTTATAAGGAGGAAAAATATGACTAAACTTGCTGTATTAGGTGGTGGAACTGGACTTAGTACTCTTCTTCGTGGGTTAAAAAAACTTCCTTTTGAAATATCGGCTATTGTATCTGTTTGTGATGATGGTAGTAGTACTGGAAGGCTTAGGGAGGAGTTCAATACTCCTGCTGTTGGAGATATAAGAAAGGTTTTGGTTAGTTTATCTTCTGATGAAGAAAAAATAGATAAGCTTTTTAACTATAGATTTAATACTTCTAGTGATTTAGATGGTCATGCTCTTGGAAATTTACTTCTTACTGGGGCAAATGAAATCACTGGTAATATGTCTTCTGCTATTGAAATGCTTAATAGTTTGCTTAATTTAAAAGGTAAAGTTATACCTCTTACTGAAGATAATGTTACGTTAGCTGGAACGATGGATGATGGTAGTACTATATATGGCGAGCATAATATTACAGAGTATGATGGAAAAATAAAAGATGTATTTTATACTTCTGATCCTAAAGTAAACAAAGATGTAATTAAATCTATTAATGAAGCTGATGCGATTATTTTAAGTATGGGTAGTTTATTTACTAGTATTCTTCCTAATTTGATTTGTCCAGATGTTATAGATGCAATAGATAAATCTTGTGCTAAAATAATCTATGTTTGTAATATTATGACTCAGCCTGGGGAGACGGATAATTTTTCTGTTTCTGATCATATAAATTTGATAAACAGTTATTTAGGTAATAGAAAAATAGATGCTGTTATAGTCAATAATGGTAATGTGGATTATAATATTGTAAAAAAATATGAAACTACTGAGCAAAAAGATTTAGTTGGTTTGGATAGGGGAAATATTAAAAATGTACGTATCATTGATAATGATTATATTTTAATAGAGAATGGTTCAATTCGTCATAATACTTTAAAAGTGGCAATTGATATTATTTCATATTTATTAGATTTTGGGTGATAATATGTCATTTACTTTTGTTGTTAAGGATGAAGTCAGTAAACTTGAATTTATGGAAGCTGATAAAGTTTCTGAGCTTTCTTCTATAGTTGGGGCTTTTTATGATTTTAATGGAGTAATAAAAATAATTACAGAGAATAATAGTGTAGCTAGAAGGGTATATTCTTTATTTAAAGATTTATATAATATAAGTCCTGCCATTTCTATTAGAAAGGGATATAATTATAACAAAAAAGTATTATATTCTATTGAAGTTAAAAGAAATGTTTCTTATATTTTAAAGTCTTTAGGTATTAATTCAAATATACCTGATGATTTTATATATGATGATGAGGATTTAATAAGAGCTTACTTAAGAGGATTATTTTTAGTTTGTGGTAGTGTGAATGATCCTAAGAAATCAAGATATCATTTAGAATTTAATTTAAGGAATAAGGAATATTCTTTATTTGTTCAAAAACTTCTTAATAAATTTAATTTAAATAGTAAGGTTTTACACAGAGATAATAAATATATGGTATATATTAAAGAAGCTGAGAAAATAGGGGATTTTCTTAGATTAATTGGTGCGGTTAAAGCAGTATTATATTTTGAGGATATAAGAATTTATAGAGATCATAAAAATATGACAAATAGACTTAATAATTGCGAACAAGCTAATATAGATAGAGCAATAGAAACTGCGAATAATTTGATTAAGGATATTGAATTTATAAAAAATGAATGTGGTTTAGAATTACTTGGCGAAAAAGAAGCAGAAGCTGCATCTTTCAGAATAAAGTATCCTGATGCGACTATTTTAGAACTCAGTGAGATAATGAGTATAGAAACAGGTAATAAAATTACTAAATCAGGACTTTATCATAGACTTAATAAGATAAAATTATTTGCGAGTAAATTGCGGGATAAAAAATAACTTATTTAGATTATATGTGAATTGTATTATTGTTTTATAATTTGTTTAGGTAATATTATTACTAAATAATTAATATTTTATATTTTACACATAAAGTGTAAAATTTTTTATTATTCTTTTGAATCTATTTTTTGTATTTTTTAAATGTGCTAATATATTTTTAGAGTAGGAGTAGGGATTATGAAGAAAATATTTAGCTTTTTTTTAATTTCAATTTTATTTTTTACTTGTGGTAAAGTTTTAGCTTTTAATTCTGAAACTATCGAGTTATCTGATGATATTAATGTATTATATTACGATGATAATAATATAAAAATTAAAATAAGTGATGAGCTTAGAAGTTATAACTCTGAAATTTATTATGAATTTATAGATGCTAGTTCTGCCGAGATTGATTCTTTTGAAAATAAGAATAATAACGCTTATGATAATTTAGCTAGTTGTATAGAAAAAAATTCAGAAGAAAAATGTTTAAATGATTATAGTTTAGAAAAAAATAATATTTTATCTAGTGTTCCAAGTTTTAATAATTTTAATAAAATAAGTGGTAGTGGTAGTATATATTCTATTCCAAAGTTTAGCGACAATTATTTTCTTTGGGTAAAAGCTAAAGATGTTAATGGGAAAGATATATATTCATTATTTTATGAGTCATCAAGCTTTGACAATGATGCTTTGGTAGGTTCTGTAAATTCTTCTTATGTTAGAGATGTTAAAGATGTTGTTGCTGTAGCATCTATGATGTTATCAATTGGTGGTATATTAAGTTTTATTATAAGTATTATATATATTATTAAATGTAGTAATTTAAAATTAAAATTAAATTAAAGTAGAGGTTCTACTTTTTTTCTTTTTAAATAGGACTTTATCTCTAAAATATAGTATAATGGTATAGAAGGTGGTTTTTGT
The DNA here is from genome assembly GCA_964425325.1 of uncultured Muribaculaceae bacterium. Classification (GTDB taxonomy): domain Bacteria; phylum Bacillota_I; class Bacilli_A; order RF39; family UBA660; genus Coprosoma. The sequence goes on along the minus strand of CAYRLX010000005.1, from coordinate 52,858 downwards.
GAAAGAGTTTTTCAAAAAATTAACTGATGAAATAAATAGTCATGAGAGAATTATTTTAATGACTCATAGCATTCCTGATTTAGATGGTATGGGCAGCGCAATAGCGTTTTCAGAGATTATTAAAAAATTAGGAAAGGAGTGTTATATAGTTGCTCCTAAAAAATTAATTAATAAGTCTTTAATAAAAGCTATTAATTATTTAGAAGAAAATAATATAATTGTTCCTTTTAAATATGAAAAGACTATAGATGGAGATAATGATTTACTAATTATTTTTGATACTGAAGAGAAGAATTTGGTAGAAAGTGAAGATTTACTTAAAATCAAAGATAAAGTAGTTATCGATCATCATTCTAAGGGTCTGAATTTAATTAAGAGTTCTTTATCTTATTTGAATGATAGTATGTCTAGTACTATTGAAATAGTATGTGAGTATTTGCAATATTTGGATATTTCTTTAGAAAAATATTATTATACTGTTATGTTTGCAGGATTATATGTTGATACTAACTCATTTACTTTAAAGGTTACTCCTAGAACTTTTGAAATTGCTTCTTTTTTAATTAAAGGAGGAGCAGAAAGTATTAAATGGCAATATTTTTTAAAAAATTCTATGGAAGACATATTAAATTTATATAGTTATATTGAAAAATGTGTTAAACTAGATAAAGATATTTATTTATGTGAGGTAGATGACAGATTTTCTACATCTATTGATTTAGCTATGATTGCTAATAAAATTCTTAAATTTGAGGGTGTTAAAATGGCTTTTGCTATTGGAATGGCCTGTCCTTCTTTAGTTTTGATTAGTGCTAGAAGTAATGGTGAAGTGGACGTCAGTAAAATTATGAGAGAATTTGGAGGAGGAGGCCACTTTTCAGCAGCTGCAGCTAAGGTTGAATCTGAAAGTGTGGAAGATGTTATTTCTCATTTAAAAAAATATTTAAGGGAGGGATAAACTTGCGTGTAATATTACTTGAAGATGTTAAAAAACAAGGAAAAAAAGATGATATAATAAATGTAAAAGATGGATACGGTATGTATCTTATTAATAATAAAAAAGCAGTTTTAGAAACTAAAGGTAGCAGTAAAGTTTTAAAAAAGCAAACTGATGCTGCTCAAGAAAAAGAAAATTTAATTATAAAAGAGTGTGAAGATATTAAGAAAAAATTATCTAAGATGACTCTTAAATTTAAGGTAAAAACTGGTAAAGATGGGAAAGTGTTTGGACAAATTAGTACTAAACAAATCTCATCAGAACTTTTAAAAAATGGAATTGATATTGATAAGAAAAAAATTAAAATAGATGTTCCTATAAATAATTTAGGTGTAACTAATGTTAGTATTATGTTACATAAAAAGGTTGAAGCAACTTTAAAAGTAGAACTTCAAAAGTAGGTGATTTAAAAGTGAATGAAAGATCTATGCCACAAAAGATAGATGCTGAGCAATCAATTTTAGGTTCAATGTTTTTGAGTGAAAAAGCTCTTCAAAGAATTATTGAAACTATTAATAAAGATATGTTTTATCTAGATTCTCACAAGAAGATATTTGAGGTTATTAAAAATTTATCTGATAATAAATCTCCAATAGATATTACTACTGTTACAGCTGAACTTGAGAGAAAGAAACTTTTAAACCAAGTAGGCGGGGTAGAGTATTTAACTCAAATAATAAATTCTGTTCCGACGGCTGCTAATGCTGATGAGTATGTAAAAATAGTAGAGGAGAAGTTTTTAAGAAGAAATTTAATAGAAGCTGGTACTGAAATTGCTAATGCTGGTTTTTCTTCTACTGATGATATTGGTGAAATATTGGATGATGCTGAGAAGAAGATATTTGATGTAATTAGAAATAGAAGAGGTTCTGAGTTTAAGACTATACAGGATGTTTTATTTAAGGCTCAATCTGATTTAGAAAAGTTATCTTCTATGAAGGGTGAGATTACGGGTGTTCCAAGTGGATACTCTGATATAGATAAGTTAACTTCCGGTTTTCATGAAAATGAACTTATTATTTTAGCAGCTCGTCCAGCAATGGGTAAAACAGTTTTTGCATTATGTATGGCTGTTAATATGGCTTTGACTCATAAAAAGAGTGTTGCTTTATTTAATATGGAAATGGGTGCTGAGCAACTTATTTCTAGGATGCTCTCTTCTGTTGGACAAATAGAAGGTAATAGGCTTAGAACTGGTAATTTACAACATCAAGATTGGAAGAGAGTTAATGAAGCTATTAGTAGACTTGCTGATACTAAGATTTTTATTGATGATACTCCAGGTATTACCGTTAGTGAAATGAGAGCTAAGTGCAGAAGGCTTTCTAATTCTCCTGATGGGCTAGATTGTGTGATTATCGATTATTTGCAGCTTATTAGTGGATCAGCTAAGTATGCTGGTCAAAGACAGCAAGAGGTTTCTGAAATATCAAGATCTCTTAAGACTATGGCTATGGAGCTTAAGGTTCCTGTTATTGCTCTTGCTCAACTTTCTCGTAGTGTTGAAGGACGTGAAGATAAAAGACCACTTCTTTCTGATTTAAGGGAGTCTGGATCTATAGAGCAGGATGCGGATATTGTTGCTTTTCTTTATAGAGATGATTATTATAATAAAGAGTCAGCCATAGACGAGGATACTAGTAAACTTGAATTTATAATTGCTAAACATCGTAATGGTCCTACGGCAACAGTTAATTTAATATTTAAAAGAAATACAAGTTCAATTTTTAATATGGAAGAAAGTTCGCAGGTGATGTGATGAAAAAGGGGTTTAAAATATTACTATTATTTTGTTTAATATTCTCTTTTGGATTTAAAAGTACTTCTTTACCTAATAATTATTATAGGGTTTATTTAGATGATGAATTACTTGGAACGATTAAATCTAAGGAAAAACTAGAAGAATATATAGATAAAAATGGAGATTATTATAAAAAGAAATTTGGTGTCAATAAAATATATGCACCTAGAGGTATTCATATTAAAAGAATAAATACTTATGACTCTTCAATTGATTCCATTTCATCTATTTATAAAAAAATTAGTAAAAAGTCTGATTTTACTTTAAAGGGATATGTTTTTAGTATTAAAAAGAAAGATTCAAATGATAAAATACATATTCAAAAGATAAATGTTTTAAATAAAAAAACATTTAAAAATGCGGTTAATACTTTAATTGATACTTTTGTTGGTGAGGATAAATATAAAGCTTATATTACTGATAAGCAAGTAAAAATTGAATCTACTGGTGAGAATATTCAAAATGTGTATGTCGATGAGGATATCACTTTTAAAGAGGCTTTAATACCTGTAACTGAAAAAATATATACAAATTCTAGTGATTTGGCTCAGTTTTTACTATATGGTGAAAATAGTAAAGAATCTATTTATGAGGTGAAGGCTGGAGACACTATTGAAAACGTTGCTTTTAATAATAAAATTAGTCCTGAGGAAGTTCTTCTTTCTAATTCTGATTTAACTGGTAAAAATAATCTTTTATATCCTGGACAAAAACTTAAAATTTCTGAGACTAATCCTCAAATTAGTATTGTTGAAGAATCTTATGTTGTTAAGGATATTGAAAGTCAGTTTAAGACTGATGAAAAATATGATGATAATTTAGTTATAGGTGATGAGAAAGTCGAAAGAGAGGGAGTAAATGGACTTGATAGGGTTTCTCAGAAAGTTAAGAAAGTAAACAATACAATAGTGTATGTTGATTTACAGAATAAGTCTGTTTTGAAAGATCCAATAAATAAGGTAATTGTTAAGGGTAACAAATATATTCCAGATGTTGGAAGTTTAACTAACTGGGGATGGCCTACTGATAGTGGATGGACTTTAAGTAGTAATTATGGTTATCGTTCTATGTGGGGTTCTCGTGAGCTTCATACTGGTCTTGATATAGCAGGAACAGGTTATGGTTCTAGGATATATGCGACTAACAATGGACGAGTTATCATTGCTGAATATCATTATAGTTATGGTAATTTTGTCGTGATAGATCATAATAATGGTTATATGTCTGTATATGGACATATGTCTAAGATTGCAGCTAAGGTTGGGCAGGTAGTTGCAAGAGGGGACGTAATAGGTTATGTAGGATGTACTGGTTCATGTACTGGACCTCATGTTCATTATGAAATTTGGAAAGGTCAAAAATATAACCACATTAATCCAGCTATACTTTATCCTGGTGGTTATAGGTAATGAGAGCATGTGTTTTAGCAAGTGGCAGTAAAGGTAATTGCACATATATTGAAACTTCTAGACTTAAATTTTTAGTTGATGCAGGTCCTAGCTGCTCTTACATAGAAAGGTCTCTTCGGTCCATTGGAGTTGATCCTGATGATATAGATTTTATATTTTTAACGCATACTCATGTGGACCATGTGGCAGGACTCCGGGTGTTTTTGAAAAAGCATCATCCTAAAGTATATTTAACTGAGAAAATGCATTATGAGTTAGATATGGATTTATTTGACTATTTCTATATCAATAGGGAAATTGTAATAGAGGATTTAGATGTACTTCCTATTAAAACTTCTCATGATGTGCTTGAGTCTCATGGATATGTATTTACAAGTGGAGGAAGAAGTATAGTTCATATAACTGATACTGGTTATATTAATGTTAGAAATTTTAGTAAATTAAAGGGTAAAAATTTGTATATTTTTGAAAGTAATCACGATGTTAGAATGCTTAGGGAAGGAAAGTATCCTTATCATCTCCAGCAAAGAATTCTTAGTGATAAAGGGCATTTATCTAATAAGGATAGTTCTTATTATTTATCTAAATTTGTTACTGATGATACTAAAAAAATTGTATTAATCCACCTTAGTGAAGAAAACAATACACCTGAGCTTGCTTTAAATTCTTTACTTGATGCTTTAGCTGGTAAAAATATACCTGACATTGAAATTGCTAAACAAAAAGAGAGGACTGAGCTTATAGAGGTATGATAAAGATAGTATGCGTTGGTAAAATTAAGGAGAAGTTTTTATCTCTGGCTATTTCTGAATATTTGAAAAGGCTTTCAAAATATACCAAGATTGATATTGTACAGGTTGCTGATGAAGCTAATGCTGAGAAGGCTTTAAAAGTTGAAGGTGAGAAAATTTTATCTAAGATTAAACCTGACGAATATGTTATTGCTTTGGATATTTCTGGTGAAAGTATTTCTTCTATTGAGTTTGCTAAAAAAATAGATAGTGTTTTTAATAATTATTCTAAACTGACTTTTGTAATTGGTGGTTCTTATGGCCTATCTAGTTTGGTTAAAAAAAGGAGTAATTATTTGCTTTCGTTTTCTAAAATGACTTTTCCTCATCAGATGTTTAGAGTAATTTTATTGGAACAAATATATAGAGCTTATAAAATTAATAATAATGAAAGTTATCATAAGTAAGGAGTGTGTTTATGAAAAAAAAGGGTATGATTTGTTTTGTTATTTTGTTTTCAATTATTTTTGCTATTTATGTTTCTGTTAAATACTTTAATAGAAACAAGTCTGTTAATTTAAGTGAAGACTTTAGTATTGAAAAAAATCAAGTGGTTAGGATTACTAATAGTGATCACACTAGTATTAAACTTTTATCAATTAATATAGTCGATTGTACGGATTCTTCTTGTTCTAATGATAAAAAACTTCAGTATAATTTATTTATAAATGGTGAGATGGTAACAATTGAAGAGATTCCTAGTTCTTTTTCAATTTATGAAAATGGTGAACTTAAAGTAATCGAAGGCGATGAGGATAGATTAATACTTAGAGTAGAAGAAGGGTAAAATATAATTGAATTTATATAGAAGGATGATGAAAATCATTCTTTTATTATTCTTTGATAGGATTCATTTAAATATATTAATTAAAAATTTTTTTATATTATTTTTTTTGTAAGTTTATTTTGTAGAAATAAACATATAATAATATAAATGGTAAATTAAATTTTAGAATACAAAAAAAAATATTTATTCAATTTTGTATTTCAAAGAATACAAAATTGACAAAGAAATTAAAACGTTATATAATTGAATCGAGAGGTGATTTGATGATTATTAGAGATATTTATTTATCTAAAATTAGACCCTTTTATGATGTTGACCTTATAAAAGTTATTACAGGTATTAGGCGTTGTGGTAAATCAGTTATTTTGCTTCAAATAATTGATGAAATTAAAAAAAATGGAATTGATGATAAACATATTATTTATATTAATTTTGAGTCAAAGGAATATTCTTTTATCAAAAATGATGATGATTTATATAATTATATTAAAGATAAAATGATAGATAATAAAAAATACTACTTATTTTTTGATGAAATTCAAAATATTGAAAGATGGGAATTGGCAGTTAATTCATTTAAATCAGATTATAAAAATAATATATCAATTTTTATAACTGGATCTAATAGTGATTTATTATCTGGTGAACTTGCTACTCATATAGCTGGTAGGTATGTAAGCTTTAAAATATTACCATTCTCATTTAAAGAAGTATGTGTTTTAAAAGAATGTAATAGTAAAAGTAAGTATGAACTAGAGCAAGATTTTGAAGACTATATGTGGTGGGGTGGAATGCCACAAAGGTTTATATTTGATAGTGAAGAACAAATAAGAACATATTTAACTGATGTTTATAATTCTATTGTAGTTAAAGATATTGTGGAAAGATTTAAAGTTAAAGACATAGATTTGTTTAATAGAATAGTAGAATATATATTATCAACACCTGCTCAAACTTTTTCAGCAGAAAGCTTAGTGAGGTATTTTGAATCAGAAAATAGAGGTGTAACAAAAAATACTTTGTATAATTATCTGGAATATATGAGTAAAGCTTTATTAATAAATAAAGTTGATAGATATGATGTAAGAGGCAAGAGAATTTTAAATGGGAAATATAAGTACTATTTAACAGATTTAGGCTTGGGTAGAATAATGAATATATCTAAAAAAGAACAAATAGGTGCATATATTGAAAACATAGTTTATAATGAATTAATATATAGAGGTTATGATGTAAAAATTGGTTCTTTAGATAATGGTGAAATAGATTTTATTGCATTAAAAGATGGTAAAAAAGAATATTATCAAGTTTGTTATATTTTATCTGATGAAAGAACTATTGAAAGAGAATTTAATGCATATAATAGTATTGATGATAACTATCCTAAATATGTTATATCAATGGATAAGTTAGATCAGTCTAGAAATGGAATTATTCATAAAAATATAATAGAATGGTTATTGGAGGATTAAAATACTTTTTCCGGAAAATAATATTAGTTAATGAAAAAATAAGGTAAAGGTAATTAGTAAAACATATATCTTTCAAAAAAATTACCTTTTTTTTGCGATATAATATATTTATAATGGAATGGAAGTATTAAAATGAATCTAAAAATAAGAACTGATAAAAGAAATTATATAATAATTGGATTATGTGCAATACTAGTAATTATGGGAGTAGGGTATGCAGCATTTTCATCACTTCTTACAATAAATGGAACGGCAAATATAACAAATTCATGGTGTGTAGGATTTGATAATTCTAAAAAGAATACATATATTGCATCAGCTGGTATTGCAGAAGGAACAACACCAACTGGAACAATGAGTTATTCAGGTACTGCATGTGAGACAAGTTATGTACCAAATGCATCATTAACAGCTAATTTTAAACAACCAGGTGATCAAATAGAATATACATTAACAATTAAGAATAAAAGTAGTATAACAGCAGATATAAAAAGTATCACAGTAGGAGAAGACTCATTAACAGCAGATACGACTATAACGAAAGGAAACGTACAGTTTATTATTCACATGCCAGAATCTTCCACTCTTACATCTAATCAAGAAACAACTATGAAAGTAGTAGCTAAATTTCAAAATAATATTGATATTACAGGACCATACACAGGAGAAACACAAACAATTAGTGTTGGAATAAATGTAGAACAAGATGATGGAAATGGTGGAATGGAATTTATAGATGGAGTTACATTTGATGAAAATACATTCCCTTTAGTTTCTTCAGGAGATGGCCTTTATTATGATAGTAATGCAGGAGAGTATTACTATAGAGGAGCAAATCCAGATAATTATATAGAATTTAATAATGAAGTATGGAGAATAATGAGTATAAATTCATCTGGTAATTTAAAAATAATTAAAGATGAAAGAATAGATTTAACTGGATATAGTGGAGTTAATACATCAAATAGTTTACTAGGAAGATTTGATGCATCAGGTGCAACAGGAAGACGAACAAGCGGATATTGTTCAAACAGTTATGCACAGCAGTCTGGGTGTAATGCGTGGGCAGCTATGAGTAGTTTTGCAAATACTGGAACTGGAAATTATTATGCAAGTGATCAAGTAACCGAAGATGCAGAACTTAATACATATTTAAATAGTATATATAAAAATAGTTTATCCGATTTACAATATGTTCAAACAGGAATGAAATGGAATGTAGGACATGCTGGAGTATATAATGATTCTTTAACAATATCTGAGCTTGAAGATATGGAAAAAGCATATACATGGACAGGAGATATAGCTTTAGCGACAAAATCAGAGTATATAAGAGCTCATGGTAACGCTGATTGTTCGAATGCTAAATATTTATATGATAATTATCAAAATGATACATGTAAAACCACAAATTATCTTTATAAATCAGGTTATTGGTATTGGTTGCTTTCGCCGAATTCCGCTGGTGCGAACTTCGAGTTCCTTGCGAATAGTGGCCGTGTCTACTACTCCAATGCGAGACACCAGAACGGCTCAGTTCGCCCAGTTCTCCATCTAAAATCTAATATCAAACTTAGTGGAAATGGTGGACAATCGTCAGAAGATATGTACAGAATTGTAGGATAAAAGATATTAGAATGAATTTATGTAAAAGCCAATTGGCTTTTTTTTGTATAAAAAGATAAATAAATCCCATTATTAATTAGTGGGTGATAATATGAAAAAGAGTATTATTTTATTAATGGTAATTTTTGTATTTTATATGTTTGTTTCTAAAAGTGTTGTTAAGGGTTTAACTATTCCTAATGATGCTCTTAGAATTAGAATTATTCCTAATAGTAATTCTGAGTTTGATCAGAGTATTAAGAAAAGTGTTAGAGATAAATTAGAGATTACTATGTATGATTTATTAAAAGATGCTAGAAGTAGTAAAGAAGCTAGTGAGATTATAAAAAATAATTTGGATTTAGTGGATAATGATGTAAAAAAGGTATTAAGTGATAGTAGTTATAATTTAGGTTATAAGATTAATTATGGTTATAATTATTTTCCAGAAAAAGAATATAAGGGTGTGAAATACGAAGAGGGGTATTATGAATCTTTACTTATTACTTTGGGAAAAGGTGAGGGTGATAATTGGTGGTGTGTTTTATTTCCTCCTTTATGTTTGATAGAAGGTGAAGAAAATGATAAGGTAGAGTATAAGTCTTTAGTAGAAGAAATTCTTAAAAAATATTTGTCTTAAATATATAAGTCTTCCATATTATTTTATAGGAGGCTTTTTTATGATTTTATTAATTATTACTGCTATTAGTTTAAGTATGGATGCTTTTTCTCTATCTATTTTGTATGGTACTTTAGGTATGAGGAAGAAAGATAAATTAATTCTTTCTTTTATTGTTGGTATATTTCATTTTATAATGCCTCTTTTAGGAAAATGTTTTGGTAATTTAATTTTTGAACTTATCGATGTTAATCCTGATTTAATAGTATGCCTTATTTTATCTTTTATTGGTATACAGATGGTTTTATCTTCTTTTGAGAAAAATAATGATATTCATCTTATGAATTTTTCTGAATATTTCTTATTTGCTTTTGCGGTTAGTGTTGATAGTTTTTCTGTTGGCATTACCTTTACAAATATGAATTATAATTATATACTGTCCTCTTTTATTTTTTCTTTTTTTAGTTTTTTATTTACTTTAATTGGCTTATTAATAGGTAATAAAATTGAAAAATTAGTCGGAAAATTATCTACTTTAATAGGGGGGATAATTTTAGTATTAGTAGGTGTTAGTTTTATTGTATAATTTGTAAAAATTATGTAAAAAATTTTTTAAAATTAAGTTATTTGACTAGTTGCGTGGTATAATAAATTGAATAGTTTATATTGGAAGTGATTTTATGGATAAAATTAAGGTTGTTGGTGGTAAAACACTATCTGGTCAAATATACATAAGTGGGTCTAAAAACAGTGTTGTTTCTTTAATACCTGCATCTTTACTTTCTGATAAGGTTGTTATTAAGAAAATACCTCATATATCTGATGTATCTAATTTAGAAAGTATTCTTTCTTATTTGAATGTGAAATATGAATTTAAAAATGACTCTTTATATATTGATAGTACTGGTTTAGTAAACAAAGAAATAACTTCTGAGTATTCTACTAAGCTTAGAGCTTCATATTATTTTATGGGAGCTCTTCTTGGAAGATATAAAAAGGTGAGTATTAGTCTTCCTGGTGGATGTGAGATAGGAGCTAGAACTTTTGATTATCATTTAAAAGCTTTTGAAAAAATGGGAGCTAAAATAGAATGTGTGGATGATTTGTTTATTATAGAGGCTGAAAAATTAATTGGCGCTCATATTAAATTACCTTTTCCTAGTGTTGGAGCTACTGTTAATATTTTGCTAGCAGCGGTTATGGCAGAAGGTAAGACTATAATAGAAAATGCAGCACGTGAGCCAGAAATTGGTAATCTAATTGATTTACTTATTAGTATGGGGGCTAAAATAGTTGGCAAGGATACGAACCACTTAATAATTGAAGGAGTAGATAAGTTAACTTTAGGTAGTATAGAAGTTATTCCTGATAGGATTGAAGCTGGCACTTATATTTTAGCTGGTGTTATGAATGGTAAAAATTTAGAGATTTGTGATGTAGAGCCTTCTCATTTAACTAGTTTCTTTTCTGTTTTAGATGAAATGGGTGCGGATTATAAGATAGATGGCAATAAGGTTATAACTAATAAGGTAGATAATTTAAAGCCTGTAAATATTGAAACTAAAGTATATCCTGGGTTTGCGACTGATCTTCAACAACCAATTACTACTCTTTTAGTAATGGCAAATGGTGAAAGTACTGTTCGTGAGACAATATATGAAAATAGATTTCAAAATACTATTTATTTAAATAGTATGGGAGCTGATATAATTAGAAAAGGTGATACTATTTATGTTAATGGTCCTACTAGATTGGAAGGAAAGCTTGTTAGAACTAGTGATTTAAGAGCTGGAGCTGCTTTAATTTTAGCTGCTTTGTCAGCTGATGGAGAGACTACTATAACTGATATTAAACATTTACTTAGAGGTTATGGTGATCTTATTCAAAAGCTTTCTAATGTGGGAGCTGAAATATGGCTAGAAGATGAATAATATTTATTTTTTTAAATAAAATATAGTAGATTTATATCTACTTTTTTTGAGGTGTTTTTATGAAAAAAATATTATTTGGATTATTTACTGTTTTATTTGTATTTATTATATATTTAGCTAATATGGATAAAAAGGTTTTTTATTTAGCTTTAGGAGATTCACGTGGAGAAAATGATAATTATTCTTTTTATGTTAAGGACTATTTAAAAGAGAAAAATGTTTTGGAAAAAGCAGTATATGATTATAGTGGTTCTAATGATAGAATTACTGATATATATAATAGAATAATTTATAACGAAAAGTCTAAAGGAAGTACGATAAAAAATGCTTTGATAAAAGCTGATTTAGTTACATTAAAGATAAATATAGATGATGTATATGAAAAAATAGATGACTCTTCTTTTGTTGATGTGTATGATTACATAGATGATTTAGCTAAAGATTTTGAAAAACTGCTTAATTTAATTAGAAAATATTGCAAAGAAGATATTATGTTTATAGGTTATAGGTATAGAAATGATAGTATGGATGAGAAGAATTTAATAATTTATTTAAACAAAAGATATAAAGAAATATGCGATAAGTATGATGTTATTTTTGTTAGTGATACTTCTTTGATAACTGAAATAATTGATAAATATTTATTTGAGGGTTGATTTTTAAAAAGAAGTTTGCTAGAATATATTTACTTGTGAATTTCTATGACTTATTTTAGTCATGGCGGAAGGAGAGATAGATATGAAAAAAGATATTCATCCTGAATTTATGGATACTAAAGTTACATGTGCTTGTGGTAATACTTTTACTGTAAGATCTAATAAACCTGAGCTTGAAATCGAGGTTTGTAATAAGTGTCATCCATTCTTTACTGGTAAACAAGGTACAGTTAAGAAGGCAGGACGTGTTGAAAAATTCAATAAAAAATATGGATTTGATAAAAAAGCTGCATAAGCTTTTTTTTATATAAATATTTTTTAAAAGTAATATACAATAATTTGGTAATTATAATATTTGTTTGACTGTAGTTGATTTATTTGTTACCATAGTTTTCTATAAAGAAGGAGGAAATTTGTTATGACAAGATGTGATAAATCAGAAAAAAAATATCAAAGAGAAGTTTTTGATATTAATTATTTAAATGAAATAGAACGAAAAACAAACAGCAATGAAGATTTGACAGAAGAAGAATTAAGTGTTTTATATTTATTAAAATCTCCTGGTCTTTTTGGATGGTTTAAAGATAAAAAGAGAAGAAGTATTATAGATAAAAGAAATCCTAAAGATGATTTAAAAAAAATTAATTTAATTACTATTATGAATGAAATTAAAAATAATCCTTCTATTTTAGAATATATTTCTTCTGATGAGCAAATTTTTGAGCAAATTGCTATAGAGGCTATAAAAAATAACGGTAAGGCATTAAGGTATGTTCCGGTAGATATACAAAACTATGAACAAATAGTTAAAGAAGCTGTTCCATATTCTGTGAGTGCATTAGAATATGTTCCAACAGATATACCAAATTATGAACAAGTAGCTATAGAAGCTGTAAAAAATGATGTGAAGGCATTAAGGTATGTTCCAGCAGATATACCAAATTATGAGCAAATAGCTATGGAAGCGATAAAAAATGATAGTTTTGCATTAGAATATATTCCAACATATTTGCCAAGCTATGAACAAATAGCTATGGAAGCTGTAAGTATAAATGGTTTTGCAATAATATTTGTTCCAACAAGTGTACCAAACTATGATCGAATAGCCATAGAGGCAATTAATAATTATTCAGGTTCTTTAGAATTTGTTCCAAAAGATGCACCAAACTATGTTTTAATAGCAATGGTAGCCGTAAAAAAGTCTGGATCTTTATTAGAATATGTATATTCAGATATATCAAATTATGAACAAGTAGCAATGGAAGCCGTAAAAAACGATGGAGAAGCATTAAGGTATGTTCCAACAGATATACCAAATTATGAACAAATAGCTATAGAAGCAGTAAAGAATAATAGTGGGGCATTAAGGTATGTTCCAACAGATATATCAAATTATGAGCAGATTATTGCAGAGTCTTCGAAAAAAAATGATATGTCATCAAAATTAGTTTCAACTGATGAGTTAAATTATGATTATGAAGTATTAGATAATAAAAAAACTGCAATAAAAGTTATTATTAGAGTAGGTGTATATCTACTAGCAGTTTTTGCAAGAAATGAATTAAATAAGATATCAAATAATTCAAGTTATCGAAAAAGTGTAATAAAAATATTACAAAAGAAAAAACAGAGATAGGAAAATAAATCTTAATTAATAATAATGATTAAAGGTAATTATTTAAAAAAAAATAATTTAATAAAACCACATTTTATAATGTGGTTTATGGTTTTTTTACTAAAAAATTTATTAGTTCTTTAGGCTTTTTATTTTCATAGATTATTTCTTCTATGAGATTAATAATTGGCATGTCAACATCCTTATCTTTGACTAGGTCCTTTATTGATTTAAGAGTGTACAATCCTTCTACAGTTGTATTTTTTATGTAATTATCTATTTCTTCTTTTGGTGTGTTACTTCCTATCATATAACCTAAGCAATAATTTCTACTTTTTTCTGATGTTGCGGTTAGAAGCAAGTCTCCAAATCCAGCATATGTTAAAACTGTATCTCCATCACTACCTAATCCTTTGATTAAAGATTTAATGTCATGAAGTGATTCTGTTAAAAACATGGCTTTTGTCGATTCTGTCTGATTCATTCCAGCAATCATTCCAGATGCGATTGCTATTACGTTTTTTATTGCTCCACATATTTCTACTCCAATGATATCATGAGTTTTTCTTAATTTAAAGTGGTTATTTGATAATGCTTTTGTAGTTATTTCTATTGTTTCTTTATCTTGGGAAGCTAGTGCGAGTCCAACTGTTCCACCATTTACTATATCTATGGCAAAAGAAGGACCTGATAGAATTGATATTTTATCTGTTTTTAAGTTCTCTTTTATTATGTCATAGACAAATCTACAACTATTTTGTTCTATTCCTTTAGTAGCTATACATATAGGCTCATTATTATAATATTTTTTTAATTTTTTAGATGTTTCATTTAGAAAAGCTGTAGGAATAGCTATTATTATGAGATCTGATCCTTTTACTATTTCTAAGTTTGTCGTATATTTTAATTCTTCTGGCAGATGTGCTCCTTTTAATACTGGACTTTCATTTGTTTCTGAAAGTGATTTTGCTTCTTCTTCAAACGGAGTCCAAAGTGTTACATCATGTTTATTTTTATTTAATACTGTTCCAAGTGCGATTCCATATGCTCCAGAGCCTAATATTGTTACTTTCATTTTATCACCAGTAAAATTATATCATTCTAATTTGTTATAAGCAATATAAATTTCTGTGAAATGTGTTATAATAATGTAAGAATAGGAGCTGAAATAATGAATAATTTTGATTTTAACAGTAATAAGATTATGCATGTTAATAATGAAAATGTAACTGTAGAAAATAATACTATTAATGATCCTTTTGCTAATATGAATAAGGATAAAAACAATAATGAGAAAAAAATAAAAAAGTATAGGATGGCTTTATATGTTTGTATTTCTATTATTTTTATATTATTAGTTTATAGTTTAATAGTTACTTCTATAAAAAGTGGTAGTAGGAGTGTAGAAATTGAATCTAAAGAGAATTTAGAAAATGTATCTTTAGAACTTAATTCTTTTATAGATAATTATCATCTTGATTCATTAGATTTATTCGGGTTTAATGAGCTTGTTAGAGTAGCTATTAACGATGTATGTTCTGGAGTGATTGGATGCAAAGAAGTACAAGGTGATGCTGTAATAGAATATGTAAAAAAAGTTTTTGATAGAGAAGTTACTTTAGAAAATATTCTTTGTGAAAATAATGATGGCGTTTTATATAATTATGATGAGGCTAATAATAAGTTTGTCTATAATTCTAATCATCCATCTCATAACTTTTATTCTACTAAACCTGTTTTAAGTAAAGTTAATAGTATAAAGAAAAAGAATGGAAAGTATATTTTGGTTTTAAATAAACTTTATTTTAATTCTGCTGTTAGTGAATATGTTACGACTGATCCACTTGGAATAAATTATGTTTACAAATTTAGCGATTATGATAAGCCTGATTCAAAGGGTAATTTAGTACTTGATATGACTAAACTCAAAACTGATTATGAAAATAATTATGATAGGCTTAAAAATAAAGGAACTAGGTATCAATATACTTTTTCGAAAAAAGGATTGGATTATGTTTTAGAAAAATATGATGTTTTAGAAGAAAATGTGAAGAAGTATTAATGGGGTGTATTAGTCATTTTATAAATTAAATAATTGTTTTATGCAATTATTTTTTTACATTTTAAACAAAAAACCATAAAAAAAGCTTGATTTTCATATAATTATTGTGTATAATTTTGAATGTGTGGCATGCGAAGATGTGCGAGGTTGCCGATACGCCAGGTTAAGTTGTAAAATATTTAAAATGGTTATTCGGGTTTTTGCACGGAGCAAGTCTATACTTAGATATAGGCGAGAGGAGGGTACATTAATGTCAAGTGCTAAATATCGAATTAAATTAAAATCTTTCGAACACAAGAATTTGGATGCAGCATGTGCTAAAATCGTTGCTACTGTTAAAAGAACTGGTGGCGAAGTTAGTGGTCCTGTTCCACTTCCAACTGAAATCGAAAAGATTACAATTTTAAGAGCTGTTCACAAATACAAAGATTCTCGTGAACAATTCGAAAAAAGAACACACAAAAGACTAATTGATGTTATCAACCCAAGTAAGGAGACTATAGATGCTTTTCAGCATTTAGATATTCCAAGCGGTGTTGAATGCAAAATCAAAAAATTATAGGAGGAGAAAATATGAAAGGAATCTTAGGTCGTAAAATAGGTATGACTCAAGTATTTGATCAAGATGGTAAGCTTACTCCAGTTACTGTTGTCGAAGTTACTCCTAATGTAGTAACTCAAATCAAGACAAAAGAGAATGACGGATATGAAGCTATCCAACTTGCTTTTGATACTAAAAGAGAAAAACTTGCGACGAAGGCTTCTGCTGGTATAACCAGTAAAGCGAAAACTACACCTAAGCGCTTCTTTAAAGAAATCAGAGGTGTAAATGTTAGCGACTATACTTTAGGTCAAGAAATATCTGCAGATATTTTTGAAGTAGGTGAAGTCGTTGATGTAACTGGAACTTCTAAAGGTAAAGGGTTCCAAGGTTCAATTAAGAAATATAATCAACAAAGAGGACCTATGGGTCATGGTTCACATTATCATAGAGGGCCAGGATCACTTGGTACAATGAGACCAATGCGTGTATTTAAAGGTAGAGGATTACCTAGTCACATGGGAGTTTTAACTGTTACTATTCAAAATTTGGAAATAGTAGCTGTAGATGTAGAAAACAATGCAATTTTAGTTAAGGGAAATATTCCTGGACCTAAAAAAGGACTTGTTATCATAAAGAGTGCTGTTAAGAATATGGGAAAGGTTAATAAAAGAGCTGAACTTGTAAAATGGGCTAAGGTTTCTGAAAATTCATCAGATGCCGAGGTTTCAGAAGAAACTCAAACTGAAGTTCAAGAAACTCAAGAAAACTAGGAGGTAAATTATGAAAAAACAAAATATAGTTGATCTTAGTGGTAAAAAAGTTAATGATATTAACCTTAATGAAAATGTTTGGGGAGTAAAACCAAACGATGCAGTACTTTATGATGCAATTACTTTAGCACAAAGCTCTCAAAGACAAGGAACTGCTAATACAAAAACACGCTCAGAAGTAAGTGGTGGTGGAAGAAAACCATGGAGACAAAAAGGTACTGGTCATGCTAGACAAGGAAGCACAAGAGCACCTCATTGGTATCATGGTGGAATCGTATTCGGACCACATCCAAGAACTTACGGAAAGAAAATGAATAAAAAGGAAAGAGTTTTAGCTTTAAAATCTGCTTTAGCTTATAAAGCTTTAGATGATGCTATAGTTGTAGTTGATAGCTTAGCTCTTAAATCTAATAAAACAAAAGATATGATTAAAGTTCTTAATGATTTAAAAGTATCTAAAAATATTTTAATAGTTGTTAAGGAACTTTCTGATAATTTAATTTTAGCTTCAAGAAACATTCCTAAGGTTGATTTACTTACTTATGATGAAATCAATACTTTAGATGTTATAGCTGCTGATTATTTAGTTATTGAAACAGACGCAGTTAAAGCTATAGAGGAGGTGCTTTCTTAATGGATAGATATAGAGACATTATAAAAGCTCCAATAGTAACTGAAAAGTCTTTAGAACTTTCTAGAGAACACAACACTTTTGTGTTTAGTGTTGATCCAAGAGCTTCTAAAATTGAAATTAAAGAAGCTATTGAGAAATTATTCAATGTAGAAGTTGAAAAAGTAAATACTTTAAATACATATCCAAAGAAAAAAAGAGTTGGAAGATATGTAGGTAGAGCAAATAAAGTTAAAAAAGCAATTGTTAAATTAAAAGAAGGAAGTTCAATCGAACTTAATTAATCTTAAGGGAGGAACAAAAAATGGCAATTAGATCATATAGACCAACTACTAATGGAAGACGTGGTATGACTACTTTAGTTAATGAAGATATTACTAAAAGTAAACCAGAAAAATCATTAGTTGTTACAATTAAAAAATCTGGTGGTCGTAATAATCAAGGTAAAATCACTGTAAGACATCACGGTGGTGGAGCTAAGAGAAAATACAGAATCATAGATTTTAAAAGAAATAAAGATGGTATCGTTGGAACAGTTGCTTCCATTGAATACGATCCAAATAGAAGTGCTAACATTGCTTTAATAAATTATGCCGATGGAGAAAAAAGATATATTATTGCTCCAAATGGTTTAAAAGTTGGAATGAAGATTATGAGTGGAAAAGGAGCTGACATAAAAGTTGGTAATAATTTAGCTCTTGCTGACATTCCAGAAGGAACACTAGTTCATAATGTTGAACTTATGCCTGGTAAAGGTGGTCAAATGGCTAGAAGTGCTGGGTCAAGTGTTCAAATCCTTGGTAGAGAAGGAAATTATACTTTACTTCGTTTAACTAGTGGTGAAGTTAGAAAAGTTTTAAGTGTTTGCCGAGCTACTATTGGTGAAGTTGGAAATGCAGACTTTGAACTTGTTAATTTAGGTAAAGCCGGAAGAAAGAGACATTTAGGAATAAGACCTACTGTACGTGGTAGTGTTATGAACCCTAACGATCACCCACATGGTGGTGGTGAAGGTAGAGCGCCTGTCGGACGTAAAGGGCCTGTTACTCCTTGGGGTAAACCTGCTCTTGGATACAAGACACGTAATAAGAAAAAGGCTTCAAACAAGTTGATTGTTCGCCGAAGTAAATAAGAAAGGATGATTATAAATGGCTAGAAGTTTAAAAAAAGGACCATTCGTTGATGATAGTTTAATGAAAAAGGTTCAAGCTATGAGTGAATCTGGTAAAAAAGAAGTTATTAAAACTTGGTCACGCCGTTCTACAATTTATCCTGAATTTATAGGACACACATTTGCTGTTCATAATGGTAAAGATTTTATTCCTGTTTATGTAACAGAAGATATGGTTGGACATAAATTAGGAGAGTTTGCTTTAACTCGTAAGTTTGGTGGACACGGTGACGATAAAAAGAAAAAATAAACCGGAAAGGATGATATAAATGGAAGCTAAAGCGGTTGCAAAGGGTGTAAGAATAGCACCTAGAAAAGCTCGTCTTGTTATCGATTTAATTCGTGGTAAAGATGTGGCAGAAGCTGATACTATTTTAGCAAACATAAATAAAGAAGCTTCTAGATTAATTCGTAAGGTTTTAACGTCAGCTACAGCTAATTGTGAAAATAATTTAGAGTTAAAACGTGAAAACTTATATGTTAAAGAAGCTTATATAAATGAAGGACGTACTCTTAAGAGAGGACGCGCTGGGGCAAAAGGTATGCCTAAGCCAATTTTAAAAAGATCAAGCCACATTACAGTGGTTGTAGGTGAAAAATAAAGTAAAGGAGGGTAATAAACATGGGTCAAAAGGTTAGTCCAGTCGGACTTAGAATTGGAATTAATAAAACTTGGGAATCTAAATGGTATGCTGGCAATAATGATTTTGCTAAATTCCTAGGTAACGATCATAAAATTCGTAAGTTCTTAGAAAAGAAATTATCTGGAGCTGCTGTTTCTGCAATTGAAATCGAGAGAAATAGTGATAAGACCGAAGTTATTATCAATACTGCTAAGCCTGGTGTTGTAATAGGTCATGGCGGTGATGAAATAGAAAAATTAAGAAAAGAACTTTCAAAACTAGTTAATGAAGATATTCATATTTCTATTAAAGAAATTAAAAACCCTAATATTGTAGCTGCACTTGTAGCAGAGAATATAGCTCATCAAATTGAAAGCCGTGTTTCTTATAAAATTGCTCAAAAGAAAGCAATTAGAAATGCTATAAAATCAGGAGCTAAGGGTATTAAAACTGAAGTTTCAGGACGTTTAAATGGAGCTGAAATTGCAAGAAGTGAACATTATACTGAAGGTAAGGTTCCACGTCATACTTTAAGAGCTGATTTAGATTATGCTCACAAAGAAGCTGATACTATTTACGGTAAGATTGGTGTTAAAGTATGGATTTATAAGGGAGAAATCCTTGCCTCTAAAGATGATAAGGAGGGTAAGAAAAATGGCCGTTATTCCAAAAAGAACTAAATATCGTAGACCTCATCGTCTTAAATATGAAGGAAAGTCAAAAGGAAATACCACTTTATCATTCGGTGACTATGGTCTTCAAGCATTAGAAGGTGCTTGGATTAGTCAACAACAAATTGAGGCTGCCAGAGTTGCTATGACTCGTTATATGAAACGTGGAGGAAAGGTTTGGATAAACATTTTCCCACATCTATCTTTAACTGCTAAAGGTATTGGTATGCGTCAAGGTAAAGGTAAAGGTGCACCTGAAAAATGGGTTGCAGTTGTTAAACAAGGAAAAATCATGTTTGAAATTTCTGGTGTGAGTGAAGAAGTAGCACGTGAGGCTTTACGTCTTGCTATGCACAAACTTCCAATTAAATGTAAATTTGTAAAGAAAGAGGGTGTGGCTAATGAAAATTAATGAACTTAGAGAACTTAGTGATGAAGAACTTAAAAATAAAATTTCTGAATGTAAGGCAGAGCTATTTAATTTACGTTTTAGCCAAGCTACTGGATCTTTAGAACAACCTAGTAGGATTAAAGAACTTAGAAAGGCCGTTGCGAGAATGAAAACTATTCTTCGTGAACGTGAATTAGAGGGCTAGGAGGAATATTATGGAAAATATTAAACAAGAATTAGTTGGAAAAGTTGTAAGTGCTAAAAATGATAAAACTATTACAGTTTTAGTTGAAACTCACAGAATGGATAAAAAATATGGTAAAAGAGTAAAGTACTCTAAAAAGTTTGCCGCACATGATGAGGCAAATGTGGCTAAAGTAGGCGATATTGTTAGAATTGCTGAAACTAGACCACTATCTAAGACTAAACATTATCGTTTAGTAAAAGTAGTAGAAGAAGCAGTTATTTTATAACTAGCTAGAAGGAGGAATTATATATGATTCAACAGGAAAGCCGTTTAAAAGTAGCTGACAATTCTGGTGCTCGTGAACTACTAGTTATTAGGGTACTTGGTGGCAGCAAGGTTAAAACTGGCAATATTGGAGATATAGTTGTTGGAACTGTAAAAAAAGCTATGCCTAATGGAACTGTTAGTGCAGGTCAAGTTGTTAAGGCAGTAGTTGTTAGAACTAAATTTGGTCTAAGAAGAGAAGATGGATCATATATCAAGTTTGATGAAAATGCATGCGTTATCATTAAAGATGATAAGAGTCCAGTTGGAACTCGTGTATTTGGACCAGTAGCTCGTGAACTTCGTGAAAAAGATTTTATGAAGATTGTATCACTTGCTAAAGAAGTATTATAGATCGTGAGGGATAATATGAAAATTAAACAAGGAGATAAAGTTGTCGTTATAGCTGGAAAAGATAAGGGCAAAGAAGGAAAAGTAATTAAGACTTTAAAAAATTCTTCTAAGGTCATCGTCGAAGGCGTTAATATTGTTAAAAAACATATTAAACCAAGCGGTGGAGAAGATGGAAGAATAGCTGAAATTGAAGCTCCTTTACATGTTTCTAATGTTATGCTTTATGATGATAAAGCAAAAAAAGGAACTAGAGTAGGCTATGAGTTTAAAGATGGTAAAAAAATCAGAATTTCTAAGAAATCTGGTAAAAAAATTGATTAGTAACTTGAAAGGAGGGCATTTATGAACCGCCTAGAAAAAGAGTATAAAGAAAAAATCGTACCAAGTTTAACTGAAAAATATAATTATAAGAGTATTATGGCAGTGCCTAAATTAGATAAAATTGTCGTTAACATGGGTGTTGGTGATGCTACTAGTAATAGTAAATTAATCGATGCTGCATGTGAAGATTTAAAAACTATTACTGGTCAAAAACCAATAATTACTAGAGCTAAGAAGGCTATTGCTGGTTTTAAAGTTAGAGAAGGTCAAGCTATTGGCTGTAAAGTAACTTTAAGAGGAGATAATATGTATAACTTCTTAGATAAGTTAATTAGTATTACACTACCACGTGTAAGAGATTTTAGAGGTATAAGTCCTAAGTCATTTGATGGTAGAGGTAACTATACTTTAGGTCTTACTGAACAACTTATTTTCTCTGAAATAGATTATGATAAAGTTGTTAAAGTACGTGGAATGGATATAGTTTTTGTTACAACTGCAAAAACTAACGAGGAAGCTTTAGACTTACTTAAAGGTTTCGGTATGCCGTTTAAAAAATAATTAGGAGGATATTATGGCAAGAAAAAGTATGATTGTTAAAGCTAATAGAGAGCCTAAATTTAAAGTGCGTAAATATACACGTTGTCAAATATGCGGTAGACCACATTCAGTACTTAAAAAGTATGGAATTTGCCGTATTTGTTTTAGGAATTTAGCTTATAAAGGACAAATACCTGGATTTACAAAATCAAGCTGGTAAGAAGGGAGGATTAAAGATGGTAGTATCAGATCCAATTGCTGATATGCTTACGAGAATCCGTAATGCAAATCAATTAAGATATGTAGAAGTTGAAATGCCAACTTCAAAAATGAAAGAAGAAATCGCTAGAATTTTAAAGGAAGAAGGATATATTTCTGACTTTAAAGTAGTAGATGCTGAAAAACAAAACAAATTAGTTTTAAATTTAAAATATAATAAAAAAGAACGTGTTATTACTGGACTTAAAAGAATTTCTAAACCAGGTCTTCGCGTTTATGCTAAATGGGTAGATATACCTAGCGTTCTTAATGGTTTAGGTATAGCTATTGTCTCTACTTCTGAAGGTGTTATGACTGGAAGAGACGCTAAGAATAAAAAATTAGGTGGAGAAGTTTTAGCTTATATTTGGTAGAAAGGAAAGATATTTATGAGTCGTATAGGAAACAGAATTTTAAATATACCTGCTGGTGTTACGGTTGAAACTAACGGTAATATTGTTACAGTTAAGGGTCCTAAAGGTGAACTTTCTACTGAAATTAATAAAAATATTACTGTTAATGTGGAAGGTGAAGAGCTTACTGTTACTAGAAAAAGTGATGCTTTTAAAAATTTCCACGGTACAGCTAATGCCAATATTAGTAATATGATTATTGGTGTAACTAAAGGTTTTGAGAAAAAATTAGAAACTGTTGGTGTTGGATATCGTTTTGATGTTCAAGGTAAAAAATTAAAAGTAACTGCAGGGTATTCTCATCCAATTATGCTTGATGTTCCTGAAGGTTTAACTTTAGAGGCTCCTAGTAATACTGAACTTTTTATTAGGGGTATAGACAAGCAATTAGTTGGTGAGTTTGCTGCTAATGTTAGAAAAATAAGAAAACCTGAACCTTATAAAGGAAAAGGTATTCGTTACCAAGACGAACATATTATTCGTAAAGTTGGTAAGAAAGCTGCTTAATAGAAAGGAAGAAGAATATGATTAAAAAGGTAAATCGTAATGAAGTGCGTAAGGCTAGACATGCTAGAGTTAGAAATAAAGTAACTGGTAGTAATGAAACTCCTAGACTTAATGTATTTAGATCAAATTCTAATATTTTCGCACAAATAATCGATGATGCTAAAGGTGTGACTTTAGTTAGTGCTTCTTCAATTGATAAAGAATTAAAACTAGAAAATGGTGGAAATATTGAAGCAGCTCGTAAAGTCGGAAAATTAATTGCTGAAAGAGCAAAAAAAGCAAAAATTAGTGATGTAGTATTCGATAGAGGTGGATACTTATATCATGGACGTGTTAAAGCTTTAGCTGAAGCTGCACGTGAAAATGGATTAAATTTCTAGAGGAGGGAAAAAAGTGGAAAGACAAAGAAGAGAAGCCCGTCCAAAATTATATGACGAAGAAGTTATCAGTATTGGCCGTGTAACTAAGGTAACTAAAGGTGGTCGTCAATTACGTTTTGCTGCAACTGCTGTTGTAGGAGACCGTAAAGGTAAAGTTGGTATCGGTTCTGGTAAGGCTGCCGAGGTACCAACTGCTATTAAAAAGGCTGTTGCTGCTGCCACTAAAAATGTTACTAGAGTTGCTATTGTTGACGGTAATACTATCCCACATGAAGCTATTGGAACAAGAGGAGCTAGTAAGGTTTTACTTAGACCTGCTGTAAAAGGTACTGGTGTTAAAGCTGGTGGACCTGTTAGAACAGTGTTAGAACTTGCTGGTGTTAAAGATATCTTATCTAAATCTTTAGGTTCAAGTACTAAAAATAATATGGCATATGCTACACTTGATGCATTAAAACAACAAAAAACTGCTGAGCAAATTGCTAAGCTACGTGGTAAGAAAGTAGAGGAGTTATAATGAAGTTACATACTGTTAAACCTGCAGAAGGTGCTACTAAAGCTCGCAAGAGAGTTGGTAGAGGACCTGGAAGTGGTATTGGTAAAACTGCTGGTAGAGGTGAAAATGGACAAAAATCTAGAAGTGGAGCTCATTTAAGAGTAGGCTTCGAAGGTGGTCAAACTCCATTATTTAGAAGACTTCCTAAGAGAGGTTTTAGTAATGCTAGATTTAAAAAAGTGTATGCTGTTATTAATTTAGATGATCTTAATAGATTTGAAAATGGTGCTGAAGTAAATCCTGAGATTTTAAAGGATATGGGTCTTGTTAAGAAAGCTATTGATGGGATAAAGGTACTAGGTAATGGTACTTTAGAAAAGAAATTAAATGTTAAGGCTAACAAATTTTCTCTTTCTGCCAAAAAACAAATAGAAGATTTAGGTGGAAAAGCAGAGGTGATTTAGCCTATGAAACTTAAAAATTTATTTAGTTCTTCTAATAAAGAACTTAGAAAAAAAATGTTATTTACTTTTTTCTGTTTATTTGTATTTAAACTTGGAACTTCTATAGTTGTTCCTGGGGTTAACTCTAATTTAAATATGGGATTTTTAGAGCTACTTAATATAATGAGTGGTGGCGCTATGCAGAACTTTTCTATTTTTGCATTAGGTGTTACTCCTTATATTACTGCTTCTATTGTCATGCAGCTACTTCAGATGGATATTATTCCATATTTCTCTGATTTAGCTAAGCAAGGTCAAACAGGAAGAAATAAGCTTAACCAAATTACAAGAATTCTTGGTATTGTTTTAGCTTTTGTTCAAGGTTATATGTTCTCATTTGCATTTATTGGAAATGGGGGAGTTTCTGATTATTTAGAAGCTGCGCTTGTTCTTACTGCAGGTACTTGTCTACTTTTATGGATTGGTGATGAGATTACTAAGAAAGGTCTTGGTAATGGAACATCAATGATAATTATGGCAGGTATATTAGCTACGACACCTCATATGTTCCAAACAGCTTATTCTACTTTTATAGATAAGGCTGCAAGTACTTGGGTAGGTGTAGGGTTATTTGCATTATTTGTTATTGTTTATTTAATTGTTGTTCTTGGGGTATTATTTGTCGAGCTTGCTGCTCGCAGAATTCCTATACAATATGCGAATAAAACTAATAATGTTTACGCTAGTAAGAGAAGTTATATACCTTTTAAATTGAACTCTGCTGGAGTTGTACCAGTTATATTTGCATCTGCACTTATTTCTGTTCCAGCACTTATTGCTCAATTTTCTAAAAACGATAAGATGATGGATTTTGTAAATAAGTGGCTTAGTTTATCATCTGTTTGCGGATTTATACTATTCATAGTATTTATCGTGGCATTTTCTTACTTTTATACCTTTATAGTTATTAAGCCAAAAGAGATGAGTGAAGATTTACAGAAGTCTGGTGGATTCATTCCTGGCATTCGTCCTGGAAGCGAAACTGTAAAGTATATTAGTGGAGTGTTAATTAGACTGACAACTGTTGGATCAGTAGCTTTAGCTTTTATAGCTGGACTACCTTATATACTTAGTATGACAACTAAATTGCCAACTACAGTGTCAATTGGTGGTACTGGTCTAATAATTGTTATTGGAGTTATTTTAGATACATATAAACAAATCGAAAGCAATTTAATCAGCCAGAGTTATAAGAGGAGGGGTTAAGAGTGAATATTACTTTTATCGCTCCCCCAGCGGCTGGTAAAGGAGCTTTATCTAATATGATTTACGAAAAGTATGGTTATCCTCATGTTTCTATTGGTGATCTTCTACGTAATGTTGAAGATGAAGAAATTAAAAAGGAGCTTGAGGCTGGCGCTTTTGTAAATAATGAAATAGTCGCAAAACTTTTATATGATAGGCTTTCTAAAGAAGACTGTCAAAAGGGATTTGTTTTGGATGGTTTTCCAAGAAATTTATCTCAAGTAGAAATATATGAAAGTTTATGTAAAAAAAGTAATTTAAAAAATATCATTATCGTGGTTGATATTCCAAAAGAAATTGGTGAGAAGAGAATCACTGGAAGAAGAGTTTGTATGAACTGCGGTAAAGTATATAATGTTAATTTTGAAGAAAGCATGCCTAAGGAATTAGGTAAATGTGATAGCTGTGGTCATGATCTTACTAAAAGAAGCGATGATAATTTAGAAACTTATGACCATAGGTTTGATGTGTATGTTAATGAAACCGCACCTATTTTAGATTATTATAAAGATAGTTCTAAGGTATATCATGTAGACGGAACTTTAAGTTTAGATGATGTATTTGGCTTAATCGATAAGATAATAAAGGAGAATTTATGATAAGTATAAAAAGTGAAGAAGAGGTTGAACTTCTTCGAATAGCTGGCGAGATAACGGGCAGTACTCATAATTATTTAAAGCCTTATATTAAACCAGGTATTACTACTTTAGAGCTTGATAAATTAGCTGAGGATTATATTTTAAGTAGGGGTGCGACCCCATCATTTAAAGGTTATGATGGTTTTCCTGGAACTGTATGTGCGTCTATTAATAATGAAGTTGTTCATGGTATTCCAAGTGGTAGGACTTTAAAAGAGGGTGATATTATTACTCTTGATATTGGTGCTTGCTGGAAAGGTTATCATGGAGATTCTGCTTGGACTTATGCGGTTGGGGAGATTTCAGATAAAAAGAAGTATTTACTCGAACACACTGAGAAGAGTTTATTTAAAGGCTTAGAAGCTATACACGATGGTTGCCATGTTGGTGATATTGGGTATGCGGTTAGTAAGTATGCAAAAGAACATGGACTTGGTGTTGTTAGAGAGCTTGTTGGTCATGGTGTTGGAACTGATGTTCATGAAGAACCTGATGTACCTAATTATGGTGCGAGGGGTACTGGACCAGTTTTAAAAGAAGGTATGGTTATTGCGGTTGAGCCTATGCTTAATTTAGGGACTAGAAAAGTTTATATTTTAGAGGATGGCTGGACTATAATAACTGCCGATGGTAAGCCTTCAGCGCACTTTGAACATACGGTACTTGTTACTAAAGATGGGTATGAAATATTAACTAGGAGGTGATAGGATGGCAAAGGAATCTGTCATTGAACTTGAAGGAGTTGTTGAGGAAATTTTACCTGGAGGTGAATTTCAGGTAAAACTTGAGAATAATCAAATTGTTAAGGCCCACATTTCTGGTAAAATGCGTATGCATCACATTCGTATTTTACTAGGTGACAAAGTAAAACTCGAGTTATCACCTTATGATTTAACATGTGGGCGTATAACCTATAGAGTGACTAGGTAGGAGGAATATATATGAAAGTAAGACCATCAGTAAAAAAAATGTGTGATAAATGTAAAATTATCAAACGTAATGGAAAGACAATGGTTATTTGTGTTAATCCAAAACACAAACAAAGACAAGGTTAGGAGGCAAAGATATGGCACGTATTAAGGGTGTAGATATACCTAATAATAAGAGAATCGAAATTGCTTTAACTTATATATATGGTATTGGAAGAAATTTATCTAATCAAATTTTATCTGATGCTGGTGTAAATAAGAATACTAAAGCTGGAGATTTAAATAATGATGAACTTGCTAAAATTCGTGATGAGGTTAATAAATATTTAACTGAAGGTGACTTACGTCGTGAAGTTAACATGAATATTAAAACTAAGATGGAAATTAATTCTTATCAAGGTGTTCGTCATAAAAGAGGGTTACCTGTACATGGTCAAAGTACTCGTAGAAATGCTAGAACTCGTAAGGGTAAACCTAAAACTATCGCTAATAAGAAAAAATAATAAAGGAGGATATTATGGCTTATAAAGCAAGAAAACGTAAAGTTAAAAAGAATGTCCCAGAGGGTAAAGCTTTTGTTCATTCAACCTTTAATAATACTATCGTAACTCTTACTGATAAAGACGGTAATGCGATTAGTTGGGCCTCTGCTGGTACACTTGGATTTAAAGGTAGTAAAAAATCTACTCCATTTGCTGCTGGTATGGCTGCTGAAGCTGCAGGAAAAGCTGCTGCTGAAATGGGAATGAAAAAAGTTGAGGTATTTGCTAAAGGTCTAGGTTCAGGACGTGAGACTGCAATTCGTTCACTTCAAACTGCAGGATTAGAAATCGTTTCAATTTCTGATGTGACACCTATGCCACATAATGGATGTCGTCCACCTAAAAGACCTCGTGGATAAGAAAGGAGCCCTTTATGAACTTTGAAAAACCAGATTATAAAATAACAGAATATGTTGAAAATAATAATTATGGAAAATTTGAATTAGAACCTTTGGAAAGAGGATTTGGACTTACTTTATCTAATGCACTTAGAAGAGTAATGCTTTCTTCTATGCCAGGATGTGCTATTGTGGCTGTTAAAATTGATGGAGTAATGCATGAATTTACTACAATAGAAGGTGTTATAGAGGATGTAACACAAATTATTCTTAATCTTAAAGGTGTCGTTTTAAGAAATCATTCTGATGAAGTTAAAACTGCTCATTTATCAGTTAAATCTGAAGGTGAGGTTAAGGCTTCTGATATTAAAGTTGATTCTGATGTTGAGATAATTAATCCAGATCATGTAATAGCAACACTTGCTAAAGGTGGAAAATTAGATATGGAATTTATTATTGCTAACGGTAGGGGTTCTGCTTTATCTTCTGAAAATAAGAAGTATATTGAAGATACTACTTTAGGTTTTATTCCAATTGATGCTAATTATTCACCTGTTGAGTTAGTTGTTCCAAATGTTGAGAAAACTCGTGTTGGACAAGATGCTTCATACGATAAGTTAACTATGGAAGTTAAAACTAATGGCTCTATTAGACCTGAAGAGGCTATGGCACTTGGTGCTAAAATATTAATTGAACACTTGAACATAGTTACTAATTTATCTGATATTTCTGATATGACTGGTATTATGAATGCTAAACAAGAAGATAGTAAACTTAAGAAGTTAGAAACTTCAATAGATGATTTAGATTTCTCAGTTAGAGCTTATAATTGCTTAAAGAGAGCTAATATTAATACTTTAGGTGATTTAACTCAAAAATCTGAGATGGAAATGATGAAAATTCGTAATTTAGGTAAGAAATCTTTAAAAGAAGTTATGGATAAAATTAAGGATATGGGACTTAAATTCCGTGACGAAGATTAGTTAGGAGGATGAAAAATGGCTTATAGAAAATTAGGACGTGACAATAAACATAGAAGAGCAATGCTTGCCAATCTAACTAGAGATGTCATTAATAATGAAAGCGTTAAAACTACTGAAACTAGAGCTAAAGAAGTACGTAAGTTTGTCGATAAGATGATTACTTATGGTAAAGACGGATCAGTCGGAGCTAGAAGAAGAGCTTTAGCTTTCTTACACAATGATAAGAAAACTGTGGAAAAAGTATTTAGTGATTTAGCTGTTAGATATGCTAAAAGAGAAGGCGGATATACTAGAATACTTAAACTAGATGAACGTAGAGGCGATGATGCTTTAATAGTTAAATTAGAATTAGTTGAAGGAGACGTTAAGTAAACGTCTTTTTTTACATTTTACAGTTATTTTTGGAATATATTACCTATTTTATTTTTATAAATTAATATTTTTTGATATAATGTATTTAGGTGATATTAATGATTGAAGAAGTAAAGAAGGCTTATTTTGAGTTAATTGACAGTGTTGATGTAGAGGAAGTATATTATCATTTACCAAATAAAAAGTCATCTGATTTTAAAAAGATTATGTATTATCTTATTTATAGTTTGATAGAATCTTATAAAGAATATATGGCTTTTGGTGAAGAAGATGCGAGTGAAATATTGTCTGAAATTGAAGCTAAAATTAAAATATGTATGGAACATTATGGTTATTCTTTTAGTAAAAGAGTTCCTTTTGTAAACAAGATTATTTTTAATTCATCTGATGCATATAATTATTTTATAGATTCTGATTTGAAGAAAATGACTATAGATCATCATTTAAGAAAAGTTTTTGAATACTGTTTGTATGGTGTAGATGAAAGTGACAAAGAAAAAGTTGTTCATTATAATTCTAATTATAAGGATTTAGCAGGTTATAAAAAATATAAAGATTACCAGACTAGATTATATTTAAAAAGTGTTGAAAATAATGTTATTTCTTTATTTGGACTTTTTTCTAAAAAAGATACTGATGATCTTCATTTAGATGGAACTGCAGCTAAAAGAATAAAGGATTCTGTTAATAAGGAAGTGCATGATTTAAGAATTGATTTAGAAGATCCTGCAAAAAGAGAAAAAATATTTGAGAAAAATTATGAACATTTAATTTATATACTTGAAAAGATTGGATTTGAATTTAAATCAGTTGAGGAAGAATTTGATATACAAAAAGTTGAAAAATTTCTTTTATCTGAACTTTCATTAGATTATACTTTGATGCCTAAAAAGGCTGATGATAATTTTGATTATTATGTTTATATTGCACTTTGTATATTAGAGGATAAGGGATATGTTGATTTAGATGATGAAAGGGCTAAAGAAATAAGATTAGGTGAATGGCTAGATAGACAAATTTTGGATATTTCTTCTTATAAGCTTAGTGATAGGAAAAGAGAAGATATAAAGTTACTTATTTCTAATAAAACTAGTAGACTTACTGTTAATGGAAAAGAATTAAACCATTATCCCCTTTCTAATGTTTCTGGTTTAGATATGGGTGAAGTTGATTTCAGTAATGGAAAATATGTTCATGATGTAATGAATGATTATTATTTTAGACGTGTATCTGAAAGTAAATGGTTAGATTTTTTTGTAACCGCAAAAAGTATATTTAAAGATAAAGGTTTTGTAGATTTGGATGATGAAAGGGCAAAAAATATAGATTTAGGTAGGTGGATAGATTTACAAATAGAATTAATTTCTAAAGGTGAACTTGATGAATCAAAAAAGGATTTTATAATGGAATTATTAAGTAATAAAAAGACTAGACAAGATTCATTAATTGCTTCGGGATCAGACGAACATAAGAGAAGATAAAATTATTATATAAAATTAAGAATCAAAACATTGATTCTTTTTTTATTTTTGGTTATAATTGTATTAAGATAGGGTGGTATATATGAGATTGACTAAGAGAGGTAAATTAAAACGTCAGAAAAGTTTGATAATTTTTGGAACATTTTCTATGCTTTTGTTTTTTAGCGTAGGTTATGCAGCTTTTTCAACTACTATTAGGTTAAATGCAAAGGGTAATGTTCATCCAACTACGACTTATACAGTAGAGCAATTAAAGAGTACTGCTGGCACTTGTGGTAATGGGGAATTAGTACAAGACCCATATGAAGCAGGTAGATTTATTTATCGTGGAGCTGATCCATGTAACTATTTAACACTTGGTAATGATACATATAGAATGATTGCTATTGAAACAGACGGAACATTAAAAGTGATAAAAAATGATTCGATAGGAAATATTGTATGGGATCCTGGTTATTCTACAGCTATAAGCGGTGTAACATATAAGTCATCAGAAAATGGAACAAGAACTTCTAGCACTACAACTGATTATTGTTTTTGGTCTTTTGCGTCTGATGGATGTAGTGTATGGGGTGGTGCAGATACAATGAGAAATTCATCTGGAATACTTTTAAAAGATGCTTCTGGTGACGGTTCGGCTAAGATACTAAAAAATCTTTCAAGTTCTACAACATATGATTTGCCAAAATATGATTCATATATAAATGTATATTTAAATGGAGGAAAGTATCTTACTACAAGTTCTAAAGGAAATTCAAGTACTTATCAAAACATAATCGGTTGGGTAGATGGATTATCTTATAATTCGTTGATTGCTACTCATTTATTTGATGCTGGAATAGTTACTTACACATCAGGACAAACAATAACTGAGGATATTAATCAAGCAAAACAATATTCGTGGCAAGGTAAAATTGGTCTAATTAGTGTGATAGATTTTGTGAAAGCAAATACAAATACGTCATTGTGTGGAACAGTATATTCAAATACTTATCAGGCTGGAAACTATTCAACTTGTAAAACGACGAACTGGTTGGTTAAATCAACTAATCATATGACAATGACAATAGCTCAAGCTCAGTATGTAGGAAGTACATGGGGTGTAGGTTCGGAAGGTTATGCTGGTCCTTTTGGGGTTTCTGGTGAAAGTAATGTTTACCCTTCCTTTTATTTAATTTCATGTGTTAAATTAAAAGGTGACGGTACAAGTTCAAATCCTTATAAAATTGTTACCGATAATACTTGTACGAATTCATAGTTTCTTCATGATTTGATTATAAAAAATGTAGACCATGGTTGTTCTGTAAATGGTGTTGGTTGACAATAAATTTTATAAATAATCAATGATAGAGTTTTTTTACGATTGAATGGGGTACTTTTTTGTAAAAGCTATTGAGTGGGGTGTTGGAATAGTGATTATTAGCTACTTGCTAATAATTTTTTTTTTATGCAATAATTGTAGTGTAACAGTAGTTACATGAAGGAGAGGTAAGAAAAGAAGTGAAAACAGAAGATTTAAGATTACTATTAAGCATAGAGTCATCTATTGAAAAAAGCTCATTTGAAAAAAAAGTATAAAAAAAAGACTTTCTTATTGATTATTTCTCAAAAGTAAAAAGCAGAAAGTCAGTAAAAGTAATAATATTTAATTAATTATCTTTGTCTTTTAAGAATCTTTTCTTAAAATGAAATCCATTTCAATTTTATTTTGTTCATCTCTATAGAAGAATAGATCAAATCCAGCTTTAACAAGCATATCAGTAACAATATTTTCATACAAAGTTCCTTTATATGTTCCAAAGTTTTGATTATTTCTTAAATCTTTTTGAGATTCTTCATCAAGAAATCTTATTGTGTAATCTTCTTTATTACCGACGCTATTTGAATGAATTTGATTATAGTTAATTCCCATTAATGAACCGGAGCAGATTACATCAAATCTTCCATCTTCATGAAAAAAATTTAATGAAGTAGCTGTATCTGGAAATTCTTGCATTTCATCAAAAAAGAATAATGTTTCTCCAGGAATAAATTGTAAGTTGCTATTTAATAAACTCATATTTTTGATGACTTTATCTGTTGTATATCCATCTTGAAAGATATTGCTAAACTCTGGCATAGAAACATAGTTAATTTCAATAAAAGATTTATAATTTTCTTTACCAATTATCACATTTTTATAAGATTTTTCAATATAAAAAATCACATTTTTAGAAAAGGTGATAATAATAATATAATATTATATGTTTTTAAATATTATAATATTTGTCTTAAATTAAATTATATGATATTAAATATTTTTTCTATTTTAATTTACTTTTGATTTTTAGTATTATATAATTATTAGGGGTAAGGTGATAGTATGAAAGCTTTAATAACTGGTGCGAGTAGTGGTATTGGTGCGGATATGGCAAGAGTTTTAGTAGATGAAGGTTATGAAGTAATATTAGTTGCTAGAAGAAAGAGTAGACTAGAAAAATTACAAAAGGAACTTGGTGAAAATGCTAAAATAATTGTTAAAGATATATCTAGTACTTATAACTGTATGGAGCTATATAAAGAGGTTAAAAAAGAAGATATAGATATTTTAATAAATAATGCTGGTTTTGGTATGTGTGGGTATTTTACTGAAAGCAATTTGGATAAAGAGCTTGATATGATTGATTTAAATATTAAGTCTTTACATACTTTAACTAAATTATTTTTAAAGGATTTTGTTAAAAAGGATCAAGGATATATTTTAAATGTAGGTAGTAGTGCGGGATTTATGCCTGGGCCTTTAATGGCCACTTATTATTCTACTAAGAATTATGTTGTTAGTTTTTCTTCTGCTTTGTATGAAGAGCTTAAGAAAATGGGTAGTAATGTATCTATTAGTTGTTTATGTCCAGGGCCTGTCGATACTGAATTTAATAAAGTAGCTAGGGTTAAATTTGGAGTTAAGAGTATAGATAGTATGAGTGTAGCTAGGTATGCGATTAAATGTATGTTTAATGAAAAATTAATAATTGTTCCTACTTTTAAGATGAAATGTGCTTTATTTTTTAGTAGATTTGTTCCTAGAAAGTTACTTTTAAAAATGACTTATAAGATTCAAGAAAAGAAGACTAAGTAAATATAATTAATAGGTGGTTATATGAAGAAATTATTGGATTTTGAGGAGATGAATGAGTTACTATCTTCTTTAGATAATATTAAAAAATGTGAACCTATTGGTTTTACTAATTTTGGGTATCCTATTGATCATTATAGTTATGGTAATGGTAAGAATCATGTTATTATTACAGGTGGTACTCATGCATCTGAATTAATTAGTAATATTTTTGTAATTAGATTTATGGAGAAGTTATCTAAAGGAGAGATTAGTATTGATACTGATTTATATACTTTAGATTTTATTCCATTTGTAAACCCTGAGGGGACTATAATCGTAACTAAAGCTATTAGATCTTTAATTCCTCGTGATATAAGTGACGATGTTCTTGAGACTTACCTATTAACCTTTTATAGAAATAGTTATATCGAAGGAGATTATGCGAATAAATATGGGGATAAAGATATAAAGCTTCAAGAGTGGATGTTTAGATATAGCAGTCCATCTGATTTAGAAGGTGAGCTTGGTAAGAGTGTGTCTAGTTTATTTAATAAATATAATCTACCTAGAGGTTGCATGATAAACTGGTCTAGTAATGGAAGAGGCGTTGATTTAAATAGTAATATTGAATGTGGTAAATTTTTAGATAGGGTTAAGAATGGCGAAGAGATATATGCTAGTATGCATTTAAATACAATTAAAAGAAATTTGCCTGGCCCTGTTGGTTGTCCTTATTTTGAAAATCCTGGTGAGATTGAACCTGAAAATAAAGCTTTAATGGATTTTTACTATAGTATTAAGAATAATTATAATTTAATTGGTTCTTTTATTTATCATAGCTGCGGCAATATTGTTTATTATCTTTCTTTAGCTGATGAAGAAAATCCATGGAAAAAAGATTTTGGAGAGGAAGACATTAATAAGAATTATTTGGTTGCTTCTAAGTATGCAGAGGTTTGTGATTATAAATTAGATGGGATGGATATATATACTACTATGGACTGTAAATTAAAAACTTTATTTCCTGTTAGTTTACTTATAGAACTTGGTTCTGTTAGAGGACATCCACTTTCGCAATTTATGGATTTAGAAATAGACGGTAGTGATGAAGGTTTTAAACATGTGTACTCTAGAATTATTGAAGATAATACTAAAGCGATTTTAGAAACAATACCTTTAATGCTAGAGATAAGTAAGAAGGGTTAGTATGAAGTTAAAAAATATTTTAAAACATTTTCATTTAGTAAATAAACATAGATTTTATGTTTTTAAACTATCGTGTATGGCTGGGATACCTTTTAGGGGACTTA
The DNA here is from genome assembly GCA_964425325.1 of uncultured Muribaculaceae bacterium. Classification (GTDB taxonomy): domain Bacteria; phylum Bacillota_I; class Bacilli_A; order RF39; family UBA660; genus Coprosoma. The sequence goes on along the minus strand of CAYRLX010000005.1, from coordinate 17,097 downwards.
TTCATGATTTATCTAAGTATTCTTATGATGAATTTTGGATTAGTTGTAAATACTTTGATGGTCACAAGAGTCCAATTAAAGTAGCTCGTGATAAACTAGGCTATAGTACAGTATGGTGTCATCATAAGGGAAGGAATAAGCATCATTTTGAGTATTGGGAAGATTTAAGTAGAGATAAGAGAATAGGTGTTTTTATCCCATATAAGTATATTGTAGAGTCTATTTGTGATAAGGTGGCCGCAGGTATGGCTTATAAAGGAAAGAATTGGAATCAGCATGAACCTTTAAAATATTGGGATAATATTGATAGAGATAATATAGTAGTTAAGCATCCTGGTAGTGTAGAATTTGTAGATATCGTTTTAAAAAAAATTGATACTGATGGTTTAAAAAAAGCTTTAAAAAGGAAGTATTTAAAAAAAGTATACAACAATGTTTGTATTAAATATAATATAGTCCGTTAATAATTTAACGGCTTTTCTATTGTAAAAGAGTTTTATTTTTATTATAATAAATAAACGGTGGTTATATGAATGCAGTAGAGGTTAGGAATTTGAGTTTTAACTATAAAGGGGCATTCGTTTTTAATAATTTAAATTTTAGTATTAAAAATGGTAGTTTTATTACTATTGTAGGTAAAGGTGGTAGTGGTAAAAGTACTTTATTTAATATATTTGCTGATAATTTGAAATACGATGGTAGTATTTTAATTTTTAATAAATCTATAAAAACTGCTTTAGAAAATGGTATTATAGGTCTAGTTTCTCCTGATTTAAATTATTTCAGTAAAAGTACTGTTAAAGAGGAATTAGTGAATGGTTTAAAATATAAAAATATTGGTGATGAAAAAATAGAAATGAAGATTAAACGTGTTTCAAAGAAAATGGGTATTTTTAATCTTTTGGATAAAAAAATTGTTAATTTAAGTATTAAGGAAAAAGTTTTAGTTATGTTTACTTTACAGTGCTTATTAAAGCCTAAAGTACTTATTATTGACAACTGTTTTTCATATTTAGATCTAGAGAAAAATCTAGTTATTAGAGAAGTAAAAAGGGTTTTTAAAAAGTGCAGTGTTATCAATATAACAAATGATACAAATGAATGTTTAATTGGTCAAGAGGTAATGTTTTTGTGTGATAATTTATTAAAAAAGGATATCCATTTGCTTGACAGTGAGGATTTTTTATCTAATGGACTTGAGGTTCCTTTTATGATATCGCTTTCTGAAAAATTAAAATTTTATGGTTTGTCTGAAAAAATGTATCTTGATGTAGAAAGGCTTATAGATGATTTATGGGAGTAATGCTTGATAATATTTCATATTATGATGAAGTAAAAAATGTTTCTTTAGAAATAGAAGAAAAAAAAATATATGGTGTAATAGGTTCTTCTTTGAGTGGTAAAAGTCTTTTAGCTGAATTAATAAGTGGTGGTGTTGCTCCGAGTAGTGGTGATTTATTTTTAGATAGTAAGGTAGGAATGGTTTATCAAAATATAAATGATCAATTTTTCTATGACAATATTAAAGAAGAGTTTATTTTTAATTTAAAAATAAATGGTATTAATAATATTGTAAAGAAGATAAGCGGTTCACTTAAAATGGTTGGATTTAATAGTAATATTTTAAATAAGTCTATATATGAATTATCTTTGAGTGAACAGAAAAGAATATCTTTAGCTTTGGTGTTAGCTTGTAATCCTGATGTAATTATTTTAGATGATTTGTTTTTTGGACTTGACGGGAAAACTCGTGATAGTGTGATAAGGATTATTAGACTGCTTAAGGTAAGATATAAGAAAACTATTATTATTGTGAGTAGAGATAGTGATTTAATATATAGTATTTGTGATAATGTTATATTAATGAACGATGGTTCAATATTAGAAATTTCCGATAAATATAGTATTTTTAAAAATAGTTCTTTACTTAAAAAATGTGGAATTTCTGTTCCTAGGTTGGTAGACTTTTCTGATATTCTTTTAAAAAAGAAAAGTATCAATATAGGTTATAGAAATGATATTAATGATTTAGTTAAGGATATATATCGTTTTGTAAGATAGTATAAAATGTGTTAAAATATTGGAGAAGGTGTTAATAATGAGATATTTAATGACTTTTGCTTATGATGGTTCTAGATATAAAGGTTATCAAAAGCAACTTAAAGAAAAAACTATTCAAAGTGAGATAGAGAAAGCTTTAAAAAAAATTAATGGTAATAAATGTATTTCTATTCATGCTTCAGGTAGGACTGATGCTGGAGTTCATGCTTTAAATCAAAAAGCTCATTTTGATATGAATACTAAGATTACTACTGATAAAATGAAAAATGCTTTAAATAGTTTACTTCCTTCTGATATTTATGTCAAAAATATAGAAGTGGTTCCCGATGATTTTCATGCCAGATTTAATGTTAAGGCTAAGGAATATGTTTATAAAATAAATATGGGTGAATATAATCCTATTGAAAAAGATTATGTATATCAATGTAATAAAATGCTTGATGTTGCTGAGATGGAAAGAGCTTTAAAATATTTAGAGGGAACTCATGATTTTAAGTCTTTTACTAAAGCTACTGATAAAAAGGATGATTATGTTAGAACTATTGTTCAAACTAATTTGACTCGAGATTTAAAGAATGTTAATAAAATTAATATTGTTTTTTTAGGAACTGGTTTTATGAGATATCAGGTTAGAAATATGGTTGGCATTTTACTCGAAGTTGGGGAAGGCAAGAGAAAAAGTGCTGATATAATTGATATTCTTTATGCAAAAGATAGGAAGAAAGCTGGTAAAACGGCTAATCCTGAAGGTCTTTATTTGAAGGATGTTCTTTATTAATTTCAAATGTGGTTTCATTTATAAAATGGTAATTTGTTTTATATTTTAACTGTCTTATTAGTCTAAACATGGCTTCATCTTTTGCTTTGCATTCTAGCATAATATCTATATTTGTATTATACTTTTTAAGTATGTTTATAAATTTTATAAAATCGTGAGAATTTATGTAGTTTGAATGACTTCTAAATTCTTTTTTGTTTTTTGGTGATGAAAAATGTATTTTAGGATTTAATTTTTCATTTTTCCAAGTATTTAGTATTCTGGGTATATAATCTTCTATATTTTCTTTTTCGTTATTACATAAATAATGATGATAGTCTAATACCATGGGTATTTTTAATGTTTCACAAATATATAATGTATCTTTTATGTTATATATTTTATCGTCGTTTTCTAGGATGATTATATTTTGTATTTTTTTATCTAATTTTTTAAAGTTTTTAATAAATCTTTCTATTGATTTTTCTTTATTGTCATAAGCTCCTCCTATATGTAGTATAGCTTTTCCATTTATATTCATTGTTTTAAATATGTCATAGTGATATTTAAGTATCTTTATACTATTTTTTATTACTTCTTTTTTATTTGAATTTAGAACGCAAAAGTGGTCTGGATGAGTATCTAATCTTATATTATAAAGTTTGCTCATATATCCTATTATTTCAAATTGTTTTTTGTATTTTTCTATGTTTATATTTGTGTTTGGATGGGTAGCTAGTGGGATTATATTAGGACTTAATCTATAAAAATGAATATTATTTTTAAAATTATATAGCATTATTTGTTTTAAATTATGTAAGTTTTCGTTGATAATACTATCTATTTTTATTATTTTATCATTCTTTTTTAGTTTAGAATAATATGTATATGTTATTGTTTTAGATGTTGTTAAGTCAAGTGTTAGACTTATTGCAACATAACCTAGTCTTATAATCATGTAATCACCATATATATTTTGTGAAAAAAAGTTATTTTTATATTATTTTTGTTGACTTTTTAGGGCTAATTTAATATAATTAGTACTGGTACATTTATTTATCCCACATGAGTAAGTCCTGGGAAAACTTACGAGTGATAAGGAGAAAGGAAATTTTATATGAAAACATTCATGCAAAGAAAAGAGGATGTTCAAAGAGACTGGTATGTTGTTGATGCTGAAGGTCAAACTTTAGGACGTCTTGCTAGTAAGGTAGCTAATGTTTTAAGAGGAAAACATAAACCTACTTATACACCACATGTTGATGGTGGTGATTATGTTATCGTTGTTAATGCTGAGAAGGTAGTACTTACTGGTAATAAGCTTAACGATAAGATTTATTATAACCATAGTAGATATACTGGTGGTCTTAGAGAAAGAACTGCTAAGGAAATGGTAGAAAAATATCCAGTAGAAATGGTTGAAAGAGCTGTTAAAGGTATGCTTCCAAAAGGTAGACTTGGAAGACAAATGTATAAAAAGTTATTTGTATATGATGGAGAAAATCATCCACATAGTGCTCAAAAACCAAAAGAGCTTAAGGTTGATTAGGAGGGTTTAAATGGCAGAAAGAATTTTTAAAGGAACTGGTAGAAGAAAAGCTTCTATCGCACAAGTTGTAATGGTACCTGGTAAAGGTAATATTACAGTTAATGGAAGAGATGTAAGAGAATTCTTCCCATATGAAACTAATATTATGGATTTAATGCAACCTTTAGTTGCTACAAATAACGAAAAAACATTTGATATTACTGTTAAAGTTAACGGCGGTGGATTTACTGGTCAAACTGGTGCTATTAGACTTGGTATAACTAGAGCTTTACTTGAATATGACAAAGATAATGAAAGTAAGGAAGATAGTTATAGAAAGATTTTAAAAAGAGCTGGTTTTGTTACTCGTGATCCTAGAGTTAAGGAAAGAAAGAAACCTGGACTTAAAGGTGCACGTAGAGCTCCACAATTCAGTAAGAGATAGGAAATACTTATTTCAATGTTTCAAAAAGCCCGTGTTTATGGGCTTTTTTTTATGCTATAAAATTTAAAGCGAAACTAGCGTCGTTAGCTACGAGTAGGCTACAAATTTGGGTTTTATGATATAATTGATATATAGGATGTGGTAATTGTGCATAAAAAACAATTTGAAAATGACAGTTTTGTATTATATTCACCCGATAGTTTAAAATATATTACAAATGATTTAGAAACTATATTAAATGAATCATTAGAATTATATAAAAAAATATTTGATGTAGACAAGTTTAGAAAAGTTCAAATTAATTATTTTGATAATATAGAAGATTTTAGAAATTATATTTATGAATTAAGGGGGGAAAAGGAATCTTTACCAGAATATGCTAAAGGAACTTTTGATAATGGTATGATAAATGCTTTTATACAGCCTAATATTATTGAAGGAACACCATTATTTATTCATAGAAAGTATAATGCTTCACATGAATTATTTCATATCATGTATCAAGAATTAGTTTGGGGAAGAAAACATCAAGAGAGAATAGTTTGGTTTGATGAGGGTATGGCACAATTCTTTTCTGGTGAAAATAATAAAGAAATGACTTCAGAGTTCACAAAATGGTTAAGTATTGTTAAATTTAATACTAAAAGTATTCCTAATTTAAATGCTCTAAGTCATGGTAGTGATTTTGAAACAGAGGATTACAGTGGATATCATTTGAGTCTTTTAGCAGTAAAGTATCTATATGATAAATTAGGAATTGATGGATTTATAAAAATAATTCCCAACAATAATACAATTATTGAATTGGGTAATAATATTATTGAAGATGCTTTTAATTTTTATGATAAAGAATTAGGTAAAACTAAATAAGAAGAAAATTACTAAGATATTGTTAAGAATGTATAAGACCTGTTATGTAGGTTATAGGTAGGCTACAAACTGCCCACAAACCTGCGTAAATAAAGGGACGCTAATTTAGTAAGAGATAGGAAATACTTATTTCAATGTTTCAAAAAGCCCGTGTTTATGGGCTTTTTTAATGTTATAAAATTCAAATTTAAAACGGAACTAGCGTCGTTAGCTATGAGTAGGCTATAAATTTGGGTTTTATGATATAATAAATTGTAGGAAGTGATTATTATGTTAAAAATAATTGAAGCGGAAGAGAAATTTTTAGATCAATATAAAGAAGCATATTTATTGTCAGCTAAGAAAGTTGAAGAGGGATTAATTAAAAAACATGATATGATGTTTTTTAATCCTGATGAATATAACATTATTCAAAAATTTAAAGATAGTAGAGATCAATCAAAATTACCTTCTAATTATGTTCCATCATATGACTTTTTTGCTGTTGATGAAGATAAGTTTATTGGAGTAATACATATAAGAATAAGACTAACTGAAAATTTACTAAAATATGGTGGTCATATAGGATATGCTATAAACCCTAAATATTGGAATATGGGTTATGGAAAACAATTATTAAAATTAGGTTTAGAACAATATAAAAATATAATTGAAGAAGATAATATTTTAATTACGTGTGATGATGATAATATAGGATCTTATAGAATAATTGAATTTAATGGAGGCATATTAGAGAATAAAGTAGAAAATGAGGATTGCGGTGAAAAGTTTTTAACAAGAAGATATTGGATAAAAAAATAAAATATAGACCTATTATGTAGGTGACACGTAGGCTATAAGTGCCTAGTAAAATTTAGTAATAGATAAAAATTTTTTTGGTAAGTCTGTATTTATGGGCTTTTTTGTGTGCTATATATCTATAAATAGTTTTATATTGTGATTAAATTTTTATAATATATGTAAAAAATGGTGTAAAGTATTAATTATTTTAAAAAAATTGGTTGTAGTTTTTATTTTTTATTAATATAATTTTATTGTAGGGAAGGCCTGATAAAATCCTGGGGCTGGATTTTACTAGTGTCGATTCAATTTAAGTTTTTATCTTGAAGGATTTGTCTTCCTTCCTTTTTTTTATAAAAAAAGTACTTATAGATCTAAGTACTTTTTAATATCATCTAATTTCTTTTTGTTTTTAATTTTATTTTCAGATGCTTCATTCTTAACTGCAAAAGCTATTAAAACGCTACCTATTAATAGTATGTATAAGTACCATGGTATATTTATCCAAAATGTTCTAGTTAGTATTAAGACGTTGATTAATATGAATATAATTGATGTGATAAATTCAGGGCCAAATTTGTATGTGTAACTAATTAAAACAAATAGTGTTAGTAAAAATACAAATAATATTCCGTCTTGTTCAGATGAATAATTTATAAATGCTGATATATTTGTAAGAATATAACCAATATATATAATCACTTTGTAATTAACTGTATGTTTTTTTATAATATCTCTTGTTATGAGTGAAATAAATAGTAGGATAACTCCATAGTTTATAAATGCTATTTCCTCGAGTTTAAAGTCTATAATTAACAGTTTTATTAGATAGAATGATAGTAAGTATATAAGTGTTTTAAAAAAATCTTTTCCTTTATTTGCAGATAAATATATTGTAATTGTTCCTAATAATAATATGAGTAATTTAAAATATTTTATGTCATTAAAGGCAGTGAAATGTGAAAATGAATATAGATAAAATAGTGCATAGAACAATTCATTTTTCTTACTATAACTTAAATATAGTGAGATCAATAATAGGAAAGATGATAATCCATACATATAATTTATGTTATTTATTATAAATATATTTGAATGTACGTAAGGAATTATAGATATCAATGGAATTATATAATAATATATCTCTTTTTTATTATTTATATATAATATATATAGTATGTTAATTAATATTAAATATATAAAATTAAATATAGTATGATTTATTGTGGAAAAAATTAATATTGAGATTATGTAGTTTATAATTATGTATGTGCTGTTTTCTTTTGTTTTTAGTTTAGGTAGTAAAAATTCAAGTATTGTAATTATAGTGGCTGATAGAGGAGCACATAGCATGGTAGTTTTTATATCCACATTAAAATATAGCATTATCCAGATGATTAACGGATTTAAATAGATATAAGAAATTATTTTTTTGATAATATCTTCTTCTTGATATCCGTGGATAAAAGTTATAATGATAAACATAGTATATAGTAATATTAAGAATATTGAATTATTATAGTATGATAGTGAGAATAAAACGAATGTGATGATACTTATATTTTTAAATGCATTATTAATTTCTTTTTCTTTTATAAATAGCGATATTATTAATAATAATAAAATTGAAAAGCCGAATATTATTAAATTAATATTATTTGTGATTATTAAATTTAATAGACTAAGTATAATTCCTACGGTAGAAACCATAGCCATGTTTTCTTTATCTTTTGAGTAAAGATATGTAATCCAAAGAAGTATTGTTTCAGTAATTGTGATTAAGTAGTTAGGAACTATAAATAATTCTTTTGTGAATGTCGCGCTTATGTGCATAAATGTCATTGTGATTAAGGTTTCTATAATCATACTTTCTGATATTTTTTCATCTTTTAATAAACTTATAAAATTTATAGCTAGAATTGTTATTAACATTATTATTTGTTTTATTATGTATGGTTCAAATAGAAAGGTTAAATTAATAGAGCTTGCTATTATAAGTAATGGATATATTGTATTAAAATCTGTTTTGTAGTTTTTAATTTTATTAAAATAAATGTATATAATTTCTATGAATAATATAGGAATCATAGTATTTAGAATATTAATTTTATTATCTATAATTAGTTCTATATTGTTTTTAATTGATAATATAAATAAGGCACATGTTAGTGTTTCGATTACTGTTTTATGCATTTTATTATTAAAAACAAAAATATCTTTTAAATATAATAGTCCTAAAATTATAGTATATATAATTAGACTTATAATATGGTATCTTATATCTGATGTTAATATAGAGGTAAGACATATTACTGTTAATATTGATGATATTATACTTGCCCAGGCAACTATATTGTTTTTGTCTTTTTTATAGTTATAGTAATAAATGTAAGTTATAACAGAGGCACTTATGGTTAAATATATTCTTCTTGCCACTTTAAATGCCCTTAGAATTTCTCCAATGTATCCGAAAAAGAATAAAGATATAAGCATTATTGGAATGTAGGCTAGGGCGATATAATGAAAAGTTTTTGATGTCTGTTTTAAATTTTTTTCTTTTGCTATTTTGCTTACTCCTTCAAAGACTATAAACATAAGTATTATAATTATAGTTTTTATAAAGCTATGGGTAATAGTCCATGTTGCAGTTAAAAATACTATAGCACTTAATATAATTAAAACGGATCCTGTTATTAATATCCAACTATTATTAATTTCACTATTTTTAGTTTTTTTATTATTTTGTATTATATTAATATTTTCTGTTGGTTTGGATACTGCTTTAATAGGCTTTTTAATAGTTTCTTTTTTTTCATTGAAATTATAGCCACACTTTGGACAAAAATTTATGTTTTTATTTTCTATTTGTTTTTTGAGTGAAAATAATTCTTTATTTTTTTTATCATTTTCTACTATTAATATTATTACAGCAATAATTAGAATCAGTACCATAGCGACACATCCTTTTATTTTAATTATAACATAGTTTTTATAATTTATGTTATAATAACTTTGGTGATTTTTATGCTTAAAATTAGTGATGAATGGAAAGACTATGAATGTTTAGATGCCGGATGTGGTGAGAAGCTTGAGAGATGGGGAAATATTATTTTAAGAAGGCCTGATCCTCAAGCTATGTGGAGTATTGGTTTTGATAAGTCTTGGAATAAATTGGATGGATTTTATCATAGATCTGATAGAGGCGGAGGATACTGGGATTTTAATTCTAAATTACCTGAATACTGGACTGTTAGTTATAAGGAGCTTACTTTTAAAGTTACTCCTACTAATTTTAAACATACTGGTTTATTTCCTGAACAAGCTGTTAATTGGGATTTTATGATGAATAAGATTAGAAATGCGGGTAGAGAGGTAAAGGTTCTTAACTTATTTGCTTATACTGGAGCTGCTAGTATGGCTTGTGCGAAGGCTGGGGCTAGTGTTGTCCAGGTTGATGCTTCAAAAGGTATGACTGAATGGGCTAAGGAAAATAAGCATTTATGCGGTTTAGATGATGCTCCTATAAGATTTATTGTAGATGATTGTTTGAAATTTGTTCAAAGGGAGTTTAGACGCGGTAACAAGTATGATGCGATTGTGATGGATCCGCCTAGCTATGGTAGGGGACCCAATAAGGAAGTTTGGAAGTTTGAAAAAAATATGACTTATTTACTTGAAGAGTGTCTTAAAATCATGAGTGATAAACCTTTATTTTTGCTTATAAATTCTTACACTACTGGGATTTCTAATATAGTTCTTGCTAATATGCTTAAGACAATGATGCTTCCACTTTATCCTAATGGTAAAATTGATTCTGGTGAAGTAGGTCTTAAAATTACTAAAAATAATTTGGTTTTACCTTGTGGAATATACGGAAGATGGGAAAGTAATGATTGATGTAATATATGAAGATAATCATCTTCTTATAGTTGTTAAACCTATAGGTATTCCTGTTCAAGCTGACAAAAGTGGTGATATTGATTTTTTAAGCATGCTTAAAAATTATATAAAGAAAAAATATAATAAACCTGGAAATGTTTATTTAGGTCTTGTTCATAGACTTGATAGACCTGTTTCTGGAATTATGGTTTTTGCTAAAACTAGTAAGGGTGCGAAAAGGCTTTCTAGTCAGATTGCTAATCATGAATTTAAAAAAAGCTATTATGCGGTGGTATGTGGTAATATAGATTCTTCTGGTGTTTATAATGATAAAATTCTTAAGAATGCTAAGTTAAATAAGAGTTTTATTTCTAAAGATGGTAAGGATGCTGAACTTTCTTTTGTAAAAAAAGGTTTTAAAAATGGGTTATCCTTGGTTGATATTAATTTAAAAACTGGAAGAAGTCATCAGATAAGAGTTCAATTTTCTCATCATGGATTTCCTTTATATGGAGATCAGAAGTATAATGATAATGCTTCTTTAGATGATATTGCTTTATTTGCTTATAAAGTGTCATTTTATCATCCTACTACGCATGAATATTTGACTTTTTCTCTTCCTTTGCCTTCAAGATATCCTTTTAATTTGTTTAAAAATTAGAAATTTTCTAATTTTTTTTTGTATTTTTAGAGGGATTTTAGTTAAAAACGGAGAATGTTTATATTAGAGGGGCTAGAAGGGAGAAAAAATGAAAAAAGTAGTTTTTGCTGTAATGTTTTTATTTCTTTTTATGAAGCCTGCTTATGCTGATGAGGTTAATATTTCTTATGTGAGACTTAATGGAATATATTATAATCAGGTTATTAATGGTGTTTTAGATTCAAATCATGTAACTAGTTTTCATCTAGGTGGAAGGATTGCTTATTGTATAGAACCAGGTGCTGAGATTAAAACTAATACATATACAGAGACTGATTGGTCTTCAGTTAGTTTATCAGAAGAAGTCCGTGATTATATCGAAAAAGTGGGTTATTATGGTTATGAATATCCAGGCCATCAGACTGATAGATATTATATTGCCGCTCAAGAACTTATTTGGAAGGTAGTTCGTCCTGATATCGAAGTATCTTGGACCACTGGTATTAATAAGACTGGTAGTGTAATTGATGTTAGTAAGGAAAAGTCAGATATTGAAGCTTTAGTTAATAGTCATTCTCTTATACCTAGTTTTTCATCTTCTGAGGTTTCTGGTTATTTGGGTGATGAAATTATTTTAACTGATGAAAATAATGTTTTAGATAATTATGATATTTCTTCGAGTAAATATCATGAGATTACTCGTGAAGGAAACACTTTAAAAATAAAACTTAATAATGAAAAAGTTTCTGATGAAACTATTACTTTAACGAGAAAACACTATGATAATATGCCATTAGTTGTTTACTATAGAAGAAATTCTCAGTCTTTAGCTGCTCTTAGGATATCTAATGAAAAAGAAGTTTCTTTTAAAATTAGTAATAAGGAAAAGCCGGTAGAAGAGGAAATTGTATCAGTTCCTGATACTGGAGTTAACTTAAATATCTTTGGATCTTTATGTATGATTATATCTGGTACTTTAATGGTTATTTATGCGATTAAAGTTAGTTAGATTTTTATTAATTTCCTTTATTATTTTTATATATGTATATTGTTTAAGCAATATTTATTCTTATCATAAAATTGATAATGTAAATATTGTTAAAAATTCTCATAATAGTTCTGAGACTAATGCTGATTCTACTAATATTTCTATCCCTGAAGATAATAAAAAAGAAGAGGTGTTTGCTAGTGTGAGGATTCCTAAAATTAGAATTAATAGAAATTTGTATCCTCTTAATTCTAGTAAAAATACTGTGGATAAAAATATTCAGATAATAAAAGAATCTAATATGCCAGATGAGGTTAATGGTAATTTTATATTAGCTGCTCATAGTGGTTTTTCTTCTATTGCTTATTTTCATGATTTGGATAAGTTAGAAATTGGTGATGAAGTTTTTGTAAATTACTTAAAAAATGATTATAAATATATTATTTCAGATAAGTATGATGTTTTAAAAACAGGTAAGGTTTCAATAAAAAGAGATAAAAATAGAAGTACAATTACGATGATAACATGCAAAGGTCAAGATAAGCAGCTTGTTGTCATTGGTTATTTAGTTTAAGCAAGCTTTTAGCTTGTTTTTTTTAATTAATTATTATTTATAATCATATATTTATATAGGTGGTTTTGTGAGTAAATATAAATATATTGTTTTAATCTTTTTAAGTATTATTTTATGTTTGGTAAACGGAGTGTTTGCTAAAGATGATGGTAAGGAATTACTTTCTAAGGTTATTTATATTGATCCAGGGCATGGTGGTGCTGACTGCGGAGCTTATTATAAGAATGTTAAAGAGTCTGATGTTAATTTAGAAATTAGTATTAAGCTTATGGACGTGCTTAAAAAAGAAGGAGCTACAGTATATCTTACTAGATATGGTGATTATGATTTATCTACTCCTGATGCATGGAATAGGAAAAGAAGTGATTTATCTAGAAGAGCTAATATAATTAACAAGTCTAATTGTGATTTATATTTGTCTATTCATTTAAATGCTGATGATAGTGGTGTTCTTCGTGGTGCTGAGGCATACTTTGATACTATTAATCCTGAAAATGAAAAAATTGCTTCTATTTTTCAAGAAGAATTTAATAGGCATTTGAGTAGTAATAGAAATTTTAAAGAAAACAGTACGAAGTATTTGCAAAGGAGAATTAATAGGCCTGGTGTTTTATTAGAAGTTGGCTTTTTATCTAACTCTAGTGAAAGATCTTTGCTTACTAGTGATGTATACCAAAATAAACTTGTAAATGTTATTAAAGAAGGTATTTATAAATATTTTGAAACTTAATTAAATAAAGTTTCTTTTTTGTGTTATAATGTAAGATAGGTGGTAATGTGACAGGTAAGATATTTAGAACATTGGATGAACAAGTTGATATTTTTAAAAGAAGAGGTCTTTTAGTTGATGATGAAGAGAGAGCTAGACAAATTCTTTTTAGAGAAAATTATTTTTTTATTAGTGGTTATCGTCATTTGTTTACTCAAAATGGTAAAAAGGATTTATTTATAGAAGGAACTACTTTTGAGGAATTATATGCTACTTTTGTATTTGACCGTAGAATAAGAAATATATTTTTTAAAAATATTTTAATTGTGGAAAACAATATTAAGTCTATTATGAGTTATCAACTATCTAAGAAGTATGGTTATAAGGAAAAAGACTATCTAGATGTAAAGAATTTCTCTTCTGATGGTTTGCAGGCTAGACAAGTTCGTGACGTTTTAAATAAGGTTAGAAGACAGATTAGAATAAATGGTAGTAAGCATACAGCAACTTATCACTATATAAATAATTATGGTTTTATTCCACTTTGGATTTTAGTTAAAGTACTATCTTTTGGTATTATGAGTGAATTTTATGATATCTTAAAGATAGAGGATAAGGAAGAGATTGCTAAGGCTTATAGTTTGGATACTGAAACTTTAAGAATTTATTTGTCATTACTATCTAATTTTAGGAATGTCTGTGCTCATGAAGATATTTTATATGATCATAGGGTTCAAAGAAGTATTCCCGACTGTGAATACCATAAATTACTTGATATTCAAAAAGAAGAAGATGAATATTTATATGGAAAAAACGATTTATTTAGTTTAGTTATTATTTTAAAGTACATGCTTACTCATAATGAGTTTTCTTTGATGATTGATGAAATTAAAAATGAAGTTGATTTGCTTGATGAAAAGATTAGTACTGTTCCTTTGAATACTATATTAAATAAGATTGGTTTCCCTAGTAATTTTTATGATATAAAAGAATTAGATTAGGAGGTATATTATGCGAGAAAAAACAATTAATTTTGTAGTTATAATTTTAGCTTTTGTTTTTGGTGCTTTTTGTATGTATTATTTTGTTTCACAAAAAAGTAGTACTGCAGTTAGTAGTGTAAATAAAAATGTTACTATTACTTCTGAAGATTCTATTAATGAATCTATTCAGAAAATTTATGATTCTGTAGTTGTTGTAAAAAATTATAGAAATGGAAGACTTGCTGGATATGGATCTGGTTTCGTTTATAAAAAAGATGATAAATATGGATATATTATGACTAATAATCATGTTGTTGAGGGCGCTACAGAAATTAAGGTCACTCTAAGTAATGGAGATGATGTTGACGCTAAAGTTCTTGGAACTGATAGTTATATGGATGTTGCAGCTGTTTCTATTGATGCGGATGATGTTAAAGCTATTGCTGAGATAGGTGAAAGTACTAAATCTAAATTGGGTGATACTGTTTTTACAGTTGGAACACCAGTAAGTACTGATTATGCAGGAACTGTTACCAAGGGTATTATATCTGGCGAAAATAGAGAGATAACTATTACTAATAATGGTGTTACTTATATGATGGAAGCTGTTCAAATAGATGCATCTATCAATCCTGGTAATAGTGGTGGCCCACTTGTTAATATAAATGGTGAAGTAATTGGCGTTAATTCTGTTAAACTTATTGAAAATTCTGTTGAGGGAATGGGGTTTGCTATTCCAATTGAAGTTGCGATGTCACAGATTAGCAAGCTTGAAAAAGGTGAAGTAATTGAAAGACCTTTAATTGGTGTTTCTACATACGATACTTCCAATACTCAGCTTACTAGTGGTATTGATGGTGGTATTGTTGTTGGTGGTGTTCAACAAGGTTCTGATGCAGAAGCTGCTGGTATAGAGCAAGGTGATATTATAACTAAGTTTGATGGAACTAAGGTTAAGAGTTCAGCTCATTTGAAATTTTTACTATATAAACATAATATTGGAGATACTATAAAGCTTACTATATTACGAGGTGGTAAAGAAAAAGAGCTAACACTTAAGTTAACTCATAAAATAGGAGACTAGAAATAGTCTCTTTTATCTTATTTCGTTGCATATTCCTTTTTCTGGTATATAGAAACAATGACTTTTATACCTTCCGCTATTTTGTTGTCCCCACCATGTAATATTACAGTTTTCGTTTCCTTTTGGTGCGTAAAACCAAAGGGCATTTGTTGCAGGATAATAGTATTCTCCTCTTAATACTCTTTCAGCTAGATTCTGCTCTATGGTTGTAGGGTTACTAAAAAATAGAGGGCTATCTACTCCAGAAAATCCGCCTGGATTTTGATATAATACTTCTGTTATAGTTCTTGTATTTTTAAAAGTTAAGCAATTTGCTAAGGCTCTATTTACTACTACATTTCCTACCATAAGCATTCCTAAATCTCCTTCTCCAATGGCTTCAGCTCTCATTATTCTTGCGAGTAATTCTTTTTCTTTATTTGTGTAATTTATAATCATAGTTAAATCACCATTATCATTATATGAAAAAACTTGAATTAGTTGAGGTAATGTGTTATAATTTTTTTAGCGACTTAGGGGAATAGTTCAGCTGGTAGAACGTCGGTCTCCAAAACCGAATGTCGTGGGTTCAAATCCTGCTTCCCCTGCCATTAAGGATATGAAAGTAGCTTTGCTGCTTTTTTTTATTTCTTTTTTTGGAATGTTTATATAGAATATGGTATTTTTTTAAATTATTATGTAAATCTATAAAAATGAGCTTTTTTTATATTTTTTTGTTCTTTAAATCTACGTATGATTCTACTTTTCCGCAATTCGGACATACTCTTGCTTTTAATGGTAGTCTTATTTTTTTGTCGTATTCTATTCCTAAAAAATTGCCTTTTTCATTTGTTGGAATATGAATTGATATATCCGTTCTACCATTTGTGCCTACTTCAAAGGGATGCTGTCCTTCAACTATACAATTATCAATCATTTCTATGTTACAGTCATTACATTTTTTCATTATATAACCTCCATAATCATTTTAGCACATAATGTCGGTTAGTTATATTATTATTTAATTTTATATATTTTTTTATGATATAATGATTTTAAGGATGTGGTTATGTGAATGATATAGTAGTATATGGATTAACTTTTATAGCTTTTATTATTACTTCTTTTGCTCAGGCTTATATTACTTCTACTTATAAGAAATATAGTTTGGTTAAGAATAGCAATGGTATGACAGGTAGAGAAGTAGCTAGAAAGATACTTGATAATAATGGGCTTAAGAATGTTGAGGTTGTATCAGTTTCTGGTTATTTATCAGATCATTACGATCCTTCTTCTAAAGTTGTAAGACTTTCTAAAAGTAATTATGATGAAGCATCTATTTCTTCTGTTAGTGTGGCTGCTCATGAGTGTGGTCATGCAATTCAGGATAAGGAAAATTATTATTTTTTAAGATTAAGGGCTTCATTAGTTCCAATAGTAAATTTTTCTTCTTATGCTGGATATTTAGCTATTGTAATTGGTTGCTTTACTGGTATATTTGGCATTATAAAACTTGGAATATTACTTGAATGTGTTATTCTTTTATTTCAAGTTGTTACATTACCTGTTGAAATTGATGCGAGTAAAAGAGCTCTTTCCGAAGTTAAAAAATATAAGTATTTAGATGAAAAAGAATATGAGAGTGGTAAGAAAGTATTAATAGCTGCTGCTTTAACTTATGTTGCAAGTGTAGCTTCTGCTTTGATTCAGATTTTAAGATTAGTGCTTGTTTATGGAAGAAGAGATAAAAAAAACAGTTAACTTTTGAAATGCACCCCTTAGAGTAGACAAAAATAAAAAAACAGTTCAATAAAATTGTG
>CAYRLX010000004.1:0-69556 GCA_964425325.1 uncultured Muribaculaceae bacterium | reverse complement strand
ACATGTTGAGCTGACCAGTACTAATAGATCGAGGATTTAATCCTATAATTGTTTTCAGAGATATTTAACACATTATCATGTTTTCAGAGAATTATTTCTCTAATCTTGAGTTTGTAACGATAGCAAAGTGGATACACCTGTTCCCATACCGAACACAGAAGTTAAGCACTTTTACGCCGACGATAGTGTAAGCGAAAATAGGACGTTGCAAATTCTTTTTTTTTGTTATTTTACTCTATTTACATAGAGTTTTTTTTATTATATAATAATCTTTACCGTGGGAGGTTTGGAATATGTATAAAATTGATAATAATAAAGTTTTAAATATTATGTTTGGAGCTTTACTTGGCTCTAGTTTGATGGGTTTACCTGGGTGTGTTTCTTTTGATAAGAAGTCTTCTGGTTTTTCTGATAGTGAAATTGTTCAAGAACATAATTATGATCATACTGCTTTATTTTTTGATGGTAATGTTGCTATTTTAATTCCTTGTAATAGTTTTAGATCAATAAAAGAAAATTTTATAGAAATTAGTCCATATAATTATGAAGATGAAGATGTTACTTTTTCTTCAAGTGATATTACTATTTTTAACAATAGCAAGGAGTTGTCTAGTTATGATAAAGCTTTAAATTTTGCTTTATCTTTAACAAGTGAGGTTTATAATTATGATGATGTAATATATGGTGAATATAATAATATTGCTCTTGGATATAAAATTCAAAGTGAGATGGGTATAACTAAAAAGAAGGATTTATGATATTCCTTCTTTTTCTTCTATAGGTTCAATGCATAATTTATACATATCTATATCTAATACTAGGGCAATTCTCCAAAGCGTACCAATTGAAAACGTTTGATGTACATTATTTTCTATATTTGAAATAAATTGTTTTGAATAGGTTGTAAGTTCTGCTAGTTTTGCTTGTGTTAATCCTTTTTGTTTTCTATATTTTTGTATATTTTTTCCTATGAAGCCATATACGTAATTTTCATCATTTCTATTAAATTTCATTTTATCACCGTTACTTTTATTTTGCCATATTTTACCAGTTTGTAGGTGTTACTGTTCGTAGTATAAATTAACTGATAGCTAATATTATAGTTCTTAGTTTTAAAAAAAGAAAATTATGCTTTATTATGTGTTTTATTTTTGATATAATTGTTTTGGTGATACATATGGAATATAAACTTACGATGCGTAGTGAAATGGATACTATTGAGTTTGCTCAGAATTTGGAATCAGAAAAATTCCCTAATATGATTATTTGTTTAAATGGGGAACTTGGTAGTGGTAAGACTTTATTTACTAAGGGCTTTGCTAATGCTATGGGTGTTAAGGAAAATGTTACATCTCCTACTTTTAATATTATTAAAGAATATGATGGAGAACTTCCTTTATATCATATGGATGTTTATAGATTAGATGGAGATACTAGTGGTGTTGATATTGAAGGTTATTTCAATAAAGGTGGAGTCGTTATTATTGAATGGGCTAGTACTATAAAAGATATTTTACCTGTTAATAGATTAGATATTAAATTTAAAATAGCTGGAGAAAATTCTCGCATTCTTATTATTACTCCTCATGGAAAAGAATACGAAGAATTATGTGAGACAGTATTTTGAGGTATTTATTTATAAATTCGGCGACTGCTAATTTAGTGGTTGCTATTTTAATGGATGGTAAAATAATTTATTTATATGATAATAATGACGATAAAGATACTTCTTCTAAAATAATGCCTGTTATTGATGAAGCATTTAAGAAGTCTAGTATTACTCCAAAGGAAATTGATAAAATATTTGTTGTAAATGGTCCTGGATCTTTTACTGGTATTAGGGTAGGTCTTACTGTGGCAAAAGTTATGGGATATTCTTTTGATATTCCTGTAATTCCAATTTCTTCTTTAGAATTTATGTGTTCTGGTTTTGATTTTAATGTTATGGGTTTAATTGATGCCAGAAGAGGATATGTTTTTGCTGGTGGATATGATAAGGATTTAAATTGTGTTTATAATGATAAATACACTCTTTTGAATGATATATCTTCTAATATGAAATATGTTAGTTATGATAATTTTGATTTCGAAGTCTTGAAACCTAAATTTGATTTACTTAAAATAATAAAAAAACATGAAGATGATTCTATAATAAATGTTCATAGTATTAATCCAAATTATTTGAAGATGACAGAGGCAGAAGAGAAGAGGCTTAATGATCAAAGAAGTTAGTTCTGATAAGGTGCTTGATTTTATTTTAAAATTTTTCCCTAACTATAAGATTTCTTCTGATCCTTTTGAAAAAATATTTGTTTATTTTGATCATGAAATACTTGGTTTTATTTCTGCTAGTATTATTTATGAAAGATGTGAAATTAATTATATTGCTGTGGAAAAAAAGTTTAGGAGAAGAGGAATTGCTCAAAAGTTACTAGATTATGTAACTACTAATAATAATTTAGATACTATTAGTTTAGAGGTTAAATCTGATAATATAGACGCTATTAATTTTTATTTAAAAAATGGTTTTAAAAAGGTATCTATAAGAAAAAAATATTATGGAAATATGGATGGATATTTAATGGTTAAGAAGGTGAGATAGAATGTATATACTTGGAATAGAGTCTAGTTGTGATGAAACAAGTATGAGTATTATCAAAAATGGAACAGATGAGATTGCAACTGTGGTTTTATCTCAAATGGATACTCATGCTTATTTTGGTGGTGTTGTTCCTGAAATTGCAAGTAGAATGCATGTTGAAAATATTACTATTGTACTTGATGAGGTTTTAAGAAAAGCAAATATGACTATGGATGAAATTGATGCGATTGGTGTTACTTTTGGGCCTGGACTTATTGGTTCTTTATTAATAGGTTTAATGTGCGCTAAAACGCTTGCTTTTATCTATAATAAACCTTTGATACCTGTTCATCATATTGCAGGGCATATTTATGCAAATAATTTGGTTAAAAGATTAGAATTTCCTTTAATTGCTCTTGTTGTAAGTGGTGGTCATACTGAACTTGTTTACATGAAAGAGGATTATTCTTTTGAGGTACTAGGTTCTACTTTGGATGATGCTGTAGGTGAGGCTTATGATAAAGTTGCTAGAGTTTTAGAACTTCCTTATCCTGGGGGGCCTTTAGTTGATAAACTTGCTTTTACTGGGAAAGATACTTATGATTTACCAATTCCTTTAGATGATGATAGTTATAATTTTAGTTTTAGTGGACTTAAAAGTGCGGTTATTAATTTAGCTCACAATGAAAAACAAAGAGGAAGAGATATTGTTAAAGAGAATTTAGCTACTTCCTTTCAAAATAGAGTTGTTTCTATTTTAACTAAAAAAACTATTAGAGCTTTAAAAGAAAGAAGAGTTAATAATTTAATAGTTGCCGGTGGGGTAGCAGCGAATAAAGGTCTTCGTGAAAGTCTTTCTTTGGAATGTGAAAAAAATAATATTAATTTAATTATTCCAGAAATTAAATATTGTACTGACAATGGTGCGATGATTGGAGCGGCTGGATATTATGCTTATAAGAAAGGTTTAAGAGCTTCACTTGATTTAAATGCGAAGGCTAATTTGGAATTAAAATAAGACTGTTTAATACAGTCTTATTTTGTTATCTTTTTTTCAATTATAATTATTATATAATACATTAAGCTTGCCATGATTATTAATATTATTATTCCTGTCATAACAAGATTTAAGTTAAATATTTGTGATCCATACATTATTAAATAACCTATACCTGCTTTGGATACTAGAAATTCTCCCATAATTACTCCAATAAAAACTAGTCCTATGTTAACTTTAAACATTTTTATTAAATTATTATAATTACTTGGAAGAATTAATTTAAAAAATATTTGGCTTTTATTTGCTTTTAGGCTTTTAAGTAGTTTTATTTTATTAATGTCTGTATTTTTGAAAGCTTCGTGGACGTCTATTATAGTAACTATTACTGATATTAAGAGAGCCATTATAATTATAGATTTTATTCCTGCACCCGCTATTATGATTATAATGGGTCCTAGAGAGACTTTTGGCATGCTACCTATCATTGTTAGGTATGGGTCTAAAACTTTGAATAGAAGCTCATATCTCCAAAGAATAGCGGCTATAAATATGCCTATACATGTTCCTAATATGAAACTAATTATGACTTCGTAAAAAGTAATGAATATATGATGTAAAAGTGTTCCATCACTATATAGTTTTATAATGGTTTTAATTATTTCTTTTGGACTAGAAGAAATAAATGTATTTATTAGATTGAGGTTTGCAGCTATTTGCCATATTGTAATTATTGATAAAGCTATTAATAATTGAAAAGATATTATTTTTATTTTTTCTTTTTTTCTTTTTTTTAAGTATTTTTTGTGTTCTTCAGACATGATAATCAATATCCTTCCAAATTTTGTCATAGTAGTATGGAAAATTTTTGTCTTTTCTATTTTCTATAGGTGTTTTTTTATTATTTAACTTTATTTCATAAATGCTTTTTATTGTACTGGGACTTTTAGTTAGTACTATTACTTTATCGGCCATACTTACTGCTTCTGATATGTCATGAGTTACCATAATAACTGTTATTTTTTCTTTTTTCATTATTTTATATACGTCATCTGATACAGCAAGTCTTGTCTGATAGTCTAGAGCGGAGAATGGTTCATCTAGTAGTAATATATCTGGTTTTGTTGCGAGTGTTCTTATTAAGGCAACTCTTTGTCTCATTCCTCCTGATAATTCATTTGGATATGAATCTTTAAAATCATATAGTCCATATGTTTTAAGTAGTTTATCTACGTATTCTTTTTTTTCTAAATTATTTTGTATTTCTAGTCCCAATAAGCAGTTTTTATATATAGTTCTCCATTCAAATAAGTTATCTCCTTGAAGCATATATCCAAATTTTAAGTTTTTATTGTATTTTATTTTTCCTTCTGATTTATTTTCTAGTCCGCAGAGTATGGATAGTATTGTGCTTTTTCCACAGCCACTTGGACCTACTATTGCGACAAATTCACCTTTATTAATATTTAATGAAAAATTATCTACAGCATGATATTCTCGTTTTTTTGTGTGATAATTTTTCTTTAGATTTTCTATTTTTAATATTTCCATTATTTTAATACTAGTTTTGAATAAGGTGCTTGTTTGTCTAACTTACCAGCATTTTTAACTATTTCTTGTATATGATTAAATTCTTTTTTAGTGATTTTTGTGTCTTTTTTCCACGCATCTATGTCTTTATAGTTTTGAACTATAGTTTCTAATTCTTCTTCTTTTGTATCTGGGAAATATTCTTTTATTTCTTTAGCTATTTCTTTACTTGTATGATTTTTTACATAGTCAAGTCCTCTTTGAATGGCTTTTGTAAATCCTTTTATTGTTTTAGTATTATTATTTATGTAGCTTTTTTTAGCTATGTATGATGTGTATGGAACTTCTCCTCCAAGCTTTCCAATTGATGCTACTTTATATCCATATCCTTTTTTTACAAATTCTGAAGCAGTTGGTTCAAATAGGGATACAAAATCTCCTGTTCCTCCTATAAACGCACCTGAAATACTTGCAAAATCAATACTTGTGTCAAAGTTTAATTCTTCAGTCTTAATACCATTTTTATTTATAGCATATTCTAGTGTCATGGCTGGCATTCCGCCTTCTCTTCCGGCTATTACGTGTTTTCCTTTTAAATCTTCTAGTTTAAAATTATTTATTTTTTTTCTTGAAATCAAAAAACTTCCATCTTTTTTTGTTAAACCAGCAAAGTTTATAAGATAGTCTTTTTGTCCTTGATTATAGATGTATATTGTTGATTCACTTCCACAGAATCCTATTTGTACGTCTCCTGATAAAATGGCAGATGTTACTTTATCTGCTCCTGATGTTAGTAGTATTTCTACATCTAGTCCTTCGTCTTTGAAGTATCCTTTAGAGTGGGCTAGATACTGGGGAGCATAAAATATACTATGTGTTACTTCTGCTACTATAACATCATGGTTTTAAAATTATATAGATATTGTTTTCCTCTATTTCTATTTTTTCTATTATTATTCTAATTAGTGTCTTTTTATTTATGAGATTTAAATTGTGAAATAATTTCATATGATTTTTTATTATATTTTTTGATATTTCTTTTATTTTATTTTTATTTATTTTTTTATTTTCTTTTAGTATTTGTTTTTTAATATTTATGTTATTTTGTCTTAACTTTTTGATTTCTTTTTGAATATCATCTATCAGTTCATTATCTATTATAGTTAATTTTTTTAAAAGGTTTTTAATTTTAATTTCGTTTTCTTTGTATAATTTATCTATGTTATTATCATTTTGTTTTATTCTTTTTTTTCTTAGATATTTATTGATTAAATTAGATTTAACTTTAATTTTTGAAATTTCCTCTATTATTATTTTATCGGTTTTTATTCCATCTATGTTTTTAGAACTGCATAATGATTTTCTGCTTTTTTCTTTTAATTCACAAAGATAAGAATAGTTTCTTTTTCCATTATTATATGTTTTTCTAAGTCTTGGTCTCATAAAACTACCACATTTTTTACATTTTATTATTCCTGATAGTATTGATTCATTTTGTCTTGGCTTTCTAAATCTTTTGTCTTTGTTTTTTTCTAATAAATTCCATGTTTTTATGAAGTCATTACTATTAATTATTCCTTCATGTTTTCCAACCGATATTATCCAATCTTTAATATCTTTATCTATTTGTGTTTTTCCTTTTTTTTCTATTCTTTTACTATAAGCGATTAATCCATTTTTATTATTTATTTTTTGCGCATTAATAATCGATCCTTTTTCTTTGAAAAAATTTATTATATTTTCATCTGAGATGACATATACTGGATTTTTAAATATATTTATAAGTGCGAATCTGGAGAAGTAGTTTCCTCTTCTAGTTTTTATGCTATTTTTTATTAGGTAGCTTTCTAATTTATTTATTCCTTTTAGTTCTATTAGTTTTTTCCACAGTAGTTTTATAGTTTCTACTTCTTCTGGAATTTGTTTTAACTTATACATATTTCTTTTTTTACCATCTATATCTATAGTTTCTATTTTTTCTGATTCGTATCCTAATGGTGTATTTCCTCCAAGCCATCTTCCTGTTTTAGCAAGATCATACATATTATCTTTTATTCTTTCAGCTATTGTGTCTCTTTCTAGCTGTGCGAATACTGATGATATCATAAGCATCGCGTTTCCTAGTGGGGTGGATGTGTCAAACTGTTCTGTTACTGATATAAAGTTTATTTTATTTTTTTCTAATTTTTCTTTTAGGTTACAAAAGTCTGTTACGTTTCTGCTTATTCTATCTAGTTTATAGACTACAAGCATTTCTATTTTTTCTTTTTTTATATCTTCTAAAAGTCTTTGAAATTCTGGTCTTTTTGTATTGTAGCCTGTATATCCTTCATCTTTGTATATTTTTGTTTTTTTATTTATGTTCTTATATTTGAGATAATTTTTGCATTTTTCTATTTGGTTATTTATACTTTCTCCTTTTCCGGTATATTTTGATTTTCTACTATAAATAGCTATATATTTTTCTTTTTCCATAGTAAATTATATTCTGTTTATTAGTAATATTCTCCAAAGATTTTCTTTTTTTGCGAAAGTGTAAAGTGTTTTAGTTTGAAATATGTGTTATAATTTTTGTAGAAAGTATGGTGATAGGAATGAGTAAAATAGTAATTGCTTTAGGTGGTAATGCTTTAGGTAGTACTCAAAATGAACAGCTTAAGTTACTCGAAGGAGTAGCTAAAGTAATAGTAAAATTAGTCAAGGATGGTAATAAAATAGTTTTAACTCATGGAAATGGACCTCAAGTTGGTCAGATATATTTAGCTATGGATTATTCTTCTCATGGTGAAGTTAAGACTCCATCAATGCCTTTTGCTGAGTGTGGTAGTATGAGTCAAGGCTATATTGGTTATCAGATGCAGCAATGTATTCAAGATGAGCTTGAAAGAGAGGGGATTAAGAGAGACTGCGCTACTTTAATAACTCAAGTTTTAGTTGATGAAGATGATAGTGCTTTTGAAAATCCTACTAAGCCTATTGGCAAGTTTTATAGTAAAGAAGAAGCTGATACTATTTCTAAAGAAAAAGGTTATATTTTTATCGAGGATTCTGGAAGAGGATATAGGAGAGTTGTGCCTTCTC
The DNA here is from genome assembly GCA_964425325.1 of uncultured Muribaculaceae bacterium. Lineage (GTDB taxonomy): Bacteria > Bacillota_I > Bacilli_A > RF39 > UBA660 > Coprosoma. The sequence continues at coordinate 61,367 of CAYRLX010000004.1, read as the reverse complement.
CAATTCCTAAAGATATAATTGAAAAAAGAGTTATTAAACAGTTAGTTGATAATGACAATATTGTAATATGCGCTGGTGGGGGAGGTATTCCTGTTATTAAAACTGATAGGATTAAGCTTTTAGAAGGAGTTGATGCGGTTATCGATAAAGACCGTACAGCTTCTTTGCTTGCTAGAGAGCTAGATGCAGATATTCTTTTGATTTTAACTGCTGTAGATAAGGTTTATATTAATTTTAATAAGGAAAATCAAAAAGCTTTAGATGAAATTACTATAGAGGAAGCTAAAAAATATATTGATGATGGTGAGTTTGCGAAAGGAAGCATGCTTCCAAAAATAGAGGCTTCTTTAGAATTTGTAAGTGGCTCTAAGAAAGCGATAATTGGTTCTTTAGATAAGGCTTATGAAGCAATTAAAGGTATTTCTGGAACAATAATAAAAAAGTGATTTTTAGTCACTTTTTTAGTTTATTACTTGGGTAAATTTAGCGTTTACATTTATTTTTCCAGTTCCTCTTCCAACAGCTGCTGCTGTGTCTGCTGCATTGTTCATCTCTTCTCCTTCACCATCTAACCATTTAAAGTATATTCTCAATGATAGTGTTTTATTTTCATCTATGTTATTTATTCTATTTGTTATTGTATTAACATTGTTTTCTATATTTGTTATTTCTCCGTTGTTTATTTTATATGCATATATTATGAGGTCTGTTACGTCACTTTCTTCTGATGGAGTGATTGTTATTTCATAATTAAATGAAACTTCTGTGTTTGATGCATCTATATCGATATCAAAATATCCTTGACTTCCTGGTGCGATTACGCCATCTTTTATATTTGTGTTAGATTCATATACGGGGTTTATTAATGAAGATAGGTTTGCCGATTGTGTTATATCACTATTATTTATTTTTATTTTCCAGCTTGCTACTGTAAACTGAGCATCCCCATCTTTTGATTCTATATATTTGGCGTATGTTTCTTTTATTTGTATTATGCATATGAATAGGGCAATAATAGCTATTAATAATTTTATTTTTTTATCTTTAGTCATATTTGCCTCCATTCTTTTTTTTATTATATCATTTCTTTATTTAAAAATATATTATATATTTTTTAAATGTGTAAATATGTGTTTAGTTTGGGGTTTTAAAATAGTTCTTTGTGTGGTAGAATTATTTTAGAAGGTAGGCTGGTATTATGATTTTATTTTTAATTATCCTTTTTATCGTTATAATTGTTGGTGGCTTTTTAATATTTAAAATACTTAAAAATAAAAAAAATGTTAAATCTAATTTTAATATTGATGACATTGTAAAGCCTACTTCAGATTCTTCTGATGAGGATATAGAGGTTTTAGATATATATTCAGAAGATGAAAAGATTAATGATGTTAGTAATAATTTAAATTTAGATGATTTATTTAAGACTATTTCTATGAGTGCGGTGGATAACAGTGATTTTGATTTTGGTCTTAGAAGAAGTGAGAAAAAATAGCTATTTTATATAGTTATTTTTTGATATTTGTTCTTAATTAAAAGTCAGATGATACATTTTATGGAAATAATGAGTAATATTAAAAAAATTAGTAAAATGTATTGTCACAAGAACAAATGTTTTGTATAATGAACTTGGAACATTTAATGTGAGTGTCGTCCTCCAAACCTTAAAAAGGAAGGAGGTAGATATTGATGAAAAAAAGAGTTTATGTAATTAAACTTTTAAGATACATCTGTATCATTTTATCACTTCTTACCTTATTGGTATTAGTTATAAAAAAATAGACACTCATCTGCTTAGATAGAGTGTCTAACCCAATTAATTGAGGAGGCATTCACTTGCAAAATTAAATGTTCCTCTTTTTTATTATATGCAACTTCTCTTGCTACATACATATTAACACAAGTATATGTTTTTGTCAAAAAAATCTTTATTTGTTAATTGGGGTTGCAAATTTAAATTAACATTTCTGATATTGGTTTACATTATATGACAAAATATGATAAAATTTATATAAGAATAGGGATGTGTGATTATGGCAGGAACAGTTAAAGTTACGGCTTCTAAATTAGAGAAGAGAAAAAAGAGACTTAAGATTACTAAAATAGTTGTTTTTGTTTCTTTTTTAGTTCTTATTTTATCTTTTTTTATCTTATCTATTGTTTATAAGGGTGGTCATTTTACTGTTACTTTGGATCCTAATTTTTCTTTAAAAAGTGGGATTGTACTTTACGAAAATAAAGGCGATATTAGATATCAAAATAAGCTTTATGCGAAAGAACTTGATTTTATGGATAACATTTCTGGTGATTGGCTTCCAGCAAACATCGATAGTGAGAAAGATGGGAGTCATAATGGTGATAATTATATTGCTTATTCTTTTTATGTCGGTAATACTAGTGATCAAGTTATTAATTATTGGTATTCTATTAAAATGCTTGATGTTATTAAAAATGTGGACGAGGCTGTTCGAATTGCGATATATGAAAATGGTGTAAAGACTGTTTATGCTAAAAAAAATGAGCTTACTGATAGTCCTGAGCCTGATACAACACCTTTTCATTCAAATAAGTATACTGTTTTAAAACAAAGAAAAGGTCTAAAACCTATGGAAAGTGATAGATTTACTGTAGTTATTTATTTAGAAGGGGATGATCCTGATTGTGTGGATGCGATAATAGGGGGAGAGTTAAAATTAAAAATGGAAATAATGGAGGAACACTTTGAAGAAAGAAAAACAAAATAGAAGACGAAAATTATTAATTCCCCTTTTTTTTAGTTCTCTTCTTTTAATGACTACTACTTTTGCTTGGTTTAGTGCGAATAGAATGGTTTCTATTGATTCACTTAATGTTCATGTTCAAACTGATGGTGGACTTGAAGTTAGTACTAATGCGATAGATTGGAAACAGGTTGTTACAGTTTCGGATATTATGAGTGCAAGAGAAAAGTATTCTGGGAGTGTTAATCAACTTCCTTATAGGATGAATCCTGTATCTTCTGGTGGAAATGTTAGTGATGGAAAGCTTGAGTTGTTTGTCGGTAATGCGACTAATAGTGTAGATAACTTTATATTGGTAGCTGACAGGTCTATGGAAACTGAGGGTTTTGGTGAAGAAAGTGATGGTAATTTTATCGCTTTTGATGTTTTCTTCAGGGTTAATAGTTCTAAGGAACTTTATTTAGATGGTAGTTCTAAGGTAGAGTATACTGGGGATGCTAATTCTGGTATTGAAAATGCGACTAGAATAGCTTTTATTACAGAGGGTAGTAGTGCGGATAATCCTAGTATTTCACAAAGCTTAAATAATGGACTTGATGTGGTTATTTGGGAACCAAATTATGATGTGCATACAGAATATGGAGTTTCTCATGCAAGAGATGTTTATGGGATTTCTACATCTTTAAATGGGGCTTCTAGACTTAGTTATGATGGGGTTACTGCAGTAATTCCTTCTAATCTTAATATTCCTATTTCAAGTGCTAATGCTGGTACATATCCTGGTTTATTTAAGAATGTAGGTATTGGTATTGAAACTCCTAAAAATGGTGGAGCTAATCAAAAAATTGCTGATTTACAGCCTAGCGTGACAAAAATGAGAATTTATATGTGGATTGAAGGACAAGATGTAGATTGTGAGGATAATGCATCGTATGGAGATATTACTTTTGATTTAAAATTTACTATTAATCCTTCTTAAGGAGGTGATATATAGTGGTTAATAAAATAATAAGGAACAAAAATAGGGCTTTATTAGTTTTTTTGGCTGCTATAATTTCTATCACTTCTTTTGCTTTTACTTATGGAAGTTTAAAAACTTTTGGCGATGCGAATACGGTATCTCAGGGTATCAGTGGTGATACTGTTTATTTAAATGATTTTGAGAAAGATTATTATTATTACACTGGTCAAAATTATACTTATAGTTCTAATATGACTACTCCTAGTTTAGATGATAAAAATATTTATAATGATTCTAATTTAGTAGAGGTTACTTTAAATTATAATGGAACTGATAAGGAAGGCAAATATACTGGGTATGTTTCTTTGAAAACTGAAGAACTTCAGAAAAAATTTGTCTATTATAAATTTTATCCGGTAGAGAATGGTTATATAAATATTGAGCTTATCGATAATCCTTTTACTAATCATCCTAACGATTTGGTTTTTAATGGATGGGTTTGTGATTATAATGGTTCTAGTATAAGTTATGATAGTGTTTATTATAGAAGATTTTTAAAGGTACCTGTAACTTATAGTAATGGAAAACCTAATAAAATAGAGATTAATTTATATGCTAGATGGACTAAGGGCAAAGTAGCTTATGTTAATTCTAATAATAGTTTTTCTAATGCTTTAAGTAGTTTAGATACTAATGCGATGCATCAAATAACTGTCGATACTAATTTATATCAAAATCCTGATGTGGCTGGTTATTATAGAGCTGAGACTATTACTACTGTTTCTACTGTTAGTGGTTATTGGTGGAATCCCGATATTGAAACTGAATATGGGACATGTACTAATTGCTATGAAGGAAATGGTACTTATCATGGTGAGAATAATCCTTATAGCTGCGCAGCTCCTAATGTTGGAATGTGGCCTAGTGAGGGTGAGTATACTAATGATTGTACGGTATATTATTTACTTGATTCTAATGATACTTATAGTCCTAATGAGACTTATTACAGGTTTTATAATAATCGAATGTATTTAGTGAATTTATCTCCTACTATTATAGGTACTAAAGAAGATGATTTATTTGATTCTAATATGAATATGGCTGGTTATTTTAGACGAGTAAGTATTCGAAGAGGAGCTAGTATAGAGGGATATTATAATAATGCTGGAGATTTACAAAGTGGAACTTGCACGAGTAATACGTGCTCTTTATATGAACTTGTTCAGTATTATGATTCATCTTCTAACCCCAATTTATATGATTCTAATGAGACTTATTATTATTTGGGTACAAGAGATACTAATATAGTTGTTATGAATGGTAATATGAGTTCTTCATGGGGAACTACATTTACTAGGCCTTTTACTTTAACTGGTATTTATAATGGACGTGATTATAATCCTACTTGGAATGTATCTAATACAAGTGTTATTGCATATACTGATCTTCGAATAGAAAATTTAACAATCAATAGTGAGTATGGAAACTCTAATACTGCTCCTTCTATTAGTAATGATGGGGATGGGGTTTTTTATGCTAATTACAATAATGTTAAAATTGGAAGAGGAATTAAAAGAAGTGGGGATAATGCCAATTTTAATTCAGTTCAAGGTGCTTTAAATGTAACTAGAAGTACTACTGTTGGTTCTTCTTCTGATCCTAGAAGGTATAAGTTTGAAGTAGAAAGTGGTTTTTATAATTCTGCGACAGGAACTTATGGAGCGACTACTACAACTAGAAATATGCCTACTTTATATGCTGAAGCTTATCTTACTTATGGAAATGATTATGACAGGGCTAGAGGGGTAAACAATGAGCTTGAACTTTATTATTCTTCGGCTGCAAGCTGGAGCGGGTATCTGCACTCTTCTAATGACACTTATAATCCTGTTTTGACTACTACTGTAAAAAGTGGAAGTTTTGGGACTGGGAAGTATGATTTAACTACTGGTATTTATGTTGGGGCAAGATATGGTGGCTCTCACTATGCACCTAGAGAGTTTATTATGGAAGGCGGATACATTTATAATTTAATTGGGGCTCCAAGTACTGATAATAGTAAGGCTTCTTTAAATGCATGTACGATGTATGTTAAGGGAGGAGAAATTGATTTAGTTACTGGCGGAGCTGGTACATCTACAACTTATGGAAATAGGATTATTCAGATTACTGGTGGAAGAGTGAATTATGGTGTTATCGGTGGTAGTAATGGTGTCGATGGTGAGAGTACTGATGGTACTTTAACTGGTGACAGTTATGTTTATATTGGAGGAAGCGCGACTATAGGCAATGACTCTATAATAGGCAGCGATAATAACAATTTATTTGGTGTTGTTTCTGGTAATGTGTTTGGTGCTGGAAATGGTAATTCTACTTATGAAACTATTGGTTCTGTTAAAAATTCTAATATTGTTATAAATGATGGAGCTACTATAAAAGGTGATGTTTATGGTAGTGGTAACTTTGGTACTGTTGGGTACAGTGCGACATCAACTAGTCAAACTAATATAAAGATTCTTGGTGGAACTGTTAATGGGTCTGTGTTTGGTTCTGGTAATAATAGCGGTTCTGGTAAGGAAGGTGAGGTAGTATCTACTATCAATATTATTTTAGATGGTGGTGAGGTTAAGAATTCTATTTATGGTGGTAGTAATAGTAAAGGTGTAGTATACGGCTCTAGTAATATTAATTTATTAAGTGGTAAATCAGCGAATGTTTTTGGTGGTGGATATGGTCAGAATACTTTTATAGAGCGTGATGTTACTGTTAATGCTGGTGAAAATAATTCATCTTTAGTAATTACTGGTGATATATATGGTGGTAGTGCTTTTGGTACTGTAAATAGTGCTTCTTTAACTACTAGTAAGTCTAATTATAAAACTACCGTCAATATAAATAATGGTACATTAAATAATGTCTTTGGTGGCGGTAAGGGTGATAGTGATCATGAGCCACTTGTAGCCGGAGATATTACTGTTAACATAAATGGTGCTAACACGAATAATGTATATGGTGGTAATAATGCGAACGGAACTCCACTTGGAGAGGTAACTGTTAATGTTTTAGGTGGAACTACTAACTGTATTTATGGTGGAAATAATGCTGCTGGATCTGTTAATAATACAACTGTCAATGTCTCTTCTGGAACTGCTGGGGTAATATACGGTGGTGGAAAGGAAGCTGATACGGTTAACACTAATGTAAATGTTAGTGGCGGAACAGTTTCAACTATATTTGGCGGAGGACAAAGCGCGAATGTTTCAACTAGGTCTTTAGTTAATATAAACGGAGGAACTATTACTACAGGTGTGTATGGGGGCTCTAATCAAGATGGAACTGTAAAAGAGTCTTATGTATATGTTAATTCTAATGTGCCTTTAGTGTATGGCGGTAACAATGATGGTGGTGAGACTACTACTTCTAATGTATTTTTAAATAGAGGTTCTATAGGAACAGCTTATGGTGGTGGTAATAAAGCTTCTACTGTTACTTCTAATATTACTTTAAATGGAGGAGCTGTTACTTCTTTATTTGGAGGCGGTAATAGTGCTGGTGTAAGTACTACAAATGTTAGCTTAAATAGTGGATCTGCTACTTCAGTATATGGTGGTAGTAATTCAGCTGGTGAGGTTTTAGTTAGTAATGTTAAATCTAATAGTTCAAATAATCTTTCTGTAGGATCTATTTATGGTGGAAATAATGATGGTGGTAAAACTAAGACTGCTAATATTGATATTACTGGCGGGGTATATGATAATATTTACGGTGGTGGCAACAATGCAGAGACTGATTATACAAATGTCAAGGTAAATGGTGTGCATATTAATAATAATTTCTTTGGTGGTGGAAATAATGCTGCTGTTAATTTTAATACTATTATAGATTTTAAGTCTTCTTCTATTACTGGTGATTTATTTGGTGGTGGTAATTTAGGAGAAATTCTTGGAAATACTACTGTTAAAATTACTGATTCTAATATAGGCGGAAGTGCGTATGCTGGTGGTAATGGTAATACTGCGGTTGTCCATGGAAACACTAATATTAAAATCCTTGGAACTTCTGATATAACTTCTCATGTCTTTGGTGGTGGAAATGCAGCTAATACTGGAACTGAATCTACTAATTCTTCTATTAGTCATGTAAATATTGCTGGTGGTGTTATTCATGGTAATGTTTACGGAGGAGCTAATACTGCTGTTTTATATGGTAATTCTATTTTGAATATCGGGTATAATCAAGATCAAAAATCTGATATTAAGATATATGGGACTGTATTTGGTGGTGGTGAAGCTAATGCGAGTGGTTCACCTAAGTATGACTTTAGTTTTATCGGTGTTACTAAAGGAATAGATGTTAATATAGATGGAGATGGATACAATAATTTTGATATTTTAGGTTCTATCTTTGGTAGTGGTAACGCTTCTTCTACTTCTGGTTATAGTAAGATTAATATTAGTAATTATGGTACGTTTAATGATTATAAGGAAAATGTATCTATTCAAAGAACTGACGAACTTACTATAAAAAATTCTTCGATTAAACTTGAGGGAGCTACTGATAGAACTAATGAATTTTCTACTGTGGAATTTTCTTTAAGCCGTATTAAAAAACTTGTTTTAGCTAACGATAGTACTTTATTTTTAGATACTGGTGCGAATTTACTCGAGGAGTTTTACAGTGCTAAAATAGATGGTGATAATGTCACTAAGGCAACTGTAAATATTACTGATTCTGGAAGTTATACTAGAAATGTAAACAATAGGGTTTATATGTTTAATGGAAAGAATTTAAATATTGCGACTAATGAATATGCAACTGCATATGGAAATGTAAGTGGTATGACTTTCTTTGGAATGTATAAGTTAGATAGAAACGGCAAGATAATAACTGCATTATATGATAATAAATATACTAATGGTAGTGATGCTCCAACTGATTTATATGCTTTTACTTTAGGTAGTTATGTTATGGGGGCTCATAAGAGTAATCATAATATCTCTAAGGATGGTTTTTACAGTAATTATCCTGATGAGGAAAATGAGGGAAAGATTAAAGTTAAGTACGTTATACCTTCTCCTGAGGATGGCCCTTATTATAGATGGTCAATTGGTGAGCAGGTTAAAACTTATGATATTAGTTTAGCGGCTTCTAAGTATTCTACTTTAGGTACTACAGAGCTTCCTTTGATTTTTAACAATGAGGCTAATACTACTTTTCAAATTTTAGGTTTTAATTACGATGATATAGAGGATGGTTTTGAGCTTGTCAAATCTAGTGATATACCTAGAATTAATTTTGATGGAACAGCTGATACTAAAATGGGTCTTGCTTTTGAACCGTCTAATACTGGTTTTGTAAATTCTGGTTCTACTCAGTTTTTAACTAACAGTAGTAATCCTATTTATGGAACTAGAAGTTATACTTCTGAGAACTCTGAATCTGCTCCTAGTTTATTATTTTATCTTTATCACTCTAAAAATATTTCTATATCTCGTGAGATTGGAACTGTTGTTATTTCTCTTCAAACGGTTACTCCTATCGATGAACTTAACGATAGGATAGGACGTGTGAATATTAATGTCACTTTAAGTTCTGCCTTATTTAGTGAAGATAAGTATGAAGGGTCTATGACGAGCGGGGAGAAGCATGAGATGTTTGCTTCTTTACCAACAAATATTAATACTAAATCTACTTTAAGTGCCTATTATTCTTTATTTATGAATTCTGAAAATTCTTATTATAAGAGTACTTATAATCATGCTTTAGTTTCTAATTATATGTTTCCAGCTAAGACTAAGATAACTATGCTTGATTTAATAGATAATCAGAAATATTATTATGTAGTAGATGATAATGGTAATAATGAGGCTTGCCGTGATTTTAATACTTATGGTGAGTGTGCTTATAAGTTTTCTAATTTTATTAAGATGGGATCTACTAGTTTAAATAATACTTTTGATGAATCTAAAAATGCTTCTAAATATTACTTTAATGATTCTAAAACGGTGAATGAGGAGTTTATCTTTATAGTCAATTTTGAAGATACTGAAATAGAGGGTAATAAACTTGGAAATACTTTATTTGTAGAGCTGAGGGACAGAGAGAATACTTTGATTAACTTGCTTGGTATTCAAAGATCGGCTTTAACTTATAATTTATATGATAATAGTGATGCGAAAATGGATATCGAAGGAGAGTTTTCCGACTCTACGATTTATAAAGGTGATATTGCTAATGTAGATTTAACTGGTAATTTTACTCAGCCTATTGTCGGCAGTCTTCCTGTAGTTGACACTAGTCATTTCGATAAAAAGCCTGGTGTAAAGATTACTATTTATGACTCTAGTGGAAATCAGCTTAACAACAGTAGTTTACTTGGTCTTGCTTATAAGGTTGATGATACTTATTATTATCCGCGTATGGATGGTAGTGTTAGAATTGCTTTAACTGATAAGGTTGCGAATATTTTTAAGAGGATAAAAATAGACACTACTAATTTGAATTTAGCTAGTGGTAGTTATGTACTTAAGATAGAGTCGTTTACTTCTCCTGATGGAATTTATTATGGATCTTTAGCGCAAGATTCTATAGAACTTCCTTTTACAATGATAAATAGTTCTTATGGCCTTAAGGTTAAACTTACTGATGAAGAGATGATAATTGATAAAACTACTGGTTATACCAAAAATGATAATAATATTTTAAACTTTACTTTAGGATATAATTCTAGTTTTGCAAGTCCTAATATTAGGGTTTCTTTATACAGAAGACTATATGATGATGTTTATTCTTACGATTATGAAAAGGTTAATTTGACTGATTATGTTACTAATAATTTGACTTCTACTGGTGAGGGTGAATATATGTTTATAGATGATCCAGTGGATGGTATGAATAAGGCGCTTTATTTAAAATCTTTGCTTGTTAGTGGTACTTATAAATTTGTATTTAGTCTTTATGATGGTGATACTTTTATCGGTGATGTTATTCAATATGTAATTATTAAATAGGAGGGATTATTGTGGAAAATATAGAAACAGAAGAATTACTTAAATGTTATGAAAAGGTAGTTGAATATTTAAAAACTTTGGAAAATAAGAAAAAGGATATAGAAAAGGAAATGGAAAATGCTGGATAAGTTAGAGAAAGATATTAGTTTAAGTGAAGAAGTTTTAAATGGCCTTCCTATTAATAACGAAAAAAACAAGAGAAAATTAATAGAGGAAATTGATTTAGAAATCGATAATTATCAAAAGAGATTAGAGGGAATAGTTTTGGAATGCAAAAGAAGAATATCTTCGTTTGAGAATATGTCTTATGAAGAGATAGTTAGTAATAAGAAAGCTATTTCCACTTTAAAAAGTATTTTAAAATATACGAATAATTTAAGCACTTCTTATGAAAAGTTAGATTTGGATAAGTTAATTTATCAGCTTTCTCATTTTGAAGACGATAATTTGATTAATAATAATCGTAAGATTTTAATGATGATTAATACGTTTAAGGCTTCTTCTATAGTTTTATCTCATAAGGATTTTAATTATACTAATTTTGTGTATGAATATATGGAGATGTTCTTTGATGGTAATCTTAGTGTTTCTAGAATAAAAGAGGTATTCGATGATATTTATTGGAGATGTCCTAATATTATGCTTCAAATAGAACTTAATTTTAGGCATTTATATATTAAGAATAAGAAGAAAATGGATGCTTATTTTACCTCTTTTTCTAATAAGGCTTTAAATAGGTTTGTGAATGGTGAAGAGAGCATAGTTAACGATTATAATTATCTAAGGAGAAAAGATGATGATTTTATAAGTAAGAATAATTTGATTTTAGATTTTTATAATCAAAAGTTTGATATCGACGAATATACTGATGAGGCTATTAGTTCTATTAGGTCAAAGTATTTTAGTGATGATAATATCGATATTGTCTTTGAACTTTTTGACTGTTTAAAGGAATATAAGGAATATTTAAAATACAGCTCTATTATAGATAAGATAAAGGAACTATATAATGAGGATATCCAGAAAGATTATTTATCTAAGTCTATTAAAAAGATAGAGGAGTTAGAAAAGAAGTTATTTAAGCTTGGTAAAGGGTTTTCTATAAGTTTAGAGAAGACTAAAGTTGGTAAGATGGACCCTCAGATAAATAGTGTTATTTCTGAAATTAAGGGTGTCTATGATGAAATAGACTCTAATATTTTTAAGGTTATTGTAAAAGAACATATTAAAGAAAATTCTACTATTTTTAAAGCTTTTTTACTTGTTTGTCAGTATTATGTAGTTATAGCTAGTTTTTATGAGGATAATAGTTATAGTGAGCTTGATAAAACTATAGATGAGCTTTATGATTTTACGATGAATCCTAAGAATACACTTATTAATAATATTACGGTTACTGGTGACGATAATATTTCTGATATAATTATTACTAATTATAAAATGCATAATGTAACTATAGATGAGTCTTTACTTAAACTCGATAGTATAGATGGTATTATAAATGATTTAAATAAGATAATTATGAATTATAATTTAAAGAGACTTGGCATTTCTATAGATGCGCTTAAAGAGGCTAAAAAAATAAGAGGTGCTTTAGAAAAAAATAATGCTATGTAAAAGGAAAGATTTGTGTTAAAATTAAAATAGGGAAGTGAGTTATATGAAAAAGATAGTTAGAGTACTACTTTCAGTACTTGGAGTTATTTATTTGGGGGTTATTCTATTTGCGACTGTATGTCTACTTTGTTATAATCAGTATAAGGTAACTGAGATTGGTGATAAGAGTTTTATATTAATTGATGATAAGAGTGATAAGTACACTGATGGTGATTTAGTTATATTTACTAAGAATGCGAATAATGAAATTCAAAACGGCGATGAGATTTTCTTTTATGAGGTTTCTCAGGGTAAGGCTAGTGTTAATACTGGAGTAGTCACTAAAGCAGAAGTTATAAATGAAAATGAGACAACTTTTACTATTAATGGTAATCATAAAATTTCTAGTGAGAGTGTTATTGGTAAAACTTTAACAGCTAGTGTTTATCCCAAGGTTGGTAAAATTTTATATATAATTGAATCTAGATTTGGTTTCTTATTATTTGTTATTTTACCTGCTTTATTATTTTTCTTCTATGAGATATATCGTTTAGTAATGGAAATTAAAACTCCTGTTACTGATGATTCTAATTTGGAATCTAATACAAATAATGAGGAAAATTTATCTACAAATAAAGACTTTAAGGAAGAGAAAATAGAATTTCCTTCATTAGATAATAATCCAGAACCTGTTAATTTTAATAAAACTTCTGATGATAGTTTTATAAGAGATGAAGAAGTTAATTCTCCTAAGGTGGAAGATAGTTTTAATGTTAATCTAGATAAAAGTGAGAGCGTTAAAGATGAAATTTCATCAGAATATAATGTTTTTAATAAGGTTTCTGAGCCAGAGGTTAAAGAAGATTCTGATGACGTCGAATCATTGTTTTAGGAATGATTTATGAAAAAAATATTAATTGTTTTATGTTTTGTCTTCCTTTGTTTGACAATTCATAGTATTTCTACTAGTTTTGGTGTGTTTGAATCGAAGTATGATGAAGATGCGAGTTCTTCGATAGCTAAGTGGAATATAAAGGTAAACAATGATAATTTAAATGATACTGAAAATACTTTTTATGTGGATAATATAACTTATGTTAATTCTGATAATGTAAATGAAGATAGATTTGCTCCTGGAGTTACTGGTATGTTTTTACTTGTAATTGATCCTAGTGATACTGAGGTTTCTTTTAAATATGATTTATCTATTGATTTAAGTGGTAATGAATATAGTCAGATTAAACTTGATAGTATTGAAGGTGTGGATGGTACTACTTTGGATGTTAATTCTGGAGTTTACAGTAGGGTTTTTAGTTTAAGTGAGATAGAGGCTGGCAAGAAGGATACTATTAAAGTTTCTTTTAGCTGGGAAAATGATGATGCGAATAATGAAAGTGATTCTATGCTTGGTCAGTCTTCTTCTACTTTTGAAATTCCTGTAAATATTAAATTTACTCAGTATACTGAATAAAAGGTGGTGATGAGATGAATAAAGAGATCGTTTTAAATATTCTTAAAATAGTCAGCAAGATACTGTCTTGTTTTCTGTTTTTAATACTTGGAATTTGTTTATATTTGTTTATCTCTTTAAATATTTTATCTAAAAATTATGCCAGCTTTTTTTCTTATACTGTTTTTCAAATTGGAAGTAACAGTATGGCTCCGACTATCACTACTAATGATTTGATTTTAGTTAAGATTAGTAAAAAAATAGATGTAGATGATATTATTACTTTTGAAGATGGTAATGTTTTAGTTACTCACAGGGTTATTTCTAAAACTGGAAGTGGCTTTATTACTAAGGGAGATGCGAATAATGAGAGGGATAAACAGATTACTTCTTCTCAGGTTGTTGGTAAGGTAGTTAAAATATTTCCTAATATGGGTGTTTGGTTTAAGGTAATTACTACTCCTAAAATTATTATTATGATATGTTTTACTTTATTTATGTTTTCACTAGCTTTTTCTTATACTGGTAAAGCTATACTTACTAAGCATGATGACTTTGGTATTTATTACTCTGGTATTAAACTTAAGAAGGATGGGTCTAATGTTCGATAAGTATAGGTTTAAATTATCTTTTCGTATTGTTTTGGTTGTTTTAGGTATATTTATTAGTTTAATATTTATAAAAGTTACTTATTCATTATTTCATAGTGATTCAAATGGAGTTATTGGCAGTAAGATTGCTTTTTATGTAATTGATCCTAAAAAACAGACTGAGTCTATTAAAATTGGAGAAATTACTCCTGATGGTCAGGATTATACTTATAATATCGAGGTATCTAATTTTAAAGATGACAAGGTAAGTGAGGTTAATTTAGATTATACTTTTGAGGTTATAACTACTACTAATATTCCTGTTACTTATAGTTTATATAAGGATGATGGTAACGAGAATATAATTGGTAATAGGGAAATTATTCAAGATAGTAATGGTATGTATTTTTTTAAGTATGAATCTTTAGCTGGTAGTTTTACTCATGATGTTTCTAGAACGGATAAGTATACTTTAGTGGTTAATTTTCCTCAAATGTATAATGACGAGATGTATCAGGACTTAATTGATACTATTGAAATTAGCGTCGATGCAAAGCAAGTGTAAATAGTTAAAAAAATGTATTGCCGTTTGGTATAAAGTGTGTTAGAATTAAATTAAATAGTAGGAGGTTTTTTATGGCTAAGTCAAAAAAAATGAGTAAGAAAGAGAAACAAAAACAGAAGGAGAGAAGATTACTTTTAATTTTATTTTTATTGATTGCAACTGGTATCTTTTTAGGAACTGCATCTTATGCATGGTTTACGGCTAACGAAAAGGTTACTATAAGTCCAATCGATGTTAATGTATCAACATCTAGTGGTATTCAGATATCTACTGATGCGACTAACTGGAAATCAGTAATAACTAATACTGATATTACTGGTGCGATTGGTAATTATTCTGCTGCAGTTAACCAATTACCTGAAACTTTAGAGCCTGTTTCAACTGCTGGTGTTGTTGATGCGAATGGTAAAATGGAGATGTTCTTAGGTAAAGTTCTTGCAGATGAGACTACTGGTAACTTTATATTAAGTGCTTCTAAATCTGAAGAGACTAATAGTTCTGGGGCTGAGTCACAAGGTAAGTTTGTTGCTTTTGATATTTTCTTAAAGAATGAACAAGATGAAACTTTATATATGACTCCAAATTCTACAGTTGTATTTAGAAATGATGACACTGGTATTAAAAATGCTGCTAGAATAGCTTTTGTTACTTTAGGTCATACTACTACTTCTGATTCAATTGCCAATGTACAAGCTTTAAATGAAGGAACTAGTTCAACTGTTAAAATGTGGGAGCCAAACTATGATGTTCATACTGGAGACGGTGTTGCCAATGCGATAAGCCCTTATGGTATTACTACATTAAATGTTGGTAGTAATAATGCTTGGGTTCCTTATTCTGGTGTTAAGGCTGTTGTTCCAGCGTCTGCTAAAATTAAACGTGAGCAAGCTACTCAAACTTTAAATGAAACTTATTTTACTGATGTTAATCCTGATATTAAAACTAAAGAAGGTTATACTGACAGTCAAACTTTAACTGAAACTGATGGTTTAGCTGCTGGTATTACTAAAATTAGAATTTATATGTGGATTGAAGGACAAGACGTTGACTGTGAGAATAATGCTTCTGGTGGACAAATTTCTTTTAACTTACAATTTAGTATAAAACCTGTTGATACTTCATCTAGTACGCCAACTCCTGAACCATAATTAGGGTATATTAAAACTACACAATTTAGTGTAGTTTTTTTTATTATTGAGTAGTAGTTTTGATATATGGTTTTTAAGTATGCTTTTTCTTTTAAAGTTTGACAATTTATGATACAATTGATATGGTGATGATAGTTGAGAGTAGGAAAGTATATTTTAATTGGTATCTTTGTCTTTTTTGTAATTATAAATACTGTTTTATTGTTTACTTTTAATAGGTTTTCTAATAGTGTTTTATTTGGTAAGACAATAATTGGATTAAAAGAAGATTTATTAAATTATAAGAAGGGCAGTTTAATTATTTTAAAAAAGGGCGATGTTAAAATAGGTGACGAAATTTTATTTTACGATACTAAAAATAGTAAGAATTTTGTAAATAGTGAAAGGGTTATGAAAGTACTTAATAATGATACTTTTGTTATTAGAGACAACGAATATGTATCTATAGATTATATTATTGGAAAAGTAGATGATGCTTTAGTTATTCCTTTTATAGGCTATTTATATAATATTTTTACTAGTAAGATTGGTTACTTATTATCTGTTATATTTCCTATTACTTTTTATTTTATTACTTTGCTTAGAAATTATAAAAAAGCATGAAATTAAAAAAATTTAAAAGAATACCTAGAGTTTATATTTATATAGTTATCTTTTGTATTAGTTTATTTTTAATTACTATTTCTGTCAGTCTTGGAAGGTACGTATATAATAAAATTCTAGATTTATATTTTATGAGTCAAAGTTTTTATTTTGAAAGTGATAAATTAAAAAGGGATAATGCTAGATATTCTCTTGACTATTGGAATGGTGTTGATCCATATGATATTGTTGTGAATTTAAATAGTTTTAAAAACGATAAGCTTAAAAGTTCTTCTGATATAGAATATGAAATAAGTTATGAGTGTCCTAGTAATTTAATATGTTCTACTAGTAAAGATGATGGGGTTATTTCATCAGCTAGTAATACTGACAGTTTTGTGTTTACTATGACACCTAATGCTATATTTAATGATGGAGATAGTACTACTGTTAAGATTATTGCAAAGTCTTTAAAACCATATGTTAAAGAACTTTCTGCGTCTTTTACGTTTGTGGTTGGTAAATATGGACTTGGTCATGAGATATCTGACAGTAGTGGAAGTGATTATTTAAATTTGAAAGTAACTAATACTTTAGATTCTTATTTTGTAAAAGAAGCTTTTGGAAGTTATTCTTCTCATGATTCTATTAGTGTGGATACTTATCTATCTTTAAGTGATGAGGATAAAAAGAAATGTGCTTCTGCTGTTATTACTGTAAGTTTTGATCCTGATATTATTAAGATAGATAATACTGCTACTGATTATTTAAAGGCTTATAATATCGAAACTAAAGTGATAGATGGGTTTAATTATGTTAAAAAATTTACTTTTGATATGGATTCTAGTATTAGTGATGTTATTAAATTTTATAAAAATGATAAAAGTATAGATTATAGTAATTCTTCGGTAATTAATGTTACTTATGATTATTAGGAGTTGGTTAGATGAATATTGCTAGTGAATACATTAGTTTTTCTCAAGATTCTATCAAGAAATATTTGATGTTGATTTTGGATCATTATTTTGATCAAAATATTTATGATGATATGATTAATGCTTATATAAATACTAGGTATTATAATTTATATCCTAGTGTTTCTCTAAAATTAGAAGAGAATATCGTGTATTATTTAAAAAAATCTGTTTTAAATATTGATGAAAAGTTTAAGGATAAAGCAAGATATATGTTTAAAATGTTTAAATATATGCTTTATTTTGATGGGGCTTTTGAATGTGATTCTGTTAGAAAATTGATAAGTGAAATTAAGATGTTTAGGTTAATAGAGCTTAAACTTAGCGATAGTAATTTTGAATCTAAGCTTTATAATATGCTTGAAGAGGATTTAATTACTAAAAAGAAATTTTTAGATAGTTTTTCTGATAATAATTTTTCTATGAAGTATTTAAAGGTTAAAGATAATATTTTTTACTGCATTTTAGAACATAATTTGAAATTTTCTAAACTATATAGTGAATATGCGATTGAGAAAGTTTTTAGTAATAAGGCTATTAGTGAACAGAAGTTATTTGTATCTTATTCTTTAGCTTGTGTTCGTGCTTTAGAGGATGTTATTAAAGGAAATTTTAATAATGTTTATATACTTGATTATGTCTTTTCTTTGGTTAGTAAACCTAAGAAGAATCAAAGACTTCTTAAAACTATCGATAATGATATTATAAAGGAAAAATTAGTTTTAAAAATAAAATATAGTGATTATATTTCTAATCATGATTGGGTATATGATCTTACTAGAAGAGGATTTAAAATTGCGCTGGAGATTGATAGTAATTTTGAATTTAGCGAGGAGAATAATAAGTTATTTAAAATATTTGCTTTTATTATTACTTCTGATAGAAAACTTTATGATTCATCTCAATATGAGATTATATATATACCAAGTTAGTAGGTGATTTAATGGATACTTTTTTAAGATTTATCTATGAGTTTTTAGGTCAGTTCTTTGGTGGCTTTTATATGATTATAAAAGGATTTATTAGTGCTTTTTTTCAAATTTTTGATTTTAGAAGCTATTTAAAGATACTTAATTTTTATAAGGAAGATTTTAATGGGCCTGAATGGATTTTTGTAGTTTTAGCTGTTATTTTAATGCTTTTAGTTGTGGGTGGTCTTTTATTTCTCGTTATATTTTTAGTAAATAAGTATATTAGATTTAGGAAAACTTTAGTTGAACAGGAAGAACTTTTAAATGAGGTTGCTACTTTAAATGACGAGGTATCTACTTTGGTTAAAGAGAAAGAAGATATTTTAGCTATGAAAGTATCTCATTTGGGTCTTAAGCCTGGAGAGAGTGATACTGAAGAGGTAAGCGAAGAGAAGAAAGATGATAATAATGACGGAAGAAGGTTTGCTAAACTTGCTAATATAGACGAGGAGTTTGCTAGTTATACTATTAAGAATTATAACAACAATTTTACTTTGGAGGAGCTTGTCGAGCTATTTAGAAATTTTGCGGCTAGTAAGTTAAAGCTTTATTATAAAAGTGAGATGATTAGAATCTTTATTTCTGCTTTAGCTTCTACTAAGCTTATTATCTTGCAGGGTATTTCTGGTACTGGTAAGACTTCACTTGCTTATGCTTGGGGTAAGTTTTTAAAACATGACTCTTGCGTAGCTTCTGTTCAGCCTTCTTGGCGTGATCGTACTGAGCTTTTTGGTTATTTTAACGAATTTACTAAGAAGTTTAATGAAACTGATGTTCTTAAGACTATTTATGAAGCTGGTTATACTGATGATGTTTTCACGGTAATTTTGGATGAGATGAATATTGCCAGGGTTGAGTATTATTTTGCGGAGATGCTTTCTATTTTGGAGATGCCTAATGAAGATGAGTGGCTTGTCGAACTTGTATCTAGTGGTTGGAGTAGTGATCCAGAGCGTCTTTCTGATGGTAAACTTAAGATTAGCCCTAATGTTTGGTATATAGGTACTATCAATAACGATGATTCTACATTTATGGTTACTGATAAGGTTTATGACCGTGCGATGCCAATAGACATTAATGATAAGGGTGAAGTTTTTGAACCTATTGATACTCCTGCTCAAGACATTAATTATTCTTATTTACGTAATTTATTTAATACGGCTATTAATGAGAATCAGGTTAGTGAGGATACTTTAAATAAAATAGAAGAGATGGATAATTATGTTATTAAACATTTTAGGATAGCTTTTGGTAACCGTATTGTTGCTCATATGCGTAAGTTTGTACCTGTATATGTTGCTTGCGGTGGAACTGAGGTTGCGGGAGTTGATTATTTTATTGCACGAAAGATTTTAAGAAAGTTTGAACAACTTAATATATCTTATATTAGAGATGAAATAGATGGTTTTATTGAGTTTTTAGATACTACTTTTGGAAAAGGCGAAATGAAAGAATGCGAGGAGTATTTGCTTCGTCTTAAGAAGTTAACGTAGGTGATAAATCGTGAATAATGTTTTAAATCTTTATAATAATTTAGATGATATTAAAAAGAAGGAATTTAATGATTCTGTAAGGTCTACTTTAAATGTTAATCAAAAGAAGGACAATACTGTCTATGATGATCAGTGGCTTGTTAAGATGGAGGAGACTGTAAGGTATATCGATAATATTTTAAGAAATCCTAATAGGTTTATTGTCAATGAAGAAGAACTTGTTAAAATTGAGCTTGCTAGACGTATTACTGTCGATAGTATTAAACATTTATCTCGTAATACTAATTTGATTCAAAAGTATGATCCTAAAACTGAAGAGGTTAAGCCTTCTAAAATTTTAAATATAAACAAGGAAGAGAGTTTTAATACTTATGAGAATAGGTTTATATTTACTTTGATAAATAATATGAAGATGTATATTGAAAGAAAGAAGACTGAAAATTTATCTGATACTTCGAAAAATGAACAGCTTTCTTTGGAGTATAGAGGTA
Source organism: uncultured Muribaculaceae bacterium (assembly GCA_964425325.1). GTDB lineage: Bacteria > Bacillota_I > Bacilli_A > RF39 > UBA660 > Coprosoma. Next base: position 40,816 of record CAYRLX010000004.1, on the reverse strand, counting down.
AATCCAAAATAGGCAAGGAAAATATTGAGATTGCTTTGCAGCTTAAGAGTGATTTGAAGGAAAGTTCCAAAAAAGAGAATTCTATATTTGATAGAATAGAGAAACTTGAACAAAAAATTGCAGATCTATGCAGCACTAGTGTATACAAAGATATTGCTCGTCTTCATGTTGCTCCTGTTGTGTCTCCTATTAAAAAAACTAATTTGATTTTAAAAAATGTCAATTTTCAGTATGCTTTAGATTTGTGGAATTACATGCAAAGTCATATGGAAGCGAGTAGCACCCGTGAGAAGAAAAATAATGGTTATGAGGATAATGGGGTTTTGCAGAAGATGATGAATGATTCATTTTTACTTGATTATTTGATTATGAAATCTTCTATTAGTGAAAAGAGTGAGGAACTTGAGGATGATTTGAAAAATCAGGTTGCTTCTAATACTGTAAATCAGCTATTAAGTATTAAGGATAATTTATCTTTAGAGGATGTTATGAAATTAATTGGTGATGAGTATATAAAGGTTAAATATCAAAAAGTTGTAGACACTAGTGTGATTGAGAAGAAGTATAAAGAGGCTATTGAACTTTATATGGCTAAAGAGCATGATTTGAAGGTGGGTTTAAATGAAAAAAATAATGGATAATAAGGTTTTAAAATTTATTGTTAGTTTAATTAGAATAGTAGTTTGGATAATTGCTATTATGGTTGTTATTTTAATCTTAGTTCAAAGAGTTTTTAATAATAAAATTGCTTTGGGTAATTACAGGCTTTTTACTATAGCATCAGGCAGTATGCTTCCTGAGTATAAGATAATGGATGTTATTTTAGTTGGAAGTAAGGATTTTGATAAGATTAAAATTGGTGATGACTTAGTATATATGGGTAAAGCTGATAGTTATAAAGATAAAATAATTACCCACAGGGTTATTAATATTGAAAATAAAAATGGGGTATATGAGTATACTACTAAGGGTATTAATAATCCGCTTGAAGATCCTATAGTTAGTCAAGATCAAGTGTATGGTGTTGTCAAGTATAAGACTGTTGTTTTAAGTTTTTTAAGTGGTATTTTAAATAATTCTTTTGGTTTTTATTTCTTAATTTTTGTTCCAATTGCTTTTCTTATTTTTTTAGAAATAATTGATTTTATAAAGTCTAAAGAAGAGGAATTAGATGAAGGAGAGTAAGTATAAGAAATTTAAAAATGGCGTTAGAAGGAGAACTTTATTTTTACTTGTATTAGCTTTAATTGGTAATGCTTTTGCTTGGTTTATTTATAGTAATAAGGTTTCTAATACGATAAATGCTGGAGTTAAATCTTGGAAAATTACTTTTGCTAAGGATGGAACTGATTTAGAAAGCGAAGTTGTTTTTAATGTTTATTCTTTATATCCCGGGATGCCTGATTTTAATGAGAAGGTTGAGATTAAAAATTCTGGTGAGGTTGCAGCAAATATAAATTATGAAATTATTTCTGTTAAAATTTTTGATGAAACTTTTACTAAGGATGAATATACTACTTTAGAACTCGAGGAAATACTTTCTAATAACTATCCTTTTAAAACTACTTTTACTCAAGATAATCCGGTTGTACAAATTGGGCAGACTTCTAATTTTAAAGTTAAAGTAGTATGGCCTTATGAGTCTGGCGATGATGAAGAGGATACTTATTGGGGAAGGAAAGCTTATGATTTTAAAAATAGTAATCCAGGTGTTACGCAAATTGAAATAAAAGTAAAATTAGTTGCTAGTCAATAAATAAAAAAACATTCATATAATCTTTTGGAGGGATTTTATGAGTGTTTTTATTAATGATATTAATTTGGACAATTTTGCTTTATTTAAATCAGAGCTTATTTTGGATATTATTAATGAGATGGATTTAAATGATAATGAAAAGTCTTTAGTTTTGGATGAAATTATTGATGAGTTAGATGACGCTTTGATGTTATAGTAGCATCACCTACTTTTATCTTTTTTAATTTAGTTTCTTTTTTATTTTGTCTGAATGTAAATATTCCTGTAATGATGAGTCCTAGTAGTATTAGAAATATGATTATTTTTTTCAATTTTATCTTCTCCTTTCGTTTCATATTATTATATTCATTTTTTTGTAATTGGTCCTTTAAAAATGTGGTATGATATATATTGGGTGGTATTATGGATTATAAAGCAATTATTATTAATCCTTTAGATGAAGAAAATGGACTTAATGATGGAATTATTAATTATTTAGGAAATGATGGTTCTGAATTTGATCATAGTGAATTACTTGTTAATTATGGGCTAGATGTTTATGGAGAGAATACTATCTTTGTTATTTTGTCAGAAGGAAATTATATTGTGGAATACCCTGCATTTTTTTTGACTGAGGGATATGGGAATATTGTTTTTTTGAAAGTTTCTGATTCTAAAACTGGCAAGATTGGTCTTTTATATTTACCTAAAGATATTAGTGATAAACAAAGGGAATCTTTATTAAGTTTATCTTCGATTTTAAAAGATTATAATATAGAGGTAAATTGTAATATGAGTTTGGAAGATGGATTAATTGAAAGTCATAGGGATTTTATGCATGGAATAGATGAGATAGTAACTAAAGTTTGTAAAAACAAAAAAAAGGCCTAGGCCTTTTTTAGTTTTCCATTTTTTAATAAATTTAAGAGGTATATATTTTGTTCATAGGAACCGTGGTAATTTGTTATTCCGTTTTCTTTTGCTAGTATACTTCTGTTTTCGAATGAACTGTCTACACTTATTTCTTTTAATGCATCTACTATTGAACCTCCACTATAACTTGAAAAGAAATATTCTTGATCTTTTTCTATATTGTTTTGTGATTGTTTTAAGTTATTGCCTTCTTGAGTAGGATTTTTGGATTGTTTTAATTCATTTGAATTTGTTTGAGTAGGATTATCAATTTGGTTATTTTTATTAATAGGGGTTAGTTTTGTTTCTTGTTTTGGTTCATTTAATGAAATTTTTGGATTTTCGTTTATATTATTTTCATTTTTAATTTCTAAGTGTAGGTGTTTACCATAAGCATTTCCTGTTTCTCCCATAGTTCCTATAATTGCGCCTTTTTCGATATAGTCTCCGACATTTACATTTATGCTTCCATATTTCATATGAGCATATAAAGCACTTTTTCCGTTATTTTGCTTTATTTTAACGTAGTTTCCATATGTATCTAATCCTTTAGTATTGTGGTCTGTGTCTTCTTTATTTTTGACGACATTTTCGACTATTCCACTATCTAAGGCTATTATTTCAGACGGAGTGTGATTACTTGATACTATATCTAGTGCTTGATGGTTAACATTATATTCATTACTTATTACTTCGTCCATACTTTGAAGTACATGTTCAACTATTATTTCACCTCCTCTCTATATATAATCATTCTCTAAAATTTTCTTATTTCCTTTTTTTTATTTAAATTTTTTTTATTTTTGGTATAATTATTTTTAGGGTGGTAGTAGATGGAACTAAATAGTTTAAACGACAAACAGTTAGATGCGGTTAAATTTTCTTCTGGACCTTTGCTTGTTTTAGCAGGTGCTGGAAGTGGTAAAACTAGGGTTTTAACAACTAAGGTTGCTTATTTAGTAGAAGAAAATGGTATAGATCCTTATAATATTTTGGCTATTACTTTTACTAATAAAGCTGCTAAAGAGATGAAGGAACGTGTGACTCATATGCTTGGTCCTAAGGCTTATAAGATACAGATATCTACGTTTCACTCTTTTGGCTTAATGATAGTTAGAGATAATTATGAAAAACTTGGGTATGAAAAAAATTTTACTATTTTAGATAGTGATGATTCTTTAACTATTATTAAAAAAATATTAAAGGATATGAATTTAGATCCTAAGGTTTATAATCCGAGGGGTATCAGAAATAAGATTAGTGGTGCGAAGAATGAACTTATGGATAGTAAATACTACAGTAGGTTTGCCAACAGTGAATATGAGGAAATTGTTTTATCTGTCTTTGAAAAGTATGAGAAGAGGCTTCGTAAAAATAATTCTTTAGATTTTGATGATCTACTTTTGCTTCCTATTAAGTTATTTAAAGAAAATCCAGATGTTTTAAGAAATTATCAAGAGAGATTCAAGTATATTCTAGTTGATGAGTATCAGGATACTAATGAGGCTCAGTATAGGATTATTAAGATGCTTGGTTCTTTATATAGGAATGTATGTGTGGTTGGTGATTTGGATCAATCTATTTATGGTTTTAGAGGAGCTAATTACAGGAATATTCTTAATTTTGAGAAGGATTACCCTGATGCGAAAGTAATTCCTTTAGAGGAAAATTATAGATCTACCGGAAATATTCTTAATGTAGCTAATGATATTATTAAAAATAATAAACATAGAAAAGATAAGAATTTATGGACTAAAAATATAGATGGTCCTAAAATTCGTTATCATAGAGCATATGATGAGAAGGATGAAGCTCATTTTGTCATGAATGAGATTAGAAAACTTATTAATAGTGGGGTTAATCGTGATGATATAGCTGTTTTATATAGAACTAATGCTCAATCTCGTAATATGGAGGAAGAGCTTTTACGTGAAAATATTCCTTATAAGGTAGTTGGTAGTTTTTATTTCTATAATAGAAAAGAGATTAAGGATTTAATTAGTTATTTAAAGCTAATATATAATCCAAATGATGATGTTAGTTTGCTTAGGATAATAAATGTTCCAAAAAGGCAGATAGGTCCTAAAGCTGTGGAAAATTTATCTATGAAAGCTATTAGTAATGGTACTAGTTTATATGATGCGATAGATAGTGGCAAGGAACTTCAGTTTAAAAAAATGATTGAAGATATTAAAAAGGAATCTGAAAATCTATCTTTAACCGAGCTTGTTGATTTGGTTTTGGACTTTTCTGGTATGAGAAAGGAACTTGAGAACGCTAAGACTATTGAATCAGAAATTAGACTTGAAAATTTGGAAGAGTTTAAATCTATTACTAAGAATTTTGAAGAGAATAATGGTGTTATTTCTTTGGAAGAATTTTTACTTGAGATTAGTTTAGTTTCTGATATAGAGGAGCATAAAAATAATAGTGATGTTGTCACTTTGATGACTATTCACTCTGCTAAGGGGTTAGAATTTGATCATGTGTTTTTAATTGGTTTAGAGGAAGGTCTTTTTCCACATAATAATAGTATGGATAGTCCTGATGAGATTGAAGAGGAGAGAAGGCTTTGTTATGTAGCAGTTACTAGGGCTAAAAAAAGTTTGACTTTGGTCAATGCTAAAAGAAGGATGCTTTATGGTAATACTAATTCTAATTTGCCTAGTAGGTTTATAGGTGAGATTAGTGATGATTATTTAGATAAAGACGAAGAGGAAAAACCATTATTTGATAAGGAAAAAATGATTGATGAAAATATTGATTATAGTTTAGGTGATAAAGTTGTTCACGATATTTATGGAGAGGGTATAATTGTTGGAATAGGTTCTATTTTAACTATAGCTTTTAGTCATAAATATGGTATTAAAAAAATTATGAAAGGACACAAGAGTATTAGAAAGGTTTAGGTGTATATTATGCTTAATATTGTGGATAAATTAAATGAATGGATAGAGCCATTTAAGAATTTTGTTATGAAATATCATGATAATCCTATGATGTGGCTTGCATTTGTATTAATTGGCATATTTGCTTTTAGTGTTGTATTTGGGGCTCTTCATAGAAATGGTGAATAGTAATAATCTCCAAAGATTTACAATTATTTTAAAAGTGTAAAGTAAAAGAACTCCATTTAATTATGGAGTTTTTCGATGTCTTTTTTTTAGACAAGCCAGCAATATCTATGATGTCTTCTATTTTCATGCTTTTTTCTTTTGCCGATTCTTATGCTTCTTTTTCAAACCTTGTAAGTTTACATCTAAAGTATAAATAATTTTGGTTAGATTAATCCTATATTTTTACAAAATCTTAATTGTAAAAGTAAATGCTACTTTTTAATTTTTTTATTTGTATTGATATTGATATTTAAATCTGCTTCGGTTGGCAATTTTTCAATAATATTTTTTGGTAAATATTTGCCAAGTTCATAAGTGGATACACCAATTGGTACATTTGTACTTTTTAATGCCCATTTTGCTGTTAGTCTATTCTTATCTTTACAAAGTAGTATTCCAATCGTTTGATTATCTGTTTCTTTTTTTATTTTTTCATTTACAGAGGTAATATAGAATCCTAATTGTCCTATGTATTCTGGCTTGAATTCTGTTGTTTTTAATTCGATTACAATATAACACTTTAAATCTAAATGATAAAATAATAAATCTATAAAATATTCATTATTATTTATATTAATTTTATATTGATTACCAACAAATGAAAAACCTTTTCCTAATTCTATTAAAACATCTTTTATTTTTTCAAGCATAGCTTTTTCTAAATCTTTTTCTTTGTAATTGGTTTTTAATGATATAAAATCAAATATATATGGGTCTTTAATTATATTATTTGCTAAACTACTAGTTGTTTTTGGTAATGATAGTTTAAAATTGTTTGAACTATTTCCAATTCTTAAATGATAATTATTTTCTATCTGTATTGTTAACATATTTTTGTTCCACCCATTTTTTATAGTTGCTTCAGCATATATTTTTCTTATTTTATTGTCTTTAAGTTTGCTTATTAAAACAATATTATGTCTCCATGGAAGTTGTGCAACGGTGCGTTGCACAACTTTATTATCTTTATATTCTAAATAAAATTTTTTCATATATTTTAAATTTCTAACAGAGAAACCTTTTGTATTTGGAAATTCGTTTTTTAATTCTTGTGATATAAAATCTATAAATTTGTTACCATATTTAAAATTATCGTTTAATATTTTACCTATTTTAAAATATAAATTAATTATATTTTTATTTGTTTCTACTGCTATTTTTATTTGTGTTGTATTTATTTCTTTTTTGATATTATTTATTATATTTTTAAATTTTTTGTTTAATTTATTATTATTATTCATTTGTTCACCTCTATATATAATCATTCTCCATGAAAGAGGTGAATTCCTCTAAAAATTGTAAAAAATATTTTATTTTTATATTATTTTTGATAAAATTGAAATATAGTAGGAAGAAGGCTGAAAGATGAATTTAAGAACAAAACAAGATAAAAGAAATTATATAATAATTGGACTATGCATGATACTTGTCATAATGGGAGTAGGATATGCAGCATTTAGCCAATTACTCACTATAAATGGAACAGCCAATATTTCAAATTCATGGTGCGTAGGATTTGATAATACGAAAACTACTGATTATACAGCAAAAGCAGGTATTACTGGAGGATCTACACCAACAGGAAGTATAACTTTCTCAGGTAGTACTTGTGAAACTAAGTATCAGCCAGATGCTTCTTTAACAGCAACATTTAAACAGCCGGGTGATCAAATAGAATATACTCTTACAATAAAGAATAAATCTACTGTACCAGTAGCTATAAAAAGTATACAAGTAGAAAATAATAATGTAACAACAGATACAACAATAAAAAAAGAAAATATAGAGTTTATTGTGCATATGCCAGAAAGTACTAATCTTGCAGTAGACGGAGAGACTACAATGAGAGTAGTTGCTAGATTTCAAAATACTACTGATGTAACTGGACCATATGATGGAGAAGAGCAGTCTCTAAATGTAAAGATAAATGCAGAGCAAGGAACCGGCACAGATGGAATGGTAACAACTTATACTGGAACAGTATATAGACATAACACCAATAGAGTTCATAATGGTGATAATATAAATGATACTGGGACAGTATGGGTAATTTCAAATCCATCAACTGGAGGAGAATATGTTGATGAATACAGTACTGAAGCAGAATGTCAAACAGGATACGAAGGTAAAAATTCTCCAGCTGGATATAGCTGCCAAACTAGAGAAAAAGGCTTAGGAAGTTATACAGAAGATGCAAGTGCCTTGAATAAATCATATTATTTAAAGCACGATATAGTAGAAGACGTAGTAACTGCTTCTTACGTATGCTTTGTATATAATAATACTGAACATTGTATGAAAGGAGCTGATAGCGGGGCCTCATTTGCTCAAAATACTCAGATAATAAAAGATTATCAAGCATTTTATAATTTAGGAGCTTATAATTCTTCTACTAGGATAGGATGTACGTTTACAGCTAGTATTTCTACTTGCTATAGTGGCGGGTTATATCGTGCGAGTGCCGATTCCTCAGGTGGTGTCAGTGTGTATGGTTCTGTTAGTACTATCTGTCGTGTATTTAAAACGGGCAATTCTTATTGTATTATTTAATTAGTATATTTAACACATACTAGTTTTTTTTTATAAAAAAATATATAATATTAGTGGTGATATTAATGGTAGAAAAAAGAATGGATGAACTAATTGAAATTATAAATAAAGCTAATATAGATTATTATATAAATGATAAGCCTACGATAAGTGACCAGGAATATGATAGGTATATGGAGGAGCTTTTAAGACTTGAAGAAAAGTATCCTTCTTTAAAAAGAGGCAATTCTCCTACTAGTAGAGTTGGATCTGAGGTTATTTCTTCTTTTGTAAAGGTTACTCATGAAAAGCCTATGCTTTCACTTGGAGATATTTTTAATGAAGATGAAATAGTAGGGTTTGATGAGAGAATAAAGAAAACTATTAAAAATCCTAAATATGTAGCTGAACTTAAAATGGATGGACTTTCTGTTTCTTTACTTTATGAAAAAGGAAAATTAGTTAGGGCTGCTACTCGTGGGGATGGAAGAGTTGGTGAAGATATAACTCATAATGCGAAAACTATAAAAGATATTCCTTTAACTATTAGAAAGCCTATTGATATTGAGGTTAGGGGAGAAATATATATGAGTAAGGCATCTTTTGAGAAGTTAAATAAAGAGGGAGCTAATTTTGCAAATCCTAGAAATGCAGCTGCTGGTAGTGTTAGGCAATTAGATTCTTCTGTTGCTGCTAAAAGAAATTTATCATGTTTTATTTATCATTTACCTAATCCAGAAGATTATAATATATATACTCACGAGGATGCTTTAAGATTTATGAGCGAACTTGGTTTTAAGGTTAATCCTAATAATAAAAAAATCAATAATATTTCTGAGCTTATGGATTATGTTAATTATTGGACTATCCATAGGCCAGAACTACCTTATGAGATTGATGGTATTGTAATTAAAGTTGATGATTTAGCTGATCAAGAAAAATTGGGATTTACGGCTAGAAGTCCTAAATGGGCTATTGCATATAAATTTCCTCCTGAAGAGGTTTTAACAAGAGTTAAAAAAATTGTTTTTACTGTTGGTAGAACTGGGCAGGTAACGCCATCAGCTGATTTGGAACCAGCACGTGTTATGGGGTCATTAATAGCTAGAGCTACTTTACACAATGAAGATTATGTAATAGAAAAAGATATAAGAGAAGGAGATATTGTTTCTATTAAAAAAGCAGGAGACGTGATTCCTGAGATAGTTAAGGTCATTTTTGATAGAAGAAATGGAACTGAAAAGAAGTTTTCGATGATAAAAAACTGTCCAATGTGTGGTAGTAGTTTAGTTAAAAAAGAAGGGGAAAGTGCATATTACTGTTTAAATGATGAATGTGATTCTAGAAAGCAAGAGAAGCTTATTCATTTTACTTCTCGTCATGCGATGAATATAACTGGATTTGGCGATGCGATAATAGAGGATTTTTATAATAGAGGTTATTTAAAAAGTGTGATTGATTTTTATCATTTGGATAAATATAAAGAAGAATTAATGGAGCTTGAAGGATTTGGAAGTAAGTCTATCAGTAAACTATTAGATGAGATAGAAAAGAGTAAGAATAATTCTTTAGAGAGACTTTTATTTGGTTTATCTATTCGTCATGTTGGTGAAAAAACTGCAGATATTTTGGGTAGTAATTTTAGAAATATAGATGATTTGATGAAGGCTAGTTTTGAAGATCTTTCTAATATTCGTGATATTGGTCCTACTATAGCAAAAAGTGTAGTTGATTATTTTTCAAGTGATGAGAATATAAAACTTATAAATTCTTTGAAAGAAGAGGGAGTAAATACTATATATTTGAAAGAAGTTAGTAGTGATGATACTTTATTTAGTGGCAAAATTTTCGTACTTACTGGCTCTTTAGAAAATTTTACTAGAGATGAAGCTAAAAATAGGATAGAGACTTTAGGAGGTAAGGTTTCTTCTAGTGTTAGTAAAAAAACTGACTATGTTATTGCTGGAAGTGAGGCTGGTTCTAAACTTACAAAGGCTAAGGATTTAGGTATAACAATTTTGAGTGAAGAAGAATTTATAAATATGTTATCAAAATATTAGATTTTATAGTATAATATTATTAAATGGTGATGAATATGAGTAATGAGAAAAAAACTATATTATTTTTTGGATGTTTATTTATTGCTTTTGTATTTTTTATAAATATTATTTTGAGTGCTGGAAGAAGTGTAGTTGATGTATTTACTGGTAATTCTTTTAAGTTATTAGTTAGCTCTGAAAATAAAGATTTAGAGCCTATTATAAAAGATTATTTTTCTAAAGAAAAAATGAATGTCGATATCGATTATGCTGGTACTATCGAGATAATGGATAAGCTTAATAACAATGAGAATTATGATGCAATATGGGCTTCTAATTCTATTTGGCTTTATATGCTTGATGATTCTTATAAAGTTATTGATTCAAAGAGTACTTTCATTAATCCTGTTGTATTTGGTATTAAAAAAAGTGTGGCTGAAAAACTTGGCTTTACAAGTGGAGATATTTATACGAAAGATTTACTTGAAGCTATTAAAAAAGGTGATTTAAAGTTTGTTATGACTTCTGCTACTCAGACTAATACTGGAGCTTCTGCTTATTTGGGATTTTTGCAAACTTTATCTGGTAATCCTGAAGTGCTTACTCATGAGCATTTAGAAAATGAGAATTTAACTTCTGATATTACTAGTTTACTAAATGGTGTTACTAGAACTAGTGGTAGTGATGAGTTTTTAGAAGATGTTTTAATTAAAGGTGATTATGATGCGGCTATTTCTTATGAATCCTCTTTTATTAGTTTAAATAAGAAATTAGAAAAATCTGGGAAAGAGCCATATTATATTATTTATCCTGTGGATGGTGTTACTATTTCTGATGCTCCGCTTGCTTATGTCAATAATAAGGATGATGATAAGGAAGAGGTATTTCTTGGCTTTCAAAAATATGTTTTGAGCAAAGATGTTCAAAAGAAGTTAGAGGGCTATGGAAGACGTACTTGGTATGGTGGAGTTAATAGTAAGGCTTCTAAAAAGGTATTTAATAATTCTTGGGGAATTGATACTTCTAGTTATTTATCTCCTGTTAAGTATCCTTCTTCTTCTATAATAAAAGAGGCTTTAGTTTTATATCAAACTGAGTTTAGAAAACCTACTCATACGGTATTTTGCTTAGATTATTCTGGTAGTATGTATGGAGATGGTAATAAAGAGCTTACTAGCGCGATGGACTTTATATTAGATTCTTCTAAGGCTTCTAAAAATATGGTTCAGTTTTCTAAAAAAGATAAGATTAGTGTTATTGCATTTGACAGTACTATATTAAATGAATTTAGTACTGATAATGGTGAAGAAACTTCTTCTTTAATTCAAAAAATAAAAGATCAAGAACTAGGTGGAAGCACTAATTTATATATGCCTACAATAAAAGCTTTTGATATTTTATCTAAGGAAAATCCTGATGAGTATAATTTATCTGTTATTTTGATGACTGATGGTGAAGGTAATAGTGGGTACTTTAGTGATTATAAAAAAGCTTATAAAAAACTAGAAAGCAAGATTCCGGTTTATGCGATTATGTTTGGCTCTGCTAGTAGGTATCAACTAGAGGAGATTACTGATTTATCTAATGGTAAGGTTTTTGATGGAAGAAGTAATTTGTTATCAGCATTTAAAGAAGTAAGGGGTTATAACTAATGAAGAATAGATATATTTTATCTGGAATAATCGGTAGTGGATTTTTCGCAGTTCCTTATTTAGCTTTAAATTTTGGGCTTCTTCCTTCACTTGGGGTTGGAATGCTTGCTTTTGGAGCTTCAGCGCTTGCTACTAAAGAGACTGATTTAGATAAACTTGGAAAAGGTAATTTTGCCATATATAAAGCTTTGCTTATTAAAAGTGGTGAATATGTTAGGGAACTTAAACGAATAGCTAAGTTAATTACTGATAAGACTATTCGTGATTATGTAAATGATATTGCTTCTATTTCTGAGAAGATTACTAATAGGCTTTCTAAAACCCCTGAGAAGATAAGTCAGGCTACTAATTTTCTGAATTATTATTTGCCTATTACTTTAAAGATACTTAAAAAATATGAAGAGATAGAAAATGAGAATTTATCTAGCAGAGAGGTTCGTGATTTTAAAACTCGAATTATTAAATTACTTGGTGATATAAAAGGTGCTTTTGATATGCAGCTTAATAATTTATATACTACTGATATGGTGGATATAGATGCTGAAATGAAGGTTTTTGAGAAGGTATTAAAATCAGATGGGCTACTAGGAGAGTCTATAAAAAAGGATAGTGATAATGATGGACACTAAAAAAATAGGAATTGGGGTACTTGTATTTTTAGCTTTAATACTTGGTATTGTGGGGCTTAAAAATTTTATAGGTACAAGTTCTAATTTGCCTAAGGTTTATGGAGCTGTTGGCGGTGGTAAAGAAAATTTGCTTGCTGACGAAGAGTTTGTTAAGATTTTAAATAAGAGGTTTAAAATCGATGTTATTAATGACACTTGGAGTAATGGTAAATTAATTGTAAATGATGTTGTTAGGGAAGATGGATCTAAATATGATTTTATATTTTTCTCTGATCAAAGATTTTATGATTATTATAAACTGGCTCCTAATAAGGAAAAAGGTGAGGCAGATAGATATACTGTGGAAAAAGGCAGTTTAACATTAAACACTCCAGTTGTTATATATAGCTGGGATACTGTTGTAGATGCTTTGATAAAAGAGGGTATCGTTACTGAGAAGGACGGGGTTTATTTTATAACTGATATGAATAAGCTTTTAGATTATATTTTAGAGGGAAAAAGTTGGAAGGATATTGGTCTTGATTTATATGGTAAGATTAATATCGATTCTACTGATCCTGTAACATCAAGTCCTGGAGCTACTTATTATGGACTTCTTGCTTCTATAATGGGGGGCGGAAGAGTAAATGATGAGAATATCGATGAGATTTTACCTAAGTTAAAGGAGTTTTATAAGAAGTCTGGTTATATGAATAATACTCCAGCTGATTTATTTCAACTTTATTTGAAAACTGGTGTTGGGGCTAAACCTATGATAGTTGATTATGAGAAGAGTATAATTGATTTTGCTAATAGTGATCCTGATGGATATGATAGTGTAAAGGATAAAATTAGGATTTTGTATCCTAGTCCTACTATTTGGAATTCTCATTGTATTGCTTCTTTATCTGATAAGGGTAATAAGTATTATGATGTATTCGAGGATAAGGAAGTACAGCAGCTTGCATGGGAAAGATATGGCTTTAGAACTGGTGTTACCGGAGGTAATTACGATGTTTCTAAGGCTAAGGTTAAAGGTATTCCTCAAAGTATTGACGGTGCTGTGTCAAGCTTGAAGATGAATATATATGAAAAAATGATAGAAAGTTTAAAAAATTAGAGGTGAAGAATATGGAAAAGAAACTTGAACTTAAAACTTTAGATACTTTAGATTTAGGTGAAATCAAAAGTACGATTGAAGAGGGAAAGGAACTTACTGAAGCTAAGGTAGAGAAAACTTTAGACTATAGTAAGCTTACTAAGGAAGAAAAAGCGGCTATTGATGAATTTGTAGGGAAGATAGATGTAAGTAGTACTAATGAAATTATTACATTTGGTTCTCCTGCACAAACTAAGATTACTCAATTTTCTGATGAGGTTCTTAATAATGTTAAAACTAAGAATTTGGGTGAGGTAGGAGGACTTCTTGCTGATCTTACTTCTGAGATTAAATCTTTTGATGCTGGTATTAATGCGAATATGAAACCTGGCTTATTTAATTCTTTGGAAAAACAAATTAAAAAAGTAATTGCTAAATTTAGTAAAGTAGAAACTAATATTAATTCTATCGAAAGAAAGCTTGATTCTCATAAAATACAAATGATGAAAGATATTGAAATCTTTGATCAAATGTATGATAAAAATTTAGAATATTTCAAGGAATTATCTTTATATATAATAGCTGGTATGCAGAAGGTAGAAGAACTTAAGACTAAGGTTTTACCTGAGCTAGAGAAGACGGCTAAAGAATCTGGAGAACAAACTGATGTTCAAAAGGTTAACGATATGAATAATTTAATTCATAGGTTTGAGAAGAAATTATATGATTTGAAAACTACTAGAATTATATCAATTCAAATGGCACCACAAATTAGACTTATTCAAAATAATGATGCTGAACTTGTCGACAAGATTCAATCTTCTTTAACTAATACTATTCCTCTTTGGAAAAATCAAATGGTTATTGCTCTTGGAATAGCTAATGCTAAACAAGCACTAGACGCTCAGAAAAAGGTTTCTGATTTAACTAATGAGATGCTTAAGAAAAATAGTGAAACTTTAAAACAGGGTTCTATTGATATTGCTAAAGAGAGTGAAAGAGCTATTGTTGATTTAGAGACTATTAAGAAGACTAATGCTGATTTAATTACTACATTAGATGAGATTGTTAGAATTCATGCTGAGGGCAGAAAACAAAGGGCTGAGGCTGAAGAAGAACTTAATAAAATTGAAAGCGAGCTTAAAGAGAAATTAATTAATTTAAAAGCTGAGGCATAAGGGTAAATTTAATTTACTCTTTTTTTGTAAAGGTTTGTAAATTTTTGATTATGTGTTGCTATAGCTGTGTTATAATTTAATTATATTGGAGGTAGTTGTTATGTTTACAAATTTACCAATATTTACAAAATCTAACAGTGATGAGATAGAAAGAATGTCGAAAACAATTGATACTACGATAGATGAGCTTAGTTCATTAACTCCGGAAGAAAAACGAGATAGAGAACTTGCAGCTATAAAATCAGGCGAAAAAAAATATTTGTCTTCGTGGGATAATATCACGCTTGCTGATTTATTATCGGTAGATGAAAATAATATTTCATATCTTGAGTATGTTTTTAAAAATGATGTGTATTTTTCTGGGGTGGTTGAGAGAGACTTATTTAGCAATCTTGAAGTTTTGTATTTTTGTGCCAAAAATGATTATTTTAAACGTATATATATTGTTCCTGATGAAGATATATATTTTGAAAAAAGTCAAGATGGTAAAAATTTGATTGAATATATTTTTGAACATAATGTGGAGGTTAGTTATTCATTTTTTAGTAAATTTGAAAAACACGTTGAATTAGTTGATTATTTGATAAAATATGATATATTTTCATTGTCTAGATTATCACCTAAGTTAATTGATTTGCTATTAGAAGAACAAAATGGTATTTATCTTGTTGATAAGTATATTCATGATCCTGATGTTATGGATGTTGTTTTTAGAAAGGGTACTAGTAATAAGATAGTTTCTTATTGTACTGCTAAGAATGATTATACGATGCTAAAGGATGCTAACGAAGAATTATTACTTTATGATATGGGTGATGGAAAAAAGGTAATTGAATTTCTTTTGGATAACGGAATTGATCCAACTTTTTCTGGTTTTTACTTTAATTCTTCTTATATTTTAGAATTATTGGTTGAAAGAAATAGATTTGACTTATTATATGGAGCTGATCTTTCGCTATTATTGTCTTGGTATGATGGTGATAGGACATTTCTTGATTTAATGATTGAAAAACAAAAGCAAGGAATTGATGTTCATTTAGAACGGCTATCATTTAAATATTGGAATAATCCAACCAAAATGACATCTATGGTGCTTATAAAGTTGGCTCAAAATGGTTTTCAAGCGTTTGTTCCTTCAATTACTTCTGGTATGTTATTGCATAAAAGTTTTGGTGATAAAGAGAGTGTTTTAGAACAAATGATTGATATTGATAGGGAACTAGTTATTTCGAAGATACTTCCAAGTTGTATAGATAGAAATGATCCTGATTTTGTACTTATTTTAAAAAACTTAGGAATAGAAGATAGTGTGATTGATTTTAAAGCTACCGAGACTAAATTTTCAGATTTATATATTGATGAATATAATGAAAGATATGCTAAAGATTCTGTGAGTGTTTGCCCTGAGTTATTAGATGAGCTTAAAAATTTATTTTATCAGGATGGTATTAGTGATAAAGCTGCAATTGATAGTTTGATTATATCTTATACATATTTAACTAGTGAAGAAAGTCCGAATAAGGAAATGTTTGTTCAAGAACTTAAGCATTTAATAGATATTAAAAAAAATAATTATGATAAATTTACTTATACTAAAACTGATGATGGTGCTTATTTTAAACGTGGCGGGGGAGTTTGTCTTAATAATAATGTTATTAGCACGATTAATCATGAAACAAGCCATGCTTTACATTATTATTTGGCATCAAATTATGTTCCTGAAAATTATTTGGAAGTCATTTCAAGGGCAAGATCAAGTGAAGGTATGATAGATAGAGTAGGAGAATATTCTAAGAGAATAGCTCAACTAAGAGAGAATATAAGGTCTGATATTTCTAAAAGTAAAATAGAAAAATATTATAAGAACTTGTATCAAGGTGATAAATTGTTAGAATTATCTTTATTTTTAGCTAAGTCTAAAGAAGAACAAAAAGAAGAACTAATTCGTGATTACAATGAGCAAGTTTTAGATGTGATTTTAGCACGTACTTATTCTGTTGATGAATTTATTAGGCAGCGAATAGAAATAGAGGTTTTTGAGATGGTAGATGCAACCTTTAGAAATGATTATGATGCATTAATTGCTATTGGTGATATAATAGATGCAATATTTATGGGAAAATTTATGAATGGTGCTTTGTTTGATGAGAATGGTTTAGATATAAAATCTGCTTACGGCCATGGGATAAGTTATTATGATAATACATTTCGTGGTTTTGCTGAGATGATTGCAAATTATGGTAGTATAATAAAATCTCAAAATAGTGAAGGAATATTAATATATTTAAGGAGTATTGTTGGTGACGAAGTGGTTGATATGATTAAAAATGTATATGAAAATAATATACTTGGATTACAATCATATGAACAGGAAGTAGAAATGGAGGATAGAGACCGTGCAAGATAAAGATTTATATGTTATTGCAGTAATGCGTTATAAAGAAGAAAATCCTGGTTTAACAGAGGAGGAATTATTTCCATATGATTGGAATTTAAATAGTAATTATCATTTGAAAATTGAAATAATAGCTGAGGCAATTAAAAGTGGCATCTTAATTAAAGATACAGAATTATATAGAAATTCATTTGCTGGTAGATGTAAAGTATTAAAAAATGAATTATAAGTTTTATTAAATAATATATTTAAGAATCTTTTTATAAAAGAAAGTTAAGTTTG
Source organism: uncultured Muribaculaceae bacterium (assembly GCA_964425325.1). Lineage (GTDB taxonomy): Bacteria > Bacillota_I > Bacilli_A > RF39 > UBA660 > Coprosoma. The sequence continues at coordinate 23,271 of CAYRLX010000004.1, read as the reverse complement.
CTTTTTATAAGGATTCTTTTTTTGATGGTAATAATCTCCAAAGATTTATTTTTTTTGCAAAAATGTAAAGTTTTTTTTGAAAGCTAATTTGACTAAATAACATATATATTTTATAATATCCGTGATTTAGATATTTATCTGGACTTGAAATCCGGAGGTAATAATATGAAAGAGAAAATAATTAAATATCTAAATCAAACTAAAACATTGGAATTCAGGGAATTACTTTTTCATTATATTGATAGAAGTGGTCTTAAAGATTCTGATGTTTACAATAGTGTGGGATTAGATAGGCGTTTGTTTTCAAAAATCAGATGTGATAGTACTTATATTCCTAGAAAAACAAACATTTTAAAAATTTGTATTTCATTAAAATTAGATATAAGTGATAGTAATCATTTGTTAGCTAGTGCAGGGTATATATTATCTACATCTGATGAAATAGATTTAGTTTTTTCTTATTTTATAGAGAATAAAATCTATGATATTGATTTAATAAACCAATATTTATATTCTACATATAATACTGTCATTTAGACAGTATTTTTGTCTCTTAAAAAAGGACATTTATTTTTTTTTCTATTATATAATTGTTTCGGTGATGCAAAATGATTATGATAAATAATAATAAAATAAAAGTTATGAATAAAAATATTTTAAAAAATGCTGTTAGAAGAAAAGATTTTTCTGATAATAATGATTTATTGTTAGACGATATATTAAATGCATTTAATATAAATATTGATGGAGTTTTAGATGATAAGATAATGAATTTAACTATATATTTAGAATTATCAATATATGATGTTAAATATACTAATATAATAAAATATGAGAATCATAGAGATGCTTTTGTAAAAATTTCAGAAGAGGGTGTTCCTAGCATGTTTGCAACATATTTTTATGATTTAAATATTGAAATAGAAAACAAAAATAATAACATATATTTTATTAAAGTATATGATGATAATAAAAAGATTAAAATTGAAGAAGAGTTTAACTTTACAGAGATTTTTAAGATTTATGGAATTTAGGTGGTTTTATGAAGGATTTAAAAATTTTTACTTCTAACATAGAGAGCGAAGCGCTAAATCAAATAGATGATTTGCTTAGTTTAGAAGCTTTTGAAAATTGTAAAATAAGAATAATGCCAGATGTTCATGCTGGTAAAGGTTGCGTAATTGGATTTACTGGTAATCTTGGTGAGAAAGTTATTCCAAATATAGTTGGTGTAGACATTGGCTGTGGTATGTTATGCGTAAATCTTGGTAATATTGAAATTGATTTAGAAAAAATAGATAAAGTAATTAGAAAGTATGTTCCAAGTGGTATGAATGTTCATGAAGAGAAGATTCATGAATTTGATTTAACAGAATTAAAATGTTTTTCAAATTTAGTTAATGTTCAGCGCTTAGAAAAATCTTTAGGAACATTAGGTTCTGGCAATCATTTTATTGAAGTTGATATAGATGATGATAATAACAAGTATTTAATAATTCATTCTGGTAGCCGTAATTTGGGGGTACAGGTTGCTGAATATTATCAAGGTATTGCCGTTAAAATGTGTAATAATAATGATGAATATAATAAGGAATATCATGAAATTATTTCTAATTATAAAAAAGATGGAAGGGAAAAAGAGATTAATAAGAAACTTAAAGAATTTAAAAACAAGTATAAGGAAAATGAAGAAACAATTCCTAGAGAATTTGCTTATTTAGAAGGTAATTATCGTAATGATTATTTAAATGATATGAAAATATGTCAAGAATTTGCTTCTCTTAATAGAATGATAATGGCTAAAATTATTTGTAAGCATATGGAAATTAAATTTGATGATTATTTTGAAACTATTCATAATTATATTTCATTCGATGATAATATTGTTAGAAAAGGAGCTATATCTGCAAAAAAAGGAGAAAGAGTACTTATTCCTATGAATATGAAAGATGGTTGTATAGTTGCTATTGGAAAAGGAAATGACGATTGGAATCAATCCGCACCACATGGAGCTGGTAGGTTAATGTCACGTAAAAAGGCTAAAGAAATGTTAAATTTAAATGATTATAAAAATAGTATGAAAGATATTTATACTACTTCAGTATGTGAAGAAACTATCGATGAAGCTCCAGCAGCTTATAAAAAAACTGATGAAATTATTGAAAATATAAAGGATACTGTGGATGTTGAAAAAATAATTAGGCCAATTTATAATTATAAGGATAGTAGTTTAGTATAAATTTTATTATGCTGTAATATTTATATTTCCTTCAAAAAAAGGAAATAGTATGAAAGATAGAAACTTGATTTTCTATCTTTTTGTTTTTTTAGCACATTTTACTTGACAGTGCTAAAAAAGAGTGCTACAATAAAATAGCATTCATGGAATAGAAGTGCTAATTTTGACATATGATAGTAATGCATGTTTTAAAAGTGAGGTGTATGTATGTTAAGTGGTAGGCAAGAAAAATTACTTAAATTAATTGTTGAAAGTTACATTAAAACAGTTAAGCCTGTCGGATCTAAAGCCCTTTGTAAGAGTCTTAATTGTTCATCGGCTACTATTAGAAATGAAATGGCCGCACTTGAGTCTTTAGGACTTTTAGAGAAGACACATATATCTTCTGGAAGGATTCCTTCTGATAAGGGATACAGGTATTATGTTGACAATATAATGGTACCTAGAGAACTTAATGGGGAGGATATGCTTAAATTAAAACAGATATTTTCAAACAATGCTTTAGTTTTAAGTGATGCGATTAATAAAAGTATGGAAATAGTATCTGAACTTACTAATTATACGGCAGTTGTACTTGGAAGAAGTTCTTCTGATAACAGGATTGCTAAGGTGGAGGCTATTCCAATTGATTCAAATAAGATGATTGCAATAGTAATAACTGATAAGGGTCATGTTGAAAATAGAAATGTCGTTATTAATGGTAATGTTAGTAAAGCTGAGATTAAACAAACTGTTGACATTATAAATAAATTAATTGTTGGTGTTTCTTTAAATGAAGTTGCTAGTGTGCTCGAATTTGAAGTTAAACCGGTAATTGATAAATATGTTAAACAGCATGAAGCTTTATATAATGCATTTTACAATGCTTTTAGTGATTTTGCTCCAAAGAGTAATATAAAGGTAAGTGGAACTACAAATCTTCTTATGGAACCTGAGTTTAGTGATGTTAGTAAAATTAGAAATTTACTTAATAAATTTGAGGATAAGGATATTATTAAACAAATTAAAGAAGAAGACGATGGTATAAAGGTTTATATAGGCAGTGAGAATAATATAGATGATGATATTTCTGTTATTAAAACTTACTTTTATAAAGATGGAGAAGAAGGTACGATTGCTTTGATTGGTCCAAAGAGAATGGAATATGATAAAGCTGAAGCACTACTTAATTTTATTAAAGAAAATATTGGAAAAGAGTGATTAAATGGAAGAAGTAAAAGAAAAAGTACAAGAACATAAAGAGGTTAAAAAAAGTGAAAAGCACAAGAAGTCAAAATTAGTAAAAAAAATTATTCATAATGAAGATGATATTAAAAAAATAAAGGAACTAGAAGAGGCTTTACTTAAAGCTAGGGCTGATAATATAAATTACCGAAAGAGGAAGGATGAAGAGGTGTCTTCGATGCTTAAGTTTGCGAATGAAGATATTTGCAAGGATATTCTTCCAATTGTAGATAATTTCGAGAGAGCTATTAATTTAGATGATACTAATTTAGATGATGAGCTTTCTAAGTTCTTATCTGGATTTAAGATGATTTATTGTCATTTAGTTGACGTTCTTAAGAAATATGAAGTTGAAGCTATTGACAAGGTAGGAGTAGAATTTGATCCTACTATTCATCAAGGAGTTTTAACTGAAAAGGTAGAAGGTATGGAAGCTAATAAGGTAGCTGAAGTAATGCAAAAGGGATATATTTTGAAAGGAAAAGTAATTAGACCTGCTATGGTAAAGGTCAGTGAATAAGGAAAGGTGATATTTTATGAGTAAAACAATAGGTATTGATTTAGGAACAACTAATAGTTGTGTTTCAATTTTTGAAGGAGGAGAAGCTAAGGTTATTGCTAATGCTGAAGGCTCTAGAACTACTCCTTCTGTAGTAGCTTTTAAAAATGGAGAGATTATAGTTGGTCAGGCTGCTAAAAACCAAATGGTAACTAATCCTGATACTATTTCTTCTATTAAAAGACTAATGGGTACTAAGAAAACTGTAAAGGCTAATGGAAGAGAATATAAGCCTGAAGAAGTTAGTGCGATGATTTTAGGTGATCTTAAGAAGACTGCTGAAGCTTATTTAGGAGAAGAGGTTAAAAAAGCTGTTATTACAGTTCCAGCTTACTTTAACGATGCTCAAAGACAAGCTACTAAAAATGCTGGTAAGATTGCTGGTTTAGAGGTTGAGAGAATTATCAATGAGCCAACTGCTGCTGCACTTGCATATGGTCTTGATAAGCAAGATAAACCTGAGAAAATATTAGTTTATGACTTAGGTGGAGGAACATTCGATGTATCTATTTTGGATATCGGGGACGGTGTATTTGAAGTTCTTTCTACTAGTGGTAATAACAAGCTTGGTGGAGATGACTTCGATGAAGCTATTCTTAATTATCTAGTTAAAGAATTTAAGAAGGAAAATGGTATTGATTTATCTAAAGATAAGATGGCTATGCAAAGACTTAAGGATGCATCAGAGAAGGCTAAGAAGGATTTAAGTGGAGTAAGTTCTACTAATATTTCACTTCCATTTATCTCTCAAGGAGAGGATGGACCAGTACACTTAGAGATGAGTTTAACTAGAGCTAAGTTTGAAGAGTTAACTTCTGATTTAATGGATTCTACTTTAGAGCCTGTTAGAAAAGCTTTAAAAGATGCTGATTTAACTAGTAAAGATATCGATAAGATACTACTTGTTGGTGGTTCTACTAGAATGCCAAAGGTTGCTGAACTTATTAAGAAAGAGCTTGGTATGGAACCATCTAAGGGAGTTAATCCTGATGAAGTAGTTGCTATGGGAGCTGCTATTCAAGGCGGAGTTTTAACTGGTGAAGTTAATGATATAGTTCTTCTTGATGTTACACCTCTTTCACTTGGTATTGAAACTTTAGGTGGAGTATGTACTGTTCTTATTCCAAGAAATACTACTATTCCAACTAGTAAGAGTCAAGTGTTCTCAACTGCTGCTGATAATCAACCTGCTGTTGATATACATATTTTACAAGGTGAGAGACCTATGGCTGCAGATAATAAGACTTTAGGTAATTTCCAACTTACTAATATACCTGCTGCACCAAGAGGTGTTCCTCAAATTGAAGTTACTTTCGATATCGATGCGAATGGTATAGTAAATGTTAAAGCAAAAGATTTAGGAACTAATAAAGAGCAGTCTATTACTATTACATCATCTACTAACTTATCTGATGATGAAATTGACAAAATGGTTAAAGAGGCTGAATCTAATAAGGCTGCTGATGAGAAACGTAAAGAAGAGGCTGATACTCGTAATGAAGCTGAGCAAACTATATTTATGACTGAAAAATCTATTAAAGATTTAGGTGATAAAGTCGATAAGAAAGATAAAAAAGAAGCTGAAGAGTTAATTGACGATCTTAAGAAAGCTTTAGAGAAAGACGATATAGATGATATTAAAGCTAAGAAAGATAAATTAAATGAAAAAGCTATGGCACTTGGTGCTAAAGTATATGAAGAGATGGCTAAAGCTGCTCAGGCTAATCAAGAGTCTTCAGAATCAGATAAAAAAGATGATAAAGATGATAATGTTAAGGATGCAGAATACGAAGAAAAATAATGAAGTTCTAGGTGACTAGAACTTCTCTAGTATAGATAGGAGATTTTATGAAAAGAAGCGAAATTAAAGAAGAGATGAAGTGGGATTTATCTAGCTTATATAAAAGTGAATCTGATTTTAATAAGGATTTTAAATATTTAGAGGATAATTATCTTAAGTATAAAGATTATGAAGGCAGGCTTAATAATGCTAAAGATATTTATGATTTCTTTGTCTTTGATGAGGAGTTTTCTAAAAAATATGAGGCTATTTGCTGCTATAGTTCACTTAAATTTGATGAGGATGTAACTAATTTTAAGTATCAAGAATTAAGTGGGAAAATAGATAAATTATCTACTAATATATCTGAAAATACTTCATTTATTATTCCTGAGATGATGAAACTTAATATGGATGAGGTTCATAAATTTATAGAGGAAGAACCTAAACTTAAGATGTATGAGTTTGAGTTTGAAAATTTACTTAGAGGTAAAAAACACGTTTTAAGTCCAAAGGAGGAAAAATTAATTTCGCTTCTTTCTAGTCCTTTATCTTCTTTTGAGGAGATATCTTCTTATTTGTGTAATAGTGATATTAAATTTGGAACTATTTTAAAGGATGGTAAGGAAGAAGAACTAACTAATACTAATTTTTCTAATTATATAACTGATAAAGATAGAAATGTTAGAAAAGATGCTTTTTATAAACTTTATAAACAGTATGAGAATATGCAAAACACTTTTGCTACTGCTTATAGTAACCATGTTAAGTATATGAATACTAATGCTAAAATAAGGGGTTATAAAGATGCTAGGGAAGCTGCTTTATTTGGATCTAATGTAGATGATAAGATTTATGATAATTTAATTGATACTATTCATAAGAATTTGTATATTATGGATGATTATTATAAGCTTAAAAAAGAAGTATTAGGACTTGATGAGATTCATATTTATGATATTTATACTGATTTAATCCGAGAGTCATCAAAAAAATATTCTTTTGAAGAGGCCCGTGATATTGTACTTGAAGCTTTATCTGTTTTAGGTGATGATTATATTCGCGATTTAAAAAAAGCTTTTACTGAAAGGTGGATAGATGTTTATCCTAATGATGGTAAAAGGGGAGGAGCTTATTCTTCTGGATGTTATACTTCTAAACCTTATGTTTTACTCAATTTTAATGGTAAGTTTAATGATGTCTCTACGCTAGCTCACGAGCTTGGACACTCTATGCATACTTATTATTCTACTTTAAATAATCCTTATATTTATCATAATTACAGGATATTTGTAGCTGAGGTTGCTAGTCAAGTTAATGAGATAATCTTAGCTAGATATTTAATTAATCATACTGATGACAGATTAGAGAAACTTAATATATTAGATAGTTTAATGGAACTATTTAAAGGTTCTATAGTAAGGCAGACTATGTTTGCTGAGTTTGAATATAAGATGCATAAGGCTGAGGAAAATGGTGAAGTATTAACTAGTAAGTTCATTTCTGATTCGTATTTTGAACTTTATAAAAAATACTCTGGAAGCGAGATGATAAGTGATCCAGAGATAAGATATGAGTGGGAAAAGATTCCTCATTTCTATTATAATTTTTATGTATATCAGTATGCGACTGGACTTGCTGCTGCGTGCTTTATAGCTAGTAATATATTATCTGGTGATAAAGAAGCTCTTTCTAAATATTTGAAATTTTTAACTTTAGGTGGAAGTATGCATCCTGTTGATGAACTTAAAGTGGCTGGTGTGGATATAAGTGATCCAGAAGTTATTCAAAAGGGCATGGATATGTTTAAGAGTGTAATAGATGAATTTAAAAGTTTGTATAAGTAGGTGATGTAGATGGAAAAAAGAGATTATTATGAGGTTTTAGGTGTTTCTAAAGATGCCTCTTCAGCTGAGATAAAGAGTGCTTTTAGGAAACTAGCTAAAAAATATCATCCTGATGTTTCTAAAGAGCCTGATGCGGCTGAGAAGTTTAAAGAAGCACAGGAAGCTTATGCTGTATTATCTGATGATGCTAAAAGAAAGCAATATGATCAATTTGGTCATGCAGCGTTTAGTGGTAATGGCTCATCTGGTGGATATGATTTTTCTGGATTTGATTTTAGTGATATATTTAGTGACTTATTTGGCGGTGGATTTTCTTCTTCTTTTTCTGGTTTTGATGGTTTTTCTTCTTTTGGTTCTAGGGGCAATAGACCTAGTAAAGGAAGAGATACTGTTGTAAGAGTTAATCTAGATTTTGAGGAGGCTGTATTTGGATGTAAAAAAACTGTCAATTTAACCTTGAATGAAACATGCGATGATTGTGATGGTAAAGGAGGACATGGTTCTAAGAAGTGTCCTGATTGTGGTGGCTCTGGTGTAGTTTCATCTCGTCAGCAAACTTTATTTGGTGCTTTTATGAGTCAGACTACTTGTCCAAAGTGTTCTGGTAGAGGAGAAGTATTTGAAGATACTTGTAGAAAATGTAGAGGAACTGGAAAGGTAAGAGCTAATAAGGATATAGAAGTTAAGGTTCCTGCTGGTGTTGATACTGGAAATCAACTTAGAATTAAAGGAAAAGGTGAAGCTGGTTCTAATGGTGGCCCTAACGGTGATATTTATTTAGAATTTTATGTTAAAGAACATCCTATTTTTGTAAGAGATGGAAGAGATATTCATTTAAATATGCCTATAAGTATTTCTGATGCAGCTTTAGGCTCTAAGAAAATGGTTCCTACATTGGATGGTTCTGTAAAGGTTAGTATCCCTGCTGGTAGTCAAAATGGTGATATTTTAAGACTTAAGGGTAAAGGAATCGAGGATGTTAATTACAGGCGTAAGGGCGACATGTATATTACATTAAATGTGATTATTCCTCGTAAATTAGATAGAAATCAGAAGAGACTATTTGAATCACTTGATAGTACTAATATAGAAAATGAAAAAGAATTTAAAGCTATTGAAAAGTATTTGTAAATCAAATACTTTTTTACTTTTTTTATTATTTAATAGTGTGGTATAATATGGCTAGTTGGAGGTGTTCTTATGACTCTTATGGAGCTATATAGTAGTATCAGAAATCCATTAGAAGATGATAATGTAATTAAAAAATTGATTAAAGCTTATGGTAATTCTCCATTTGTTTTTGGTGGTCTTTATGGTAATATAACTAATTTAGAAGAAGAAAAATCTAACTTTATTGTAAATAAAAAAGATGCTGATGTTTTTTATTCTATGATGTTTAACAAGTGGAAAAATAGTATTGTTTCTATGACAAAAGATGAATTTGATGAGCTGTATAGACGTGGTAGTTTTGGATTAGACTTTAAAAAAATGAGAAAATACTTAAAAAGTATTCCTGACGTTTCTACTATGGAAGAGGCGGATGAAATTTTTAGTGGTAGTAATGTAGATGCAGAATTAAAAAAAGCGTTAGATAAATATAAGTGGAGTTCTCTTGGTGAGTATAGTGGTTGGGTCCATGTTTGTTCAAGGTATTTAACGGCTAAAAAAGATGAGTATCCTAATGTTGAACATAGGTTATACTTAAATATTGAACGTTCTGATTTATATAAGTTTATTACACTTTTTTCTCAAAAATGTGATGAGCATCATTTGCCATATTATTATAAATTTGATGAATTTGCAGGTAGAGATGATACTATTGTAGTTTATTCTTCTACTGAAAATTTATTAAATTATATTGAAATATTAGAAGAAATTAAAAAAGATAATCCAGATTTGGTTTCTAGAATGAAAAAACCACCAATTCTTACAGGGCGAATAGACGACTTTATTGGTTATGGATCTGAACCTTTAAAAACATCTGATGGTAAACTACAGTCTTTTAATGGAGTTAGATCAAAGATAATTGAGGATGTGCTTAGTAAGTTATTTAGAAAATATGTTGGTGATAATTATGATAGTATTAGAAATGGTTTAATAGCAAAGATTAATGAAGCTATTTTTGAATATGCAAAATGGTGCTATAATGATCGTTTGAGAGTTTTAAAAAATAGGGAAAAAAAGTTTGGAGAAAAATTTGATCCTAATGATGCATTTGATTATTATGGATATAAGCCTGATGATATTGATTCAGATTCTTTTAAGCAACTGGTTAATAGAATAGTTTCTAGTACGATTGATAATATACTTCAAAGTTTTATAGACGGTGGTAGGATTGGTAATATTAAGATACCTGTTTCTAATGGTAAATTTATTGATTTTTATAATTCGCGAATTGCAGACTGTATAAATTCTTATGTTTATCAGCTTGTCATTCAAGATGAAGATTTTATAAATCAAGTTAGGGATAATATAAATGAAAGTATTAAAGATACTGATATTGATTCGGATAAATTTTGTTTTGACAAACATGCCATTGTGAGATTAGAACAGGTTGATGCTTTAAATTCTAATAATTATGGTGGTGATACTTTGCGTGCAAATGTGAATGATTCTAATGTGCTTTACGACAATAAATTAAATGAAGAATTTTTAAATTTACTTCAAGAACTTAAAAATCCATCTTATGATAGAAAAGAAAGAAGTAAATTTGTCGTTAGAGTAGAGCAAATAATTGAAATATATAGAAGTGAGATACGCAATAATGAGTTTGCTGATACTTTAGTTAAAGCTTTTAATAATGCTCAAAAGATTTATGAAGATGAGCTTGCTAAAAAAGCTTCTGAATCTTTAGATGCGACTGAAAAAAAAGGAAAACATTTTGCTAGTTCTGGACCTAAACATTTTAAAGAAGTTCATTTAGAAGAGGACAAGCCAGTTAATATGTCAGATGAAATGCAGTTAAAAATTGATGAGGAAGCTCAAAAGAGAGTTCAAAATATTGATGACGAGGTTTACAAAACATCTTCTCAGAAGGTTGATGAAATGCTTGATAAAAAAATGGCTGAAATAAACAAACGTGTTGATAATGGTGAAACTCTTGATTCTAAAATCGATGATCTTAGCAGATATGTAAGTGATTTAACTAAGAGAAGAGCAGAAATTAATGAGCAATTTAAAGATGTATGGGCATCTGGTGATGAAGATAAATTTGATGAATTATTGTCTGAAGATAAACGAGTTAAGGAATTAATCTCTGAAAATCAAGCTGAAGCTGAGAAGCAGATAAAAATTAGAGATATAGTAGATGAACAAATTGCTAGAGAAGAAGTAACTAATGATATAGAAAGATATGCATCTGATGTCGACTTTGTTATTAATAGTAATTTGACTGATGCTCAGAAAAAAATAATTATCGATGGTATTTATGCTGATTTTGATAAATATGTAGAAGAGCATCCAGAAGAAAAAGGACGCATTCGTTAGGAGACTTATATGGATTTAGCAAAAATGGTAAATACGAAAGAAATTTTAGCTGAACTTGCTATGCAAAATGATGAATTTGATCTATTTGAATTTTTTGATAGGAATAATAATATTTATTTAGGAGAAGGCGCTTGTGGTTTTATTTCTCGAAAACAGGAATTTTATTGTTATTCTCCGTCTTCTCATTCTTTAGTTTTTGAAAATGTTGGTGGGGCTTTGTATGATAATGGTAGTACTGTTGAAACAAATGAATATTACAAAGTATTTAGTCCTTATTTTAGAACTTCTTCAGGTAGAGATAATAGTAATGATGCTTGGCGATATGCAAATGGTGATTTTGGATTAATCAGTATACAGATGCTTTCATATGGTTATTGTTTTATTTGGCTTCCTGAAGTGATTAATAGTTTTCAAAAGGAAAAACTATTAGAGTTTTCAAAAGAAATGAATGAGATTAATGAACATTTAAAGAAAAATGGTTTTTCTGAGTTAGATATCCACATGAACGTAATGAAAAATCACGAATATAATTCATCTATGAGTTTGCAGGAGTATATAGATAAAATTGATAATTATGTTGATGATAACTGTAATTGTCCTTATGAAAATATGATTTCTGAATATTCTATTAGAAGTATACAAAGATAATATAAAAGGAAGCGTTTGCTTCCTTTTACTATTTTGTTTTATTATTTGTATTTAATCTTTCTCTAATTAAAAGTAGGGCTTGTTTTTCCATTTTTTGTAAATCTTTTTTTGTTATATTCAAACAAGCTTCAATTTCTTCGTCAGATAATTTATATTTATATTTTAATTCTAATAGTTTTCTTGTCTTTTCATCCAATAAAGCTATTTCAGTTAGTAATGTTTTTCTTAAGTTTTCTTTTTTTTGTATTGTATTTTGTCTTTTGTGTGTATCGCTTTGTGTATTAGTTTCTGAAGTATTTAATAGTGGGTGTTCTAGCTCAGTTCTGATTTTTTTAAGAATTTTAATTTCTGCTAGTCTTACTGCTTCTCTAGTTACTCCAAGACAACTCGCTACTTCATCTAGTGTATGATTTTTACCATCATTAAGACCCATTCTCATGTTTATTATAATTTGGCTTTTATTATCTAGTTTTTTAATTATTTCTTTTACTTTTTCAATTAATAATTTTTGTTCAATTTTTTCTTCAAATTCAGATTTTTGATCTTGTAATAATTCTTCTAATGTATCTTCGCTATCTTCTTTAATTCCTTCACTTAGACTTTTTGGAATTAGGTATATCATATTTGCCTGTATTTCTTTTACTCTTTTTTCTGGTATATTTGTTTCTATTGATATTTCTTGTGCGGTTGGGATTCTCTGTAGTTCTTTATATAATTTATCTGTTGCTTGTATTATTTTTAATTGTTTTGTATAAGTATTTGATGGAATTCTTATTGTTTCTTTATTGTTAACTATGTATCTATTTACGGAGTGTTTTATCCACCATATTGCGTATGTTGAAAATTTATTTTCAGCTTCTACATCAAATTTTTCAAGCGCTTTCATTAGTCCAATATTTCCTTCTTGGAATAATTCTTCTTTTGGAATATTATCAATTATTTTATTTATTTTAATTAGTATTAGTCCTTCGTTATTTTTAATGAATTGTTCTCTTGCTTTTTTTGCATCTTCTATAGCTTTATTTAAAAGTATCTTTTTTTCTTCATCTTTAGCTTTATCATATTTTTCTTTAAATTCTGGATTTACTTCACAGTAGTAGTCTAAGTATAATTTTTTGGTTTCATCATCTACTAAATTGTAATAAGCTAGTTTTAATTTTTTCAGATATATAGTTTCTTCTTCTTTAGTAAGCGGGGTATATTTTATTTTTTTTATAGTTTCACGTATCAAATTATTTGATATATTATTTTTTGTTGTTGAGTTATCTTTACTGAGATATCTTTTTAGGGTTTGATTTATTGTTGAGTACAGTATATCTTTTCTTCTTTGAGATAAATTTTGAGTATTTGCTTTATTTTTTAAATCTTTGCCAAATACTAGTTCGATTACTTCTTTACTTTTTGGTGTTAGTTTGTTAAATGCTTTTAATATTTCTTTTTTTGTGTAATTTGGAAATAATTCAAAGAGTGTTTTTCCTTCTAGCATTATTTTCCCCCCTGACTGGTTTAATATTTTATCATTTGATTATATTTGTGTCAAACTTATTTTTTCTTATATTTTTAGTGATTTTAAAGGTGATTCATGATATACTTATGTTATAGTTATGAAAGGAGAATTTTTATGGATGATTTAATTATTTTAGCTGAAGATAAAATGCTTAAAGCTATTGATAGTATGGAGAAACGTTTTTCTAATGTCAGAGCAGGGAGAGCTAATCCTGCAATATTAGATGGAGTTATGGTTAGTTATTATGGAAGTGATACTCCACTTAAGAGTTTAGCTAACATTTCTATTCCTGAAGCTAGGCAACTTATGATTAAACCTTTTGACAAAAGTTGTTTGTCTGATATTGAGAAGGCTATTTATGAGGCTAATATTGGACTTACTCCTAATAATAATGGAGAGTATATTATTTTAAATATACCTGCTTTAACTGAAGAAACTAGAAAAGGTTATGTTAAAGAAGTTAAACAGATTGCTGAGGACTGTAAGATTAATCTTAGAAATATTCGTCAGGATTTTAATAATGACATAAAAAAGAATGATGATCTTACTGAAGATGAAAAAGATAATAGGATGGATGATATTCAAAATTTAATCAATAAATATAATAAAATTGTAGATGAGAAATTAAAAGAAAAAGAAACAGATTTACTAAGTGTATAGGTGATATTGATGTTTGGTAAAAAGGTCGATATTAAAAAAGTAAATGAAGTCGTAGATTTATCTTCTAAAGTTTTAAGAATTTTATATTTTTTGCTTGTTGCTGCTTTATGTTATTTTGTCATTATAATATTTAAGGAAACTCAAGTATTTTATTTTATAAAAACTATTTTTAAGGTTGTTTTTCCTTTATTTATTGGCTTACTTATTGCTTGGCTTTTTGACCCTTTTGTTAAATGGTTAGAAGGAAAAGGTGTTAAAAGGATATTTGGGGCAGCGATTACTTATTTTATAATATTTATTGTATTATATCTAGTTCTTTCTTCTTTGATTCCTCTTTTAATTGAACAGGTTAAGGAAATAATTAGGATGAGTCCTTATATTTTCGATAAGATGAGGGGATGGGCTAGTGACTTTTTTGCCCAAGTAGAGACCAATAGTTCTTTAGATGTAAGTAAATTAAAAGGTGAGATTTTTTCTAGTATTAATGATTTTGCTTCTAAGTTAACTACTACTATGCCTAGTAATTTTCTTGGTTTTATTTCCCGAATGTTTTCATTTTTGGGGACGTTTATATTAGGGCTTATAATAGGATTTTTCTTAATAGTTAATTTTGACAGTAGTAGTAAGTTAATATATTTGGTACCAAAAAGGTACAGAGAGACTACTTCTTCAATAATGGATGAGGTAAATGGATCACTTAGAAATTATGTAAAAGGTGCGGTTATTGATTCTTTATTAATATTTATATTATCTTCTTTTGGACTTTGGATATGCGGTCTTAAAGCACCACTTTTATTCGGTTTATTTTGTGGTCTTACTAACATTATTCCTTATGCTGGACCTTATATAGGTGGCGTTCCAGCTGTTGTAGTTGGATTTACTCAAAGTCCTATGACTGGAGTGTTTAGTTTAATTGTAATTGCAGTTATTCAGTTTTTAGAAGGCAATTTTTTACAGCCACTTATCATGGCAAAAACTACTAAGCTTCATCCAGTTACAATTTTACTTGGTTTACTTGTTTTTGGTCATTTTTTTGGTATAATAGGTATGCTTATATCTACTCCTTTGATTGCGACTTTTAAGACAATATTTAAGTATTATAATGATAGATATGAGTTTTTAAAGAAAGAGGATAGTCACTTAGAGTGACTTTTCTTTAAAGGGTGATTTTTATGAAAATATATGTTATTTGTGGTAAAGCGAGACATGGTAAAGATACTACGGCTTTAGCTATTAAGAAAGCTTATAAAGATAAAAAAGTTATAAATTTATCTTATGGAAGTTATATAAAAGAGTTTGCAAAAAATATAAGTGATTGGGATGGCCGAGATGAGACTAAACCTCGTGAACTTTTACAACATTTAGGAACTGAGGTTATTAGAAATAAGATAGATAAGGATTTTTTTATTAAAAGACTTTGTAATGATATTAGGGTGTATAGTTATTATTTTGATGTCATTACTATTTCTGATGCTAGATTTCCTGATGAAATAATAACTCCTAAGAAATTATTTGATGATGTTATTGCTATTAAAGTGATTAGGAATAATTTTGATACTAATTTAACTAATGAGGAGCAGAAACATTCTACTGAAACGGCTTTAGATGATTTTAATGATTATGATTATGTAATAGAAAATAACGGAACTATCGATGAACTTGAAGAAAAAGTTATGGAGGTAGTTAAGGAGGTGGAACATGAACGTTAGAGAAGAATATATAAATTATTTTGTGAAACATGGGCATAAGCAGATACCAAGTAGTCCTATTGTTCCAGAAAATGATCCAACGGTTTTATTTAATACAGCTGGTATGCAGCCACTTGTTCCTTATTTAATGGGCCAGGAACATCCTTATGGTAAGAGACTTTGTGATTATCAGAAGTGTGTTAGGCTTACTGATTTAGATGAAATAGGTGATAAAACTCATCATACTTTTTTTGAAATGCTTGGTAACTGGAGTTTAGGTGATTATTTTAAAAAAGAATCTATCGGCTATAGTTTTGAATTTTTAACTAAAATTTTAGGAATTCCTTTAGATAGACTTGCGGTTACTGTATATGCTGGAGATGATAGTATTCCTCGTGATGATGAGGCTGTATCTATCTGGAAAGATCTTGGTATTTCTGATGATAGAATTGCTTATTTATCTGATAACTTTTGGATTGCTGGTGAAAGTGGTCCATGTGGTAGCGATACTGAGATTTTTTATTTTAGAAGTGAGGAAGATGTTCCTAAAAAGTTTGATCCAGAAGACGAAAGATGGGTTGAAATTTGGAATAATGTGTTTATGCAATTTTATAAGGATGAAAGTGGTAATGTAAGTGAGCTTTCTAAGAAGAATGTCGATACAGGTATGGGTCTTGAGAGAATTGTATCTGTCATTGAAGGAACAACAGATAATTATTTATCTTCTATCTGGAAGGATGTTATCGATTTAATTTGTGAAATTACTGGCTTATCTTATGAAGAACATGAAAAAGAGATGAGAATTGTTGCAGATCACATTAGAACTGCTACTTTTATTGCTGCTGATCCTTCTCATGTAAAACCTAGTAATACCGATAGAGGTTATATTTTAAGACGTCTTATTAGAAGGGCAATTCGTTATGCAAAAGCACTTGGTATAGATATAAATAGTGATTGGGATAGCAGGATTAGTTTACTTATAATGGATAAATATAAAAAATACTATCCAGAACTTTCTGACAGTGATTATATTTTGTCTGTTTTAAAAGATGAGAAGGTAAAATTTAACAAAACTATTGAAAAGGGCTTAAGAGAGTTTGACAAGCTTGTTAGAGACACTAAAACTGTGGATAAAACAGTCGCTTTTAAATTATATGATACTTATGGTTTTCCTATAGAACTTACTGTAGAAGAGGCTAAGAGTCGTGGTATGGATGTAGACGTGGATGGCTTTAATGAAAAATTTAAGGAGCATCAAGAAAAGTCTAGAACTGCTTCAAAAGGTATGTTTAAAGGAGGACTTATGGGTCATAGTGAGACTGAAACTAAATATCATACAGCGACTCATTTACTTAATGCGGCTTTGAAGAAAGTAATTGGTCCTGATGTTCATCAACTTGGTAGTAATATAACTACTGAAAGACTTAGATTTGATTTTCCTTGTGATCATAAACTAACTGAAGAAGAAATTAGCAAAGTGGAAAGTTTAGTTAATGAATGGATAAATGGTGATTATCCTGTTACTATAGATGAAATGAGTAAAGACGAAGCTTTAAAAAGTGGAGCTGAGTGCAGATTCATAGAAAAATACCCTGATATAGTTACTGTTTATTCTATTGGTGATTTTTCTAAAGAACTTTGCGGAGGGCCTCATGTTAAGCATACTGGAGAACTTGGTCACTTCGTGATTAAAAAAGAACAATCTAATGGTAGTGGAGTTAGAAGAATTAAAGCAATACTTAAAGATTAAAAAAGAGAACTTTGGTTTAAAAAGTTCTCTTTTGCTTAAAATATTGGGAAAGTTTATTGTTTTAAAAACATTTGTTTGATATAATTGATTTAGGAACATTTAGTTGTTTGAGTGTCTACCGAATCTCTTATAGAGAGGAGGTTTGATATAGTGAAAACTAAGACTTTTATAATAAAAGTTTTAAAGCTCATTTCTATCATTTTATTTCTCCTTATCATTATGATAGTAGTAATAAAAAAATGACACTTAATCTACATTAGATTAAATGTCTAATCAAAACTATTTTGGGTAGACATTCAACAAAGCAAAACTGAATGTTCCCATTTTTATTTTATGCAAGTTTCCTTGACATATTCATATTAACACAATTACATATGTTTGTCAAAGTGGTATTGCTATGATAAGTGGAATAAAACTATTTAATATTTGTTAAAATGTTTCACATAAATCAAGATGTGTTATAATGTTTGTAGATGTTTTAATATTTAAGGAGGGAATACAATGAAAAAAATTATTCTAACCGGTGATAGACCAACAGGAAAACTTCATTTAGGTCATTATGTCGGTTCTTTAAAAAGAAGGGTAGAACTTCAAAATTCAGGTGAATATGATGAGATATATATAGAAATTGCTGATGCTCAAGCTATTACTGATAATGCTCATAATTTAGAGAAGATTAGAAATAATGTAATAGAGGTTGCTTTAGATTATTTAGCTTGTGGGATTGATCCAGAGAAGAGTGTTATATTTGTTCAGTCTCATGTTCCTGAACTTTGTGAGCTAACTTTTTATTATTTGGATTTAGTTACTTTAGCAAGATTACAGAGAAATCCTACTATCAAAGAGGAAATTAAACTTCGTAAATTTGAAAATAGTATTCCTGCTGGTTTTTTAACTTACCCTGTAAGTCAAGCTGCTGATATTACTGCTTTTGATGCGAATGTTATTCCCGTAGGTGATGACCAGCTTCCTATGATTGAGCAAACTAGAGAAATTGCTAGAAGTTTTAATAATATGTATGACGATATTATAGTAGAGCCAGATGCTATGCTTCCTGAAAACAGTATATGTAGTCGTCTTCCTGGTTTAGATGGTAAGGCTAAAATGAGTAAGTCTCTTGGTAACTGTATTTATTTATCTGATGATGAAGAGACTATTCGTAAAAAGGTTATGAGTATGTTTACTGATCCAAATCATTTAAAAATAGATGATCCTGGTAAGGTAGAGGGTAATCCTGTATTTATTTATTTGGATGCATTTTGCAAAGATGAGCATTTTAGAAAATATTTACCTGAGTATAATAATTTATCTGAGCTTAAAGATCATTATAGACGTGGTGGACTTGGCGATGTTAAAATAAAGAAATTTTTAAATAATATTTTACAAGAAGAGCTTAAACCTATCCGTGAGAGAAGGAGAGAGTATGAGAAAAATATTCCACTTGTTTATGATATTTTGAAAAAAGGTAGTGATAAGGCTCAAGTCAAAGCTCATAAAAAAATATTAGATGTTAAAAAAGCTATGGGTATTAATTATTTTGATGATACTGATTTAATTAATAGTCAAGTGTCTAAATATGGTGAATAGTTGGTAAACCTTTTATGGTTTACTTTTTTCTTTATTTTAATATAGTTTTTTTATTTTGTAGTATGTTTATAATTAATTGATTATTGATGTAAAAATGTGATAAAATTACTAGAGGATAATGTTGATGTTTTAAAGAGGTGATTATGTGCCGTCGACTATAATACATATGGCAGTCGCAAAAGAAATCAATTCGAAATTAAAAAGAGATAATTCTAAATTTATGCTTGGCGCTATTGCTCCTGATTTGTCTAAAGAAGTAGGACTTGATAGGAATGTTAGTCATTTTATTGACAATGAAGATGGAATTCCAAATTTGAATTTGTTTTTAAATAAGTATAAGAATTTTCTTGATGATGATTTTGTTTTAGGATACTATGTTCATTTGTTTACTGATTATTTATGGTTTAAATATTTTCTTACTGAAATAAGAAATAAAAATATTATAACTAAATTAGATGGTTCTATGATTAAATATACCGGAAGAATGTCTTTGATTTATATATATAATGATTATACTGATTTGAACATGAAGGTAATTGATGAATATGGTTTAGATTTAAAGATATATTATAATAAGATTCCTAAAATGAATAATATAATTACTGAAATACCAATGGATAAGTTAAATGTACTGCTTAATAAGACTGAGAAGATAATAGAGAATAGTAAATCACACAAAAATATGGTTTTTAATATGGAACATATCAGGCAGTTTATTAAAACTACTATTGATTTATTAGATGGAAATTTAAATGAAATTGGAATTATTTAGTGTAAGTTGTTTTTAACATGTGGCAGTTGACAAATATATGTTTTTTTGAGAAAATTATTTTGTTATAGAAAGAGGGGATTATATGCTTCAAGAAAGATTACTTTTAACTCCTAAAGATATTTTGGAGAAGGAGTTTAAAATTGATACTCGTGGGTATAGGCCTCAGGAAGTAGATAAGTTTTTAGATGCTATTATAAGTGATTATGATGAAATGATTACTATAATAAAAGAACTTGAGAGAGATAAGAAAAATTTAACTGATGAGAATATTAGACTTAAACAAGAGGTTAGAAATGCTAGAACTAAACTTGATGTGTTACGTGAGTCTGGTAATAGCGATGTTTCTAATGCAGACTTGCTTAGACGTCTTTCTAATTTAGAAAAAATTGTTTTTGGTAATGACAAATAGTATTTTGACAAACGCTGCATTCTTTGTAATGTAGAGGAAAGTCCATACTTGCACAGTCTGTGATGACTGTAGTGTTTGTGCCTTGGGAAAAAATAACCAAGGGTAGTTTTATGACTAACGGCGAAGAAGAGCCTAAGTATTATTATATGGTGAATTCTTCATAAAGTGCCGCAGTGACGATGCTTTTAGAAATAAAAGAGTGAAACGTGGTAAACCCCGCAAGCAAGAAACCCAAATTTTGGTAGGGGAACCTAATAGGAGAGAATACACGAATTTCCTATGGGATCGATTATTCGATAGATAGATGTTTGTCGCCTTTTTTAAGGAACAGAATATGGCTTATAAAATATTATTTTGTTATTATGGGAAGGAACTATCATGAAAGAGATTGGTCAAAAATTAAAAGAGGCCCGAGAAGAGATTGGTGTTTCTATAGAGGAAGTTGCAGAGGATTTGAAATTAAGACCTGCACAGATTGAAAATATAGAAAATGGTGACTCTTCAGCTTTTAAGGATATGTTTAATCTGAAATATTTGATTAGGGATTATTCTAAGTATTTGGGTCTTGATAAAGAAGACTTGGTTGATGAATATAATGAATACTTATTTGATTATACTTCTAAGATTTCTTTAGAAGATATTAAGGCTGCTAAAAAGGAGCGTAATGATGCTAAAAGGGTTAGGTCTCCTTATACAGCTGAGAGAAAAAGTAAAAAGAAAGTTTTTATTGCTTTTTTGTATGTTATTATTATTACTTTAATTATTTTAATAACTTTATTAATTATTAATATTAGGAAGTCTGACAGTGATGATTTTACTGAAGGATCTGTTGTTACAGAAAGAAAGTGATGATTTATGAATTTACCTAACAAACTTACTATGATTAGAATTTTTTTGACTTTGGTTATTATTTTTATTTTGTTATTTCCATTTTCTGCTATGGGAGTAGAGATTACACAAACTTTTGTAAATGAATCTTTAAGAATGGATATTCGTTATCCTATAGCTGGTGTTATTTTTATAATAGCATCTATTACTGATTTTTTTGATGGAATTATTGCTAGAAAATATGATTTGATTACTGACTTTGGTAAGATGATTGACGCTATTGCTGATAAGATTTTAGTTAATTCTGTACTTATTATTTTAAGTGCTCAAGGTTTTATTCATCCTATTATTCCTGTTATTATTGTTTTAAGGGATACTATTATTGATTCAATTAAGATGGTTGCAGGTTCTAAAGGAAAGGTTGTTGCGGCAATTAAGACAGGAAAATATAAAACTGCCTCTTTGATGGTTGGTATTGTTCTAACTTTATTTTATGATATGCCTTTTGAACTTTGGAATGTTCATGTTTCTGATTTTTTACTTATTATAGCAAGTGTGCTTTCAATTATTTCAGGAGTTCAATATTATTCTATGAATAAAAAGTATATTTTTGGAGAAATGTAAAATTTCTCTTTTTTTTTAAAGGAAAAATGGTTTTTATGGAGAATATTTATAATAGAGGGGTTTTGAAGGAAGGTGAATAAAATTGTAATTTAATGAACAAATGTTCGAAAAAATATTGACAAAGCTTAAATCTTATTATAAAATGAGGTTGTACTAATAAAGGAGGATGTAATAATGGCAAAATCAACTGTTGATAGTGATCAAAATTTAAAACAAGTTTTAGCTGATATTGAAAAGCAATTTGGTAAAGGCTCTATTATGAAATTAGGTGATAATGAGCATAGAGAAATAGATGTTATTTCTAGTGGTAGTATAGCATTAGATAAAGCTTTAGGTATTGGTGGATATCCAAAGGGAAGAATTATAGAAATTTATGGACCAGAGTCTTCAGGAAAAACTACGTTTGCACTTCATGCGATTGCTGAAGCTCAAAAACTTGGAGGTAAAGCTGCATTTATAGATGCTGAAAATGCTTTAGATCCACAGTATGCTGCTAATTTGGGTGTTAATATAGATGAACTTTTACTTTCTCAACCTGATAATGGAGAACAAGCTTTAGAGATTACTGAAGCTTTAGTTAGAAGTGGGGCAATTAGCATTATTGTAATTGATTCTGTTGCAGCACTTGTTCCACAGGCAGAAATTGAAGGAGAAATGGGTGATTCTCATGTTGGTCTTCAGGCTAGGCTTATGAGTCAAGCTTTGAGAAAACTTGCTGGTATTATTAATAAAACTAATACTATAGCAATATTTATAAATCAACTTCGTGAAAAAGTTGGAGTTATGTATGGTAATCCTGAGGTAACTACTGGTGGTAGGGCTCTTAAGTTTTATTCTTCTATAAGACTTGATATTAGAAGAAGTGAACAAATTAAACTTGGAACCGATGTAATTGGTAGTAAAACTAATGTAAAGGTTGTTAAAAATAAAATGGCACCACCATTTAAGACATGTCAAGTTGACATTATGTATGGAACTGGTATTTCACGTGAGGGAGAAGTTGTTGATTTAGGTGTTGAAGTTGGGGCTATTGAAAAAAGTGGAGCTTGGTATTCTTACAATGGCGATAAAATTGGTCAAGGTAAAGAGAATGTTAAAGAGTATTTAAAATCTAATCCTGATGTTTTTAATGATGTATATGATAAAATACGTGTATTTTATAATTTAAATGGAGGTAAAAAGGCAGCCAAATAGGCTGTCTTTATTGACATTTACTTTTTTTTTGCTATAATTATTTTAGAATATGGAGGGATATAAATGGAGCAAAGAAAATCTGATATAAATACTGGTGATGGTAATGTTGTTAATGTTGATACTAATGGATTAAGTTATAGTTTTGATTTTTCTAGTCAAGTTGAACAAACTCCACAAGTAGCGCCAGTTCAACCTGAGGTAGCGCCACAAGTAGCACCAGTTCAACCTGAGGTAGCACCACAAGTAGCGCCATTTCAGTATGAGGTAGCACCACAAGTTGCACCAATTCAACCTGAGGTAGCACCACAAGTTGCACCAGTTCAACCTGAGGTAGCGCCACAAGTAGCACCAGTTCAACCTGAGGTAGCACCACAAGTAGCGCCAGTTCAACCTGAGGTAGCGCCACAAGCAGCGCCAGTTCAACCTGAGGTAGCACCACAAGTAGCGCCAGTTCAACCTGAGGTAGCAC
>CAYRLX010000003.1:0-108746 GCA_964425325.1 uncultured Muribaculaceae bacterium | reverse complement strand
CAATTTTTAAAAAGTCAAAAGGGTATCACGAAAACAGGTCATACTGGTATGAAGATGCAATACCATTTGTAGAAGCAGCAGAAATAGGAACAGAGAAAGTAATCAAAGACCATTCATCAATAGGAATATTAATAACAACAGATGGCTCAATTGGAGAGTTTGATAGAAATTCATATATAGAGGCAGAAACAAAAGTAGCAGAAGAACTATCAGAAATAGGAAAACCATATATAATAATATTAAATTCTACTCATCCAATGCTTCCAGAAACAGAAGATCTAGCTCAAAAATTAAAATCAGAATATAATGTACCAGTACTTCCTATGAATATCGATAATATGAGTGAAAGAGACTCATATAACATACTAAGAGAAGCCTTATATGAATTTCCAGTAAACTGCATAAACGTAGAAATAGCCGATTGGGTCGCATGCCTATCACCTAATAATTATTTAAAAAAATCTTATATAGAAGCCATTAGAGAAAGTATAGAGCCAGTAGATAAATTAAGAGACGTAGATACAATAACCCAAAAATTAGAAGAGTGTGAATATATAGAAAAAGCATACCTATCAGATGTCGATACATCAACCGGAGATGTAAGAGTAACTTTAAAAACACCGAATAATTTATATAATGAAGTATTAAAAGATATAATAGGTATAGATATTACAAGTAGATCACAACTGCTAAGTCTATTCCAAGACTACGGCGAAGCAAAAAAAGAATACGATCAAATTAAAGATGCGCTAAAAATGGTTAAAGAAGTTGGCTATGGAGTAGCATCTCCATCACTTCAAGATATGACACTAGACACACCAGAAATAATAAAACAAGGAAGTAGATATGGAATAAAATTAAAAGCAACCGCACCATCAATTCATATGTTTAGAGTAGATGTAGAAAGCACGTTTGAACCAATCATAGGCTCAGAATTACAAAGTAAAGAATTAATTAATTACATAATGAAAGACAAAGATGAAGGAACAGAAAACATATGGAAAAGTGAAATATTTGGAAGAAGTTTAGATGTTATAGTACAAGAAGGAATACAAGCTAAACTATCACTAATGCCAGAACAAGTAAGATATAAATTAAGACAAACACTTTCAAAATTAGTAAATAAAGGTTCATCTAATTTATTCGCAATAGTAATATAGATAGAAATATCTATATTTTTGTATATAAAAATATAATTCTTGAAAAAGAAATATATCATGATATAATAAATAATAGGTAAACATAATAAAGGTGGTCAAAATGAATATAGAACAAATACTAATTAATAATGGAATACCATTTGATATAAATGACTCAGTTGAAGAAATATTACTTGAAAACTATGACAAGATAAATTTAGAAGAAATATTTATAAATGGTAATTGCAAAAACTATAAATGCTTTGATATATTAAGAGGACTTCTTAAAAATAAAGAATTTAGAAAAATACTTGTAATAGGCATTATAAATAAAGAAGTAAGACCATTTAATGATAATATTTGGGAAATATTTTCAGAAATGAATTTTAGAGGATGTTCAAATTTAGAAGAAGCATTTATGTTAGGACTAAATCTAGGTAATTGTACTAATTTTTCAAAAGAAGTAGGCTATCTTTTCAAAGGAAGTGAAATTTGTGGTGGAGGTGTACCATTACTAGTTGGAACAGAAAACTGCCCAAATGGAAATCACACTTGGATGGAATATGGAGGACTTATATATGACACTTCACTAATGATTATTATGACAAGAGAATTCGCCAAAAAATTAGGTTATCAAGAAGAAAATAGATATCCAATTTCTCAAACACCAGGGTATGAAGCAAGAGAAAAACTTGCAACCGAAAGACTAAATAAAAAAAGTAAATAAAATCAAGAAAATATAGATATAAATATCTATATTTTTAATATACAAAAATTGACAAAACAATAGAATTACAAATATAAATGTGCTATTATTATAATAGGAGTGATAATATGAAAAACCATTATATAGAAGTAGATGGAAAAAGATTTATTTTAACACTAAGAAATAGTGAATTATTCTTATTTGAAAATAAAAATGGAAAAGTAGAAAAAATTAATCAAAACGATATAAAAGACAAAAGAGAACTGATAAATAATAGCTTAAGAGAATTATTGTTAATTATAGAGGAAGATATTAATAATAAATTAAAACAAGGATCATTCAATAGTGTTGATGAAATAGCAAATGAAATAAAGAAAAGAGTAGGAAGTATAAATATTCCACAGCTAAAAACTGTAATGGGAGATATTGACTTTGAATCATATGAACAATATAGATTAATGTTAAAAGATTTATCAGATAGATTTAATGAAATGAACATAGAAGAAAAAAAAGAACTAATAGAAAATCAAATAGATGTAGATTTAAGAACACTTTTTGCAGAAAACGGCATAAAAGAATATGAAGTAAGACCATCAAAATCAGTAATTACATATGAAAAAGATGGAATAGTACACACACTTATTAATACAGATCCAAATACAACAATATATGATCAAATATTTAAAAGTATACAGTTTGATAAACTAAATTCTAGAGAAGAAATAGATAGAGAAATATCAAGAATAATAGAATTAGAAAGAAAAAATAAATACGGGGAAAATAAAACAGTTGATGTTAATAATTTAGATAATTATAAAAAACAAATAGCAGATTATCTTAAAAAAAATAAAAACTATACAAACATAAAAGGAATAGAACCAGAAGATAGTAGCGTAATAGACGGCGGCTGGATAGTTGAACTAAATGATGGAGAAAAAAAACTTATATTTGCAACAAAAAATGAAAATGGTACATTATCTATAACATTAGGAAAAGAAAAACAAGTTACCTCACAAGACACCACAGAAACAGAAAACAAAAATATAGATAATGACTCAAAAAACATAGAAGGAGAAATTGATAGCCAAGCTAAAGCAGAACAACTACTAGATTTATATCGAAGATTCATACATGAAGGACAAGAACTAACAGATGAAGATAAAAAATTATTAGAAACATATAATCAAAATGAAGAAGAATTATATAAACTACCAGAAACTGAAAGAGAAATAGCCCAAGAAATGTTAAATACATATAACGAAATGAATCAAAAAACTAATACAAATACAACTGCAAAACAATATAAAATAGAACCACCAAAACAAACAAATAAAAAAGATGAAAGTGGAATGGCATACGTTGGAATAGTAACATTCTTAAGTGGAGTTATCACAGGAATATTTGTATATTTATTCTATAGAATGTTCATTTAGAAAGGAATAAAATATGAATAACATACAAGAAAAATTTGATAATATGGTAGAAGCATTTACAAAATTAGATACAAATACCATGAAAGAAGAAATAATAAAAGGGCAAAAAGAAGTTTTATCAGATATAGCACTTATAAATCAAAGACTAAATAGAACCCATGAACCTCTTTTAAATAAAGAACTAGTAGATTTAAATAATATTCCAATATCAGAAAAAGACTTTTTAGAAGGCATATTCGTATTTACTAAATCTGTAGATGAGTCTTTAAAAGACTTATTAAATAATTTAAATAATAGATAAATTATAATTTTAAGCAAAAGCAAACGGTAAGGTCAAAATCTAATTAATTATTGACAAGTTTCCTTTAAGGAGGATAGAATATGCAAATCGATTTTAATCAAGAAGAATATATTGAACAAATGAGAATATTCGAGCAGCTAAGAGAACTATCGAATAGAATTATGAAGTATGCAAGATTATATGAAAGATTACACAATGGTGAAAATATTTCTTTCAATAAATACGGTGACATTGAGACTTTACAGCATATAGCATAAGATAATAATGATCAAGCCAAAACAACATATGAACAAGCACAAGCTGAATTTGAATCATTAACAGAAGAAGAAAGAAAAAAGAAGGTAGAAGAGCAAAGCATGCAAGAAGAATTTCAACAATCAAATAATAGAGCAAGATAGAGGGTATGGAATGTAAATGAAAAATATTATTTTTGATATAGGAAATGTAATTTTAAATTTTGACTATGAAAGAGTATTAAATGAATATACAAAAAATAAAGAAAAGCAAGAATTTATAAGAAAGAATATATATAATTCAAAAGAATGGTTAGGAAATAGTATACTAGATCTTGGATATATTACTAAAGATGAAGCTATAAGAAATGTACAAGAAAGAACTAATCATACAAATGACAAACTGATATTTGATTTCTGGAAAAACTGTAATAAATATTCATATATAGATAAAAATATATTAAAAATAATTACTAATTTAAAAGAAAAAGGATATAAAATATATCTTTTATCAAATATGAATAAAGATATGCATAATCATATTAAAAAAAGTAAACTATTTGAAATAGTGGATGGATATGTATTATCCTATAAAGAACATCAAATTAAGCCAAATGAAGATATATATATAACACTAATTAAAAGATACAATATAAATCCAGAAGAAAGTATATTTATAGATGATAATAAAAGAAACATCGAAACAGCAAATAAACTAAAATTCAAAGGAATAAAAGTTGAACCAGATAACTATAATAGTATCATCAAAGAATTAAAAGATATAAACATAATATAGATAGAAATATCTATATTTTTTTCTAATATATTACCTTTTATATTAACAAATAGAAAACCACAAATAAACAGACAAAAAAACGTAAAAAAACAATAAAAAATGTTGATTTTTCTTGTTAAACATGATAATATGAAAATGTAAGCAAGATAGCTTAACAATACAAGGGAGGTATACAGAAAATGACTAAACAAAATTTAGTAAATTATATTGCTGAAGAAGCAGGACTTACAAAAGCAGATGCTGCAAGAGCACTAGATGCTTTCATGAATGGAATTGTTAAAGGATTAAAAGATGAAGGAAAAGTTACATTAACTGGATTCTGCACTTTCGCAACTCAAGACAAACCTGAAAGAGAAGGACGTAATCCAAGAACTGGAGAAAAAGTAACTATTCCTGCAAGAACTGCTGTATCAATTAAAGCTGGTTCTAAATTAAAAGATGCATTAAACTAAGGCGTAAGAGCCTTTTTTTAATATATAATGGAGATGAGTAAATGTACGAAATCGCACTTAAATTATTAGAAAAAATAAATAACTATGGATATAAAGCATACATTATAGGAGGATTTCCAAGAGACCTATATCTAAAAAGAAGTTCAAACGACGTAGACATTTGTACAGATGCCACACCGATGGAGCTACATAAAATATTCTCAGAAATAATAACGACTAATTCAGAATATGGAACAGTAACCATACTATTTGAAAATATAAAATTTGAAATAACGACATTTAGAAAAGAACTAAGCTATAAAGACAATAGACACCCAGATAAAATACAGTATGTAGAATCATTAGAAGAAGATATAATAAGAAGAGACTTTACAATAAATACACTTGCTATAGATAAAGACGGTAATCAAATAGACATATTAAATGCTAAAGAAGATCTAGATAATAAAATAATAAAAATGGTTGGAAATCCAAGAAAAAAGCTAAAAGAAGATGCACTAAGAATACTTAGAGCCATAAGATTTGCAACCATATTAAATTTCAAACTAGATCCAAAATTGAAATATTATATAAAAAGATATGGACATTATCTAAGAAAAATATCAAAAGACATAAAAAAAAGCGAACTAGATATTATATTTTCAAACTCCAATAAAGAGTACGGAATAAAACTAATATTAGAACTCAAACTAGCAAGCCATCTTGGACTAAATAATCTAAAAAACATTAAAATAACCCCATCTATGATAGTAACATGGGCAGAATTAAACGTACTTGATAAATATAATTTTAACTCAATAGAAAGAGAAAGTATATTAAAAATAAACGAAGTAAAAAATAAAAATATATTAGATAAACATATTTTATATGAGTATGGACTATATATATGCACGATGGCAGCCGAACTAAAAGGCGTTGATAAAAAAGTCCTAAATGAATACTTCTCAAAACTACCAATTAGAAGTAAACTTGATATAGCATTATCACCACTTGAAATATGCAAAATTCTAAAAGTAGAAGCAGGCTCATTTCTAAAACCACTAATATCAGATTTAGAATATCAGATAGTAGATGGTAAAGTAGAAAATACAAAAGAAAGTATAACAGAATATATACAAGAAACATATACAAAAGAAATATAGAATAAAATCTATATTTTTTTTACGTAAAAAAAGGAAATAGGAAAAATATAGAGAATAATTAATAATAGAGGAGGTGAAATATATCATTAATATAAATATTACTAGCGAAGAAAAAATACCTAAAAAAAAGATCTTTATTGATATGAATAATGGCGAAGATGATCTAATAACAGTTTTCAATAAAGAAGGAAAACAGATCAAAAGAGAAGACGTAAAAATCGATGATTCCGTAAGCTATCATATCAACGTGGCAAAAGTATTTGAAAAATACTATATAGACAAAGAAAAATTAGATGATCTTGAAAAATTTCTAGCTATAATGTTCTTTACAAGAAAAAAGGACCTATATAAAATTGCCGGAAACGACGAAATGCTTCTAAAACTTTTAGAAGAAAGAAAAAAAGCACAAGAAGATCCAGAAATAATTAAAGAATATTATAAAGAGCGAGAAGAAAAATATAAAAAGGACTTTGAATAAAAGTTCTTTTAAATATGGTTGGCAAATTATAATAATTAAGATATAATATCAAATAAGGGATGATGAAAATGACAGGTAAAATAATAGAAATGCTAAAGAGTAAAACATTAACAGTACCAATGATTCTAATATCAAACTATAAAAAACTAAAAATAACCGAAAAAGAACTTATAGTAATAATATATCTAATAAACAATAACGAATTTGATCCAGAAAGAATTTCAAAAGATTTAGACTTAAAAATTCCGGATACACTCACTATAATAGATAAACTTACTAAAAAAGACATTATAAAAATAGATACAAAACCAGGAAACGTATATGAAGAGTATATTAACTTAGATGAATTGTATAATAAATTAGCCCTATTATTAATAAATGAAAAAGAAGAAAAAAAGACAACCATATATGATAAATTTGAAAAAGAATTCGCACGAACTCTAAGCCCAATGGAATATGAAATAATAGGTGCTTGGTTAGATGATAACTACAAAGAAGAAATAATCGAAGAAGCACTTAAAGAAGCAATTTATAATGGAGTAACTAATCTAAAGTATATTGATAAAATACTGTCAGAATGGAGAAAAAAGGGAATAAAAGATAAGTCAGACATAAAAACCAAAAACAAACCAAAAAAAACAAAGAAAGAAGTATTTGAATATGACTGGCTCAACGAATAAAATAGAAAATTATTTAGATGAACTATACCCAAATCCAAAATGCGAACTTAATTATAATAAAGACTATGAACTACTTCTAGCAACCATGTTATCAGCCCAGACAACAGATAAAAGAGTAAACGAAGTAACAAATATACTATTTAAAAAATACCCTTCATTAGAAGATTTAAGTAAGGCAGATATCAATGAAGTGATGAACATTATAAAACCAATAGGTACATTTAGAAAAAAAGCATACAACCTAATACAAATAGCGAAAAGATTAATAAACGAAAAAAACGGAAAAATGCCAAACGATAGAGAATACTTAGAAACACTTCCAGGGGTAGGGAGAAAGACAACAAACGTAGTACTTAGTAATATATATAATGTTCCATGTATTGCTGTTGATACTCACGTATCAAGAGTAAGTAAAAGATTAAAACTGGCAAGAAAAAATGACGACCCATTAAAAATTGAAAAAAAATTAACAAAAAAATTTAAAAAAGAAGACTTATGCAAAAGACATCATCAATTAGTATTATTTGGAAGATATTATTGTACAGCTAGAAATCCAAAATGTGAAACATGCAAATTAAAAGAAATATGTAGCTATTATAAATAGCTTTTTTTTATAAAAAAAAAGAGGGACATTATCCCTCTTCAGAACTAACAACAACAGTTACCTCAACCTTACCAACAGAAGTATCACCATACTTAACATCGTAAGTAACTAGATAAGTACCAGCTTTATTAGATATATCATTTTCAGAAGCCTTTTCACCACTTTGTTTATCTACAATCGAAGATCTATTAACAGTAACTTCAGAAGTTACATCTTCACCATGAGCAGTAGCTTTAATTGAAGGTTTATAATTGAAATTAGAACCAGTTTTTCTTTCTATCTTCTCACTAGTTGGAGTAATAGTAACATCACCAGCAGAAATACCTTTATAATCAACCTGAGTTTCTACTCCAGAACTTTCAGCCCCACCAAAGTTAGAATAACTAGATTTAACTACAATTTTAGGATTACTTACATTAGGAAGTTTAACACTAGCATTTCCACCAGATACAGTAGTAAGAAGCTGTAAACCACCGCCATTTTTAATATATACATTATATACAACACTACCTAAAACACTGTTATTATAACCCATTACATAGTTTAAGAAAGAAGCTTGATCTTTTTGTGAGTTATAAGATTTATTAATTATAGGTTGCCAGTATCCAGGATTTAATCCCTCAGGAGTACCAATTGTCTTCCAGCTAATATTAGCAGTATTACCAGTTACAGAAGCTTTTAAATCACTAACATTACTTAAAGTATTAAATCTTGCAGAAGCTTCAGTAGGCTTACTACCTTCTTTAAATATTTCAGTAGTCATTGCATCAGCAGGAGTGTTAGGCCCAGGAAGAAGTGGAGAACCACAATTTTTTTCAACAGTAACTTCTACAATACTAGAAGGTTTTTCAAAATTAGAACCGGATTTAAAGAAATTTTTAGCAACTGCATTAAATAATCTAGAATTCTGACTAGAACCAAATTTATTATAATATTCACTTGAATTTCTTTCATAACCATACCATAAAGCAATAGTATAATCAGGACTAATTCCAGCAACCCATAAGTCATTAACTGCATTACTAGGAAGTCTTCTAGCTGCTAAAGTTTTCTTATCAAAGTTTGTAGTACCAGTTTTAGCACCGAATATAGTACCATTGACATTACTATAATTTCCAAGAGCATTTTTGCCAGTATCGATAAGCATATCAGTAACCATATAAGCAGTCTCAGGACTCATTACTTTTTTCTTTTCAGCCTTATTTTCAAAAGTCTTACCATCTTTATCAAACTCAATCTTAGTAAAACTATAAGGCTCTACATAATAACCACCATTGGCAAATGTTTCATAAGCACCAGCTACAGTCATTGGAGACTCACCAGTATAACCACCAATAGCATGAGCTTCATGCATAAAGCCATTATCAAGTTCAGGAGAAAGACCAATGCTTTCAACAAACTCTTTAACCTTAGCATTTTCGACATTTTGGAAAGTTTTTAAAGCAGGTATATTTCTAGATTCAATCAAAGCTTGACGAATAGTCATCATACCCTTATAACCACCATCCCAGTTGTTAATCTCAGTTCCATTACTATAAGTATACTTTTCATCTAAAATCAAAGTAGAAGGATTCCAATTATTATATTCAATAGCAGGGCCATAATCATACATTGGTTTAGCAGTAGATCCAATTTGTCTTTTAATTTGAGTAGCATTGTTTCTACTACGAGCACCAGTTTTATTTCTACCAGCACCAACAGCAACAATAGCACCAGTTTTATTATCAAGAGCAATAACACCAGCTTCAACCTTATCATTTTCCCATTTGAAGTCAGTACCATTCATTATCTTGTTCATTGCATCTTGTTTACCCTTATCCATAGTAGTATAAATTTTCATAGAATAAGAATATGGATTATAACCAGTTTTCTCTTCAACTTCAGAAGCAACAGTATCTATAAATCCTTGATATTCATTAGAAGAAGTATTCGCACTTCTACCTTTAATAACAATCTTGTCAACAGTCATTTTCTTAGCAATCTCATATTCATTATCAGTAATATATCCATGTCTCTTCATTAAAGAAAGAACTATTTTTCTTCTGTTTTCAGTCCTCTCAGGATTAATGTTTGGATCATAAGAAACTGGAGATTGGAACATACCAGCAATCATAGCCGCTTCAGAAACATTTAAATCTTTAGCTTTCTTATTGAAATAAGTTTGCGCAGCTTGTTCAACACCATAACATCCACTACCTAAATAATATGAGTTGGCATAAAACTCTAAAATCTTTTCTTTAGAATATTTTCTCTCAATTTGGAACATTGCAATATAAATATCAGTAAACTTACGTTTAATACCAGCAAAACCACGAGAAGTAGTTGAAGTAAATTGGTTTTTAGAAACCTGCATAGTTAAAGTAGAAGCTCCACCAGCATTTTTACCTAAAGCTTGACCAAAAGAAGCTTTCAAGAATCTTGGAAAATCAAATCCATTATGTTCAAAGAACCTAGAATCTTCAGTCGCAATAATTGCATTAACAAGTTCTTCAGACATTTCATTATATTCTATTTTTTGTCTCATTTCAGTTCCAAGTTTAGCATATACCTCACCATTACTATCAAGTAAAGTACTTGCTTCCTTAGAATAAAGCTTATTAGGATCGAATTTATCAGCAGTTATAACTATATAGCCAATAAATAGGCCACCAACTATAAAACAGAAAATTATAAATATAAAAATTAAAAGTAATATTTTTTTGAATAAACTTTTCTTTTTCTTTTTAGATTTTTTAACCTTTTTTTTAGGCATATCATCAACCTCACTCAAAGCCTCAGTAGTTTTTTTATCACTACGGCTTACTTTATTTTTAGACTTTCTAATCTTATCCCTTTCTTCTAATTTTTCTCTCCACTTAAAATAAGGAATAATCCAAATTAAATTAATTAAAAGAAAAATAATTAAAGATATAATAAAATTAAAAACTATAGTTCCAATAATCAAAACTAGAAAAGATAGGCCAAAAACAATTAGATTAAATCTATCTTTAAGCATAAAAGCTTTCAAACTCATAAATTCCTTTTTCATTTTATACCTCCAAAATATATATCATCGATTATAGAGAGATAATCAACTCTAGGATTATACTTATCCTTAATTATATACCCATTGTTTTCAAAATATGTAATAGGTATAGATTTACGATCACTACTATTCAAAAAAGATTCCAAAGCTTCATAAGTAAGTAAAAAAGTCTTATTAATAGTTGTAAACCTAACTATCAAAAAACCAATACCTCCATGTTTACATATTCTTCTAAGATGTTCAATCTGATGTGCATGAATATTACCCAAAGGAAAAGAAGTATGAGAGCGAGTCTCTTTAGCTTCAAAATCAATATATTTTCCTCTATAAACACCATTATAATCAGTTGTAGAGGGAGTCCTAAAATATCCTTCCTTAATAACAGCTTCTACTCTAGATGGATAGTTTACCTTAGATATAGTAATAGGTGTTGGTTTTTTATAAATAATCGCTTTATCATTTACTAAGTAAAATTCATTAGTGGCCCCTAAATCAGCCTCTAACGTCATTCCTCTATTCGCGTAGTTTACACCTCTAGCCCCTAAATTTTTTATCATATTTAATCGCCAATACAATTATACTATATTTTACAAAAAATGACTACCAAAAATTAAAAAACAACTAAATATATCTAATATTGTCGAAACAGATGAAATGTAAATTAGATAGTAGTATCATAAAGTTGAAAAGAGGGAGGAAATGAACAAAAAAATAATCGATTTAATCTTTGAAAACATGATTGAAGATGTAAACTATATAAACTACTTAACATTTTTAGTGTCAACCAAAAAATAAATATATTTAAAAACAAAACCAAAAATGATATAATTAAAATAAGAATAAGGAGGGATATCATGCATAGAAAGCCGTTAGATTTTAGCTCACTTCCACTAGTTATTCAAGAAATGATTGAAGATAGCTCTGGAGCCGCTGCAGTCATAGATGAACTGATTGAAAAAAAAGGAGAAAATAATGCACTAGCAGTACTAATAATACTAGATGATATGAACATAAGAGGACTTCAAATAACAAACCTATATAAAATGTGTGATAATAATATAGAAAAATTCTATGAAAAAGCATTGACGATGACAAGAGAAGATATAGAAAATATTAATTATGATACATACACCGTATGCATCCATAAAGCAATATTTGATGGAAGCAAAGAAGATAGAGAAAACAACCCTGAAAAATATTTGTTCACAGAAGAAGAAAGAAATAACATGCGAAATATTAAAAGCAAAGATAGAGCTTTAAATATATTAGAAAACAGTACAAAGCAAAACCAAGATGATTTATATCCAAGCATAACAAAAAAAGAAGCACTATCTATAATAAATAAACACGGTTTCACTTGTGGATATAAAAAAACATATGAAACCGAAGGAAAAAGAATGACCTATAGAGTATTCTATAATGAACTAGGAGATATTATTTATACAAATTCATTAGAAAATCCAGATATATTCTTATGGGGAGAATGTAAACTAAATATAGTTAGAGCTAATCAAGGTAATAGCTTAGAACTAATTGGATGCAATTCATATAAAAATATAAAAGAAGTTGTAGGCTATAACATAGACCTTAGAAAAAAACCATTTGAAACATATAAAAAAGTTATTGAAAAAGGTGAAAAACCTATAGATAAAATAAAATATAATTACTATAATAACAATCTAATACCAATAATTTCCTCAAATAAAGGAATTGAATATTTAAATAATAATAAAGAATATGAAAATATAGTAATAAAAAATATATGTGATTTAATAACTTTTAAAGAAACATATTACGATCTAGATGAAAAACTACAAGAAATATATAAGCCATTACTAGTATGTGCAGAAGAAAAAGCCTACGATGAATTAATATTTCAATTAAACTCAGATAGAGGAATAGATATTGCTCTTAAATTGCAAGAAGACTTAGGTATTAAACTAGATAAACGTAAATTATTTAGTGCCAAAGAAAGATTTCTTGGAACAAGCAAAAAACATTTCGATATACCAAAATCAAAATTTTTAAGTGATAGAGTAGTAGAAGATCCTAAAGGAAAAGAAATAAATAGAAGAATTATTAAAATAGTAGCGAATGAAAAATTAACCGCACAAATATAAAACCTACACAAATTTAGTGTAGGTTTTTATCATATAATTATTTATCGATATAATAAGCATAATATTCTTCTAAAGTTAAATTATTTTTATAAATAATCTTAGCGGCTTTTACACCGACATATCTGTAATGCCATGGCTCATATTTATAACCAGTTATTTTTTCTTTTCCCTTAGGAAAACGAATTATAAAACCATACTTATAGGCATTTTTAAGTAACCAATTAGATTCACTAGTGTCATGAAAACTAGAATCTATATTGTTGATATCAGTGCAAAGACCAGTTTGATGCTCAGAGTACCCTGGCCTTGCCGAATAAATATCGGCTTTTTCAATGCCATCCTTTTTAACATAAGAATCATATAAATTTACCTGATAATCAAAGCTTCGATAAGCAGACGCATTTTTTAAGATAATATTATCAAGCAAAGCAGCATCCACCATTTCCATAAAAGCACTTGCAGCTTCACGTCTCATTTTACTATTAGTTCCTATATTATATTCAGAAGACAAAGTAACTAAATCATCGGGTTCATACTTATCCGGTAAATGATAAAACTTATTTACCAATACTAAGTTTCCATCACTTAAAGAAGAAGATTTAACATCAGTATAATAATCTTTGTCAGAATTAGAATTGACAATAGCTACAACTTCTTTAGAAGAAACACTGTTGCTATTACCATAATCCAAATACCTAACTACATTTTTATTTATATAATATTTTTCCATAACTAATGAAGCAAGTAAACTAGAAGCAGGAAAGTCCATTAAATCATATCCAGAATTTATGATAGTAATAATATCTTTTATATTACTTTTTTTATTCCTTGAATAATATTCATAATACTTTGAAAACAATTTAGGATTATAATTCTTAGAACTAATCAAATCTAGAATAGACTTATCATATTTCTTAAGTAAATGATAACCATTACTAGGGACATTATTAATTATTTTTTCTATCTCATCTTCTTGGTAGCCAAGATTTACAAGTTTAGTTTTAATATTACCACCCCCAAAGTTAATCAATAACATAACTAAACCAAATAGTAATAAAATAATACCAAAAATAAATAAACTTTTCTTTTTAATTTCTCGCTTTTTCATCATAAATATACCTACTTTTCTAAATAAAATGCATAATACTCATCAAAAGTAAGCCCACTTTCATATACCTTTTTAGCAAGTTCTCTTCCTAAATACCTATAATGCCATGATTCATAAGAATATCCAGTAATATCTTCCTTCTCGGCAGGATACCTTAATATAAAACCATATTTATAAGCATTATTCACAAGCCATTTAGAGGCATCTGTGTTTTCAAAAGTTTTCATTCCAGCACCAGGAGTGAAAATATCTAATGCAAGACCAGTTTGATGTTCCGAATAGTCAGGTCTAGCGGCATACTTATCCGCATATTCCTTACCATTTTTATCCGCATAATCATCATATATCTCCTTTTGTGTTCCATAGTCTCTATAAGAAGAATTTACTATTAAAGTAATACCATCCTTTTTAGCGCTATCAGCCATTTCTTTAAAAGCTTCATATACATCTTTTCTAATACTATTATTAGGATAAGCATATTGACTGCTCATATTAACAATATCATCAGGGGCATACTTTTCAGGAAGAGAGTAGTACTTATTAACTAAAATTCCATACTCAAGATCCATATTTGTCAAAGAAGTATGAGTATAATAATCATAATTAGTTTTAGTGTTAACTTTAACAATAACATTATTATAATCCACCTTAGAATTTTTATAATTACTACCAATGTATGACTTATATTTTTTAAAATTTTTCCAAATAAAATATTTTTGTCTAGTTAAAGACACAAGATATTTATCATAATCATTTTTCAAAGCATAGTTTAAATATTTTCTATCACCTTTTAATATACTATTAATCTCATTTTCACTATAACCAATCTTACCAAGCTTGTATTCAAAGCTAGTGTAGTGTTTAATTAAATTTATCGATAAAATAACTGCAAAAAAGCAAATTATAGTAATACATAATACAATAATTGGCTTTTTTTTAAGTTTTCTTTTCTTCATATACTTCACCAAAAATATTGTATCAAATTGCTTAAGTAAAGTCCATAAATGATTAAAACTAACATAGCACGATTTACACATTTAAAAATAATGGAAATCTTTGGAGAATATTACTTATAAAAATAGTATTGTATAAAAAAGAAAAAAATGATAAAATACACAAAAAAAGGAGAAACACTATGAAAATCTATAGTAATAACAATGAACCCTTAACAGAAGAAGAAATTGAAGAAATAAAAAAAAGTCCTCAGTACCGAGAAATAATAAAAAATGATTTAAAAATATTAAATAGCAGCATAGATAAATTAATAATAGA
This sequence comes from uncultured Muribaculaceae bacterium, assembly GCA_964425325.1. Taxonomy (GTDB): domain Bacteria; phylum Bacillota_I; class Bacilli_A; order RF39; family UBA660; genus Coprosoma. Next base: position 93,257 of record CAYRLX010000003.1, on the reverse strand, counting down.
TAGAAATAGATCAGACAAAATAATAGGTCTAGTTATCGGTACAGAAATAAGCTGCTTTCTAACAGCTTTAACTGACATCGTAGGAATTACTACTCCTAGTGATGAATACTCAGCAATAACGATGCTCATACTATTCGCAAGCATAGTTATTAGAAATTATAATTTAATAAAAAACATTAATAGAAATACGAAAATACGTATTTTAAATAATATAAAAGAAGAAATAATAAGTGAAAATGATTGGCTAAATAATAATCAAAAAACACTTAAATATTAGGGACTATACAAAATAAAAAATAAATGTTATAATTTAACCGTACATAAATAGAGGTGGTAAATTGAAATACTTAGGACTTGATTTAGGAACAAGGTCACTAGGAATATCTATATCAGATTTAACAAAGACAGTAGCAACTACCTACGGTACAGTTCATTTTGAAGAAAAAAATTACGAAAAAGCTTTAGATGAACTAGCCACTATTTTGGAGAAAGAACCAATCGAAAAATTCATATTAGGGTATCCTAAAAACATGAATGGTTCTATTGGACCTAGAGCTTTAGAAACAGAAGAATTTAAAGAAAAATTAGAAAAAAAATTCAAAATAAAAGTAGAACTTCAAGATGAACGACTTTCTACAAAAGAAGCTTCGGGTTATATGATTAAAGCAGACATGTCTAGAAAAAAAAGAAAAAAGAAAATTGATAGTCTTGCTGCTAACATTATTTTACAGACATATTTAGACAAAGAGAAAGGGTGAAAAATATGGAAAACGAAAACGTTGTAAAATTTAAAGCAATTGATGATGAAGGAAGACAATTAGATTGTGAAGCACTATTCTTATTTGAGTCTCCAGAGACTAAAAAACATTATATAGTTTATACAGACCATTCTATTGATGATGAAGGAAATACAAAGGTGTATGCATCTATTTATAATCCAGAAGATTTAAAATCCGACGAAAATAATGAATTTGCCGCACTACCTTTAAAACCAATTGAAACAGATAAAGAGTGGAAAATAATTGAAACAATTTTAAATGAAATGCAAGCCCAAATTGAATCAGCTAGTAGTCCTGCTGAAAATAACGAATAGGATATAACTATGAAAAAAACAGTAAGAAAATTTTCAGTAAGAAAATTCTTACTCTTTTTATTATTCTTAATAATTATACTAATATCTACAGTCATAGGAATATATTTTTATGAAATAGGACCAGTAAGTACAAAGACAAATGTAAAACTAATAAACATAGAAAAAGGAGATAATTTCTATAATATATCGGAGAAACTTAAGAAAAATAATTTAATAAAATCAGAATTATTTTATAAGATATATCTAAAAATAGCAAAGCCAAACGGACTTACAATAGGTGACTATGAATTAAATGAAACTATGGGCATAAAAGAAATAGTAGAAATATTGAGTGATAGTAAAAACCAAAAAATTGATTCAATTAAAATAACATTTAGAGAAGGACTAAACATAAGAGGTATTGCGCAAATTATCGAAGAAAAAACAAATATTAAATCAGAAGAATTTATAAATAAAGTATCAGATAAAGATTATATAAAGAGTATACAAAAAGACTATTGGTTCCTAACAGATGATATATATAATGAGAAAATATATTATCCATTAGAAGGATACTTATTCCCAGACACATATGAGTTTGAAAAGAAAGAGTTATCCTCAGAAAAAATAATTAAAAAAATGCTTGACAACACAAACAACAAAATCAGTAAATATAAAGAACAAATTGATAGTAATGAAATGACCATACATCAAATACTAACTCTAGCATCACTAGTAGAGCAAGAAGCTGTAACTAAAGAAGATAGAGCTCTTGTGGCCGGAGTATTCTATAATAGACTAAAAATAAATATGTCCCTAGGTAGTGATGTAACGACATATTATGCTGCGAAAAAAACTTTAAAAGAGAGTTTAACAAAAGAAGAACTTACAGAATGTAATGGTTATAATACAAGGTGTCTAACAATGAAAGGACTCCCAGTAGGACCAATCGCAAATCCAAGCCTAACATCAATAGAAGCAGCTTTAAATCCAACACAAAATGATTACTATTATTTTGTTGCTGACACAAGTAAAAAAGTATACTTTAATAAGACGATAAATGAGCATAATCAAACAATTGCTAAACTAAAAAAAGAGGGTAAATGGGCAGCTTAGAAGAAATAGAAAAATACGCTAAAGATAATAATATTCCAATAATGCAAAAAGATGGAATAAAATTTTTAGAAGAGTATATAAAAGAAAACAATATAAAAAAAATATTAGAAATAGGTTCAGCAATTGGATATTCTGCAATTAAAATGGCATTAATAGATAAAAATATAAAAATAACCACAATAGAAAGAGACGAAGAAAGATACAAAGAAGCTATAAAAAATATAGATAAATTACACTTAAATAATCAAATTGAAATAATATTAAAAGATGCCTTAGATATAGAAATAAAAGATAAATATGATTTAATATTTATAGATGCAGCTAAAGCTCAAAGCATAAAATTCTTTGAGAAATTTAAAAATAATTTAAATGATAATGGCAGTATTATTACAGATAATTTAAACTTTCATGGACTAACAAAAGAAGTAGATAAAATAAAAAGTAAAAACTTAAAAGCCCTAGTTAAAAAAATTAATAAATACAAAGAATTTCTAAAAAATAATGAAGAATATACGACAGTCTTCTACGAAAATGGCGATGGAATATCAGTAAGTAAAAAAATAAATAAAAATTAAAAAAATATGATATAATGTATAATAGAAAAGGGGTATGAAAAAATGAACATAGGAAAAATAAAGGAAAAAGCGCGAAAAAAACTAGAAGGGAATTATATCTTACTAATACTAGCCACACTTATTTATGCACTTATAATAGGAATATTTAAAGGTGTTTCATGTCTTATTTATAATGAAAATATGTCAATATTCTTTGATTTGATTATTACAGGATTATTATATATGGGATTACTTGAAATATCTATAAAAATAGCTAAAGGAAAAAAAGCAAAATTAAGTGATCTATTTGGTAGAACAGACTTATTTTGGAAGACTATAGCTATTACTATAATAATTACAACATTCACACTACTATGTATAGTATTAGAGTATATTTCATTTAAATCACTAACTACATTTACTGTATATCAGACCGATATGAGTCCATTAATATCAGGAACAATGTTATTAATTGGCATCCTACTATGTGCAGCTATCGCAACTTTCTATATTGCTTTGATGATTTCATTTTCACAAAGCTACTATATTTTATATGAAAATGAAAATATGCCTATATTAGATATACTAAATAGAAGTATGGATTTAATGGAAAAGCATAGATTAGATTATATTATTTACATACTAAGCTTTATTGGATGGATAATACTTGGAATAATGACATTTGGTATACTATTATTATGGGTAGGACCACATATCATGGTATCTAATGTAATCATGTATGAAGAACTAGTAAAACTAGAAAAAAAAGAAAGTAAAAGTGAAAAATAACCTCATAAGAGGTTTTTTTTATTAGTAAAAATCTTTTAAATTTCTAAAAATTTTGGTAAAATTAAAATAAAATAGAAAGAAGGCTGAAAGATGAATCTTAAAATAAAAACTGATAAAAGAAATTATATAATTATTGGATTATGCATGATACTTGTAGTTATGGGAGTAGGATATGCAGCATTTAGTCAATTACTTACAATTAACGGTACAGCCAATATTTCAAACTCATGGTGTGTAGGATTTGATAATACAAAAACTACTGATTATACAGCAAAAGCAGGAATAACAGGAGCTACAACTCCAACAGGAAGCATTACTTTCTCAGGAAATACTTGTGAAACTAAGTATCAGCCAGATGCATCACTTACGGCTACATTTAAACAACCAGGAGATCAAATAGAATATACTCTTACAATAAAAAATAAATCTACTGTACCAGTTGCGATAAAATCTATACTTGTTGAAAATAATAATGTAACAACAGATACAACTATAAAAAAAGGAAATATAGAATTCATTGTTCATATGCCAGAAACAACTAATCTTGCAGTTGACGGGGAGACTACAATGAGAGTGGTTGCCAGATTCCAAAATACTACTGATGTAACAGGAGTATATAGTGGAGAAGTACAATCGCTTAATGTTAAAATAAACGCAGAGCAAGGAACAGGAACAGATGGAATGACAACGACATATACAGGAACAGTATATAGAAACAACAATAATGTTATTTCTACAGGAGATAATATAAATGATACAGGATCAGTATGGGTAATAGCCAATTCATCTACAGAAGTAATACATGCAGTTAGTGATGTTTATAACTCAGAGGCAGAATGCCAAACAAACTATGAAAGTTTTAATTTACCATCTGGATGGAACTGTCAAACAAAAGAAAAAGGATTAGGATCTTATACAGAAGATGCAAGCACATTAAATAAAGCATATTATTTAAAACATGAAATAGTAGAAGATGTAGTGACTACTTCATATGTATGTTTTGTTTACAATAATTCTGAGCATTGTTTAAAAGGTGGAGATAATGGTACTTCATTTGAACAAAATACAGTGATAATTAAAGACTTTCAAAACTATTATAATTTAGGACAGTATAGTATTAGTGGTGGAAAAATATACGGTTGTAGATTTACAACTAGTGCTACATGCTGGTCCGGCGGTGGATACGCATCATTAGGTGCTGATTCAACTGGATATATATATATTCTAGAACAAAATAGTAACTTATGTTACATTGTTTCAAAAGGTAATTCATATTGTGTTCAAAAATAAAATTATTAATAATATAATATTTTAGCTTAATATTTTACTAAATTAAAACACACCTAAATCTAGTATAATAACTAGATTTTTTGTATTATTTTAAATAATTTGTTATAATGAATAACCGGAGGAATACTATGAAAAAAGGAGTAATAATATCAAATATAAAAGAGGCAAAAGAAATAAAAGATTATATAGATGCATACTTAATCCCATTAAAAGACCTAAGTATAAACTATACTAGTACATTTACCATAGAAGAAATAAAAGAAATTCAAAAATTAAATAAAGAAGTCTTTGTAATAATAAATAAAAACATTGAAAATAAAGAACTAAATAAATTAGAAGAAGTTTTAAAAGAAATAGATAAATTAAATCTTCAAGGAATAATATTCTATGACATTGCTATAGTAGAGCTAAAAAAAGAACTAAATTTAAAAACAGATTTAGTTTGGAATCAAGAACACTTAGCCACTAACTACTCATCAGTAAACTATTGGTATGAAAGAGGAGCCAAATATGCCTACCTTTCATCAGAAATAACAAAAAATGAAATAGAAGAAATAAGAAAAAATACTAAGGCTAAATTAATGATAAATGTTTATGGATACATTCCGATGTTTACATCTAAAAGACACCTAGTAGATAATTATTTAGAAACATTTAATATAAAAGAAAAAGGAAACAAAATATATAAAGAAGACAAATACTATAATATAAATGATGAAAAAAATGGAACCACAGTATATACAGACTATATTTTAAATATAAAAGAAAATATTGATGTAGACTATTACATATATAACTCTAATATGATAGATGAAGAAAAAATTAAACAAATATTGATTAATAATACAGAAAAAGAAGAAACAGGATTTTTACATAAAGAAACGATATATAAGGTGAAGTAATATGAAAAAACCAGAACTACTTGCTCCAGCAGGAGACTTAGAAAGATTAAAAATAGCTCTAGATTATGGAGCTGACGCAGTATACGTAGGAGGATTATTTAACCTAAGGGCAAATACCCCTAACTTTACATTAGAAGAGCTAAAAGAAGGCGTAAATTACGCTCATAAAAATAATAAAAAAGTATATGTTACTGTAAATATTGTCATGCACGGTAAAGAATTAAATAAACTAGAAGAATATCTAAAAGAATTAAAAAAAATAAACGTAGATGCAATTATAGTAAGCGATCCAGCAGTCATTAAATATGCTTTTTCCTTAAAATTGCCAGTTCACTTATCAACCCAAGCCTCTACTTTAAATAAAAAAGCAGTAAAATTTTGGGAAGAAGAAGGAATTGAAAGAATAGTTTTAGCTAGAGAATGCACAAAAGAAGACATAAAAGAAATAAAAGAAAGTACTAACATAGAAATAGAAACCTTTATTCATGGAGCCATGTGTGCATCATTTAGTGGAAGATGCGTTCTATCAAACTACCTTACAAATAGAGACTCAAATAGAGGAGGATGCAGTCAAATATGTAGATGGGACTTTGATTTATATAAAGAAGATAAAACATTAAAAGGAGAAAAACCATTTACATTCTGTACAAAAGATTTATCTTTAGCTAAATACATACCAGATATAATAAACCTAGAAGTAGATAGCTTAAAAATAGAAGGAAGAATGAGATCAGCATACTATATAGCAACAGTTGTAAAAACCTATAGGAAAATAATAGATGAATATATAAAAGATAAAGAGAACTACAAATTCAAAAAAGAATACCAAGTAGCATTAGATGATGTCGCAAATAGAGACTCAATTGCGCAGTTTTTCGATGGAAACTATGGAAAAGACGTTCAGTATTATAACGGAAGAAGAGAAATAACCAATCAAGATTTTATCGGATTAGTACTAGATTATGATGAAAAAACACACCTAGCACAAATCCAGCAAAGAAATTACTTTAAAAAAGGAGATAATATAGAAGTATTCGGTCCAAATAAAGAAGTAAAAATGAAAATAAAAGACATATATGATGAAGAAATGAATAAAATAGATATTGTTAGACATCCAAAGCAAATAGTATATATAAAAATAGACGAAAAAGTAGAAAAAAATTACATGATAAAATGTATTGACAAATCAAATAATGTGTAGTAATATTTTGTGAGTAAAATATTTAGAAAGCTGAGGTGAAAAATTATGACAGAAAATGAAGTATACGTAACAGAGCAAGGCCTAGAAGACATGAAAAAAGAGTTAGAATACCTTAAAATGGAAAAAAGACCTGCAGTTATACAGGCACTTAAAGAAGCAAGAGCCTTAGGTGATCTAAGTGAAAACGCTGAATATGATGCTGCTAGAAATGAACAATCAGATACAGAAAATAGAATCGTTACACTAGAAAAACAAATAGAAAAAGCCATAGTTATAAAAAACACAGGAAAAGATGAAGTTGGCGTAGGAAATACTGTGGAAATCGAATACGTAGATGATAACGAAAAAGAAAAATACACAATAGTTGGTATTAAAGAAGCAGATCCATTTGAAAATAAAATATCTAACGAGTCTCCAATTGCTAAAGCAATTTTAGGAGCTAAACTAGGAGATATAAGAGCAGTATCAAGTCCAAATGGTGAATACCAAGTTAAAATTACATGTATAGAATAAACACTCAAATAAGAGTGTTTTTACTGTGGAAAAGAGGAAAATATGGAAAAAGCATGTGGAGGAATAATAATAAAAAATAAAAAAGTGTTAATGATAAGACAGACAAAAGGATTTATTGGATTTCCAAAAGGACACGTTGAAAAAAATGAGACAGAAATAGAAACAGCTATTAGAGAAATAGAAGAAGAAACTAATATAAAAGCACAATTAGATGAAAATAAAAGATATACTATCTACTATAGTCCAAAGCCAAATATAGAAAAGGAAGTAGTTTATTTCTTAGGAAAAGTACTAGATGATAAAAATCCAAAACCACAGCAAGGAGAAACAGAAGAAGTACTATGGGTAGACATAGATAAAGTAGAAGAGAATCTATCATTTGATAACATAAAAGAGATGTGGCAAAAAGTATTAAAAGACATAAAATAAAGTATTGAATTAATAACTTATCTATGATAAAATACAAAAGAAAAGTGATGACGGGGCTTGGAAACCCACGAGCTATATATAAAAAGAGATTCTTATGAATAAATAGAGTGGAACCGCGGATTATTAATTCGTCTCTATAACATTAAGAATCTTTTTATATTAGAAAGGAAAAAAATATGGAAAAAGTTACAATGGAAAAACTAGTTAGTGTATGTAAACAATATGGATACATATTCCAAGGAAGTGAAATATATGGAGGACTATCTAACTCTTGGGACTATGGAACACTTGGAGTAGAATTAAAAAACAATCTAAAAAAAGCTTGGTGGAAAAAATTCATAGAAGAAAGAGATAATATATATGGATTAGATTCAGCAATAATAATGAATCCAGAAGTATGGGTTGCTTCAGGTCATGTAGGTGGCTTCTCAGATCCATTAATAGACTGTAAAAAGTGTAAATCAAGACATAGAGCAGATAAACTAATAGAAGAGTTTACTGAAGGAAAAGAAACCGGAGACGGATGGCCAAATGAAAAACTAGAAAAGTTCATCGAAGAAAATGATATAAAATGTCCAAAATGTGGAAGTAAAGACTTTACAAAAATAAGACAGTTCAACTTATTATTTGAAACTAGTATAGGAGTTACTGAAGATACTAAAAACAAAGTTTATCTAAGAGGAGAAACAGCCCAGGGAATATTTGTTAATTTTCAAAACGTACAAAGAAGCATGAGGGCTAAATTACCATTTGGAATAGGACAAATAGGAAAGAGCTTTAGAAATGAAATAACACCAGGAAACTTTATATTTAGACAAAGAGAATTTGAACAAATGGAGATGGAATTTTTCTGTAAACCAGATACAGACCTAGAGTGGTTTGACTATTGGAGAAACTACTGTATGGATTTTTTAAAACTAATTGGTTTAAAAGAAGAAAATTTAAGATTTAGAGATCATAAAAAAGAAGAACTATCATTTTATAGTAAAGCAACAACAGATATAGAATACAAATATCCACAAGGCTGGGGTGAATTATGGGGAATCGCAGATAGAACAGACTATGACTTATCAAGACATATGGAACATTCAAAACAAGATTTAAGATATTTAGATCCAGAGACAAATGAAAAGTATATACCTTACGTCGTAGAACCAGCAGTAGGACTTGACAGAATGTTACTAGCAGTACTATCAGATTCGTATGAAGAAGAAACACTAGAAGATGGAACTATAAGAGAAGTAATGAAAATTCATCCTGCAATAGCCCCTTATAAATTAGCCGTTCTTCCATTAGTGAAAAAATATCACTCTGAAAAAGCAAAAGAAATATACAATGTACTAAAACAAGAATTTATGTGCACATACGATGAAACAGGAAACATTGGAAAAAGATATAGAAGGCAGGACGTAGCCGGTACACCTTACTGCATAACTATAGATGAAGAAACATTAGAAAAAGGAACAGTTACAGTAAGAAATAGAGATACAATGGAGCAAGAAACTATTAAAATAGAAGAAATAACAGATTACATAAACAAAAAAATAAAATTATAGCGCATATAAAAATATGCGTTTTTTTCAGCAATTAATTATAAACATGATATAATAAAAGAAATAATAATCAATGAAAAGAGGTAGTAATATGAAATGTCCAAAATGTGGATTTGAAGATTTCAAAGAAACAGATACAATATGCCGAGGATGTGGAGAGTCAGTATATAACATAAAAAATAACAAAGTAGTAATAGAACAAAGAGAAGAAGTCATAAATAAGATAGATGAAAAACCAAGTAAAGTAACAAAACAAGAAGAAATAGAAATATTAAGTATAAATGATAATATCAAAGATCATACACCACCAATTAATGAAGAAAAATATTACCCAAATTATAAATTAACAAAGTTTAAGTCAAACTATAATAATAGCAAAGTTAGCTTTTTTCCATTCTTAGCAATTATTTTCCTTTCCATACCACTGAATGGCTTACTAACGATCTTTTTAAATGATAAATACTCTCCGAAAATGATGGTGATATTTGATATTATAATAATATTATTATATTTTTATTTTAAAAGTACAGCGAATGTAGGACTAGGAAGTCAAATAGAACAAGAAGGCAAAAAAAAATTAGAACCACATAAAAAAGTAACAAACATAATCTTAATAGTAATAAGTTCACTAATAATTATAATGGTCATAATACTTATATTTTCCTTTGTATTCTTTTATTATTTCTTTATGACATTGATTAGTGGTTGTGGAAATTATGGATAATATGAATAGTCATAAAAATTATAAAGAAAGAACTACCACATCATTAAATTACTACAAAATATTTGATGAAAAAAAAGATTACAATTTTATAATTATTACATTGGTATTGTTGATAAGCCTAATTATTTTATTTATAGAAAAAGAAGGAAAAATATATGGAAAAATAGTTATAATATCAATGCTAGTAAGTACAATATTTATATATAATGAATTAAAAAAACACTATAAAAATAAAGAAATATTTATTTTATTAATATCAGTCACCATTGGTACCCCCATCATAGCAATACTAATCTCATTTATTTTAAAAATAATTAGTAAAGGAAAAGTAGATACTGGTCTTAACTCATTTGCCGCTCTTTTAGGAGTAATAATAATAAGTTTCATATATTCAAAAAAAATAAAAACAAACCCAGAAAGAATAATTGATAGTTATATAAATGTTGTTCCACTCATATATTCTATAGGAAAAATTGGATGCTTCATAGTAGGATGTTGCTATGGAATAAAATACAGTGGACCATTCGCAATTGTTTATCATAATTCTTTAGATGCACCAAACAACACAAAACTATTTCCAATACAAATAATAGAAAGTTTAGTATTTTTATTGATATTTATTTATTCTAATAAAAATAAAAAAACATATTTAACAATAATTAATTGTGGAATATGTAAGTTTTTTTTGGATTTCTTAAGATATAGAAATGAAAATGAATTGATAACACTAAATCAAATCCTAAGTATAGTTTCCATTATTTCTGGAATATATATAAAAAAAAGAAAAATACGCTAAACACCTTATAAAAGCGTATTTTTTCATAACCAGGAAAAATAAAAACTTGACTTATACATTTATTATCTTTAAAATAATAAATAGAGAATCAAAAATTCTCTAGATGGAGGTAATAAAATGAATAATATTATTTTCTCCATTTTGCTAGTTTTAATAGGCCTTTTTGTTGGCATAATAGCCATGATAATTTTAAATACTATTAAAGTATCAGCAGCTGATAAAAAATCACAAAAATTACTAGAAAACGCTAAAAAAGAAGCGGACAAAATAAAACGTGATAGTATATTAGAAGCCAAAGAAGAAAATCATAGATTAAAAATCCAATTAGATAAAGAGACAAAAGAGAAAAAAGAAGAAATAAAAGAACTTGAAGACCGTCTTCAAGCAAGAGAAGATAGTATTGACAGACGTGATCAAACTATGCAAAATAGAGAACAAATGCTAGAAGACAAAGAAAATAGTCTAATTGAAAAACAAAAAGATATTCAAAATAAGCAATTGGAGATTGAAAAAACAAAAGAAGAACAGTTAAAATTACTTGAAAAAATAGCAGGATATTCAAAAAAAGAAGCTAAAGAAAGAATTATGAAACAAGTTGAAGAGATGATGAATCTAGAAATAACTTCATACATCAAAGACAGAGAAGCAGAAGCAAAATTAGAAGCCGATAAAAAATCAAAAGATTTATTAGTCTCTGCCATGCAAAAATATGCATCAGACGTAGCAGGAGAACAAACAGTTACAGTAGTAAGCTTGCCTAATGATGAGATGAAAGGCCGAATCATAGGAAGAGAAGGAAGAAATATTAGAACAATCGAAGCAGTTACAGGAGTAGATTTAATTATCGATGATACCCCAGAAGCAATTGTTCTATCAAGTTTTGATCCATATAGAAGAGAAATAGCTAGAATAACTCTAGAAAACCTAATCAAAGATGGTAGAATACATCCAGGAAGAATAGAAGAAGTATATGATAAAACAGCTAAAGAAATGCAAAGTAAACTTACAGAATTAGGAAATAATGCCTTATTTGAGCTTGGAATAACTAAAATGGAACCAGAATTAATAGAATTAATAGGTAAACTAAATTTTAGAACAAGTTTTGGACAAAATGCTTTAACGCATTCTATAGAAGTTGCAAACCTAGCAGGACTTCTAGCAGGAGAACTTCACGAAAACGTCGGTATTGCTAAAAGAGCAGGACTACTTCACGATATTGGAAAAGCAATTGACCATGAAGTAGAAGGAAGCCACGTAGACTTAGGAGTAGAACTTGCTAAAAAATATAATGAAAATGAAACAGTCATCAATGCTATTGCTTCACACCATGGAGACACAGAAGCTACAAGCGTAATCAGTGTACTAGTTGCTATAGCTGACGCACTATCAGCTTCTCGTCCAGGAGCTAGAAATGATTCACTTGAAAACTACATCAAAAGACTTACAGAACTTGAACAAATAGGAAATGATGTAGAAGGAGTCGAAAAAACATACGCTGTTCAAGCTGGTAGAGAACTTAGAGTTATAGTAAAACCAGATAAAATAGATGACTTAGAAAGCGTAAAAGTTGCTAGAGAAATAAAAAATAAAATTGAGGAAAACCTTCAATATCCTGGTACAATAAAAGTAGTAGTTATAAGAGAAACTAGAGTTACAGAAGAAGCCAAATAAGGCTTCTTTTAACTTTCGGGATTTTCATTACCAATAATTGAACTATTATTATTAAAAGCAACATATAAGACAATTAAGGAACTAAGCAAAGTAATAATACTTGCTATAATTTGTAAATCAGCATTCCCTTTATTAAAATTATACTTTTCCTTCACTGATTTATCATAAATATTAATTAAAACAAAGCCTAGTGCCACAAGTAAAGATATAATTCTATTAATCCTAAGTACATTTAAGGCATCCTCATCATCATATATTTTATCTTTTCCTTCACATTCCATCATAGAATTGTATGATAAACTAATAGAGATAATAAGAGTAAAAATAAAAACTATAGATAAACAAATCTGAAGCCTAAGTAAAACATCTTCTTCTAAATCATAATTTGACATATTAAATCCTTTATAAAATAATATGAAAAAAATATTATAAATATGAAAATAAACACTCTATGAAAATTAAAACAATTGTGTTAAAATATAAATAGAATAGGGAGGTAAAACATGAAAAGAATGACATATGTTGACGAAAAAGGCAATACAACAAATGTAAACTTAGAAAGTAAAAAACCATTATTGAAGATTTTATTAGTAATAAACATATTACTACCACTTATATTAATTGGACTAATTATATACACAGTAGTAATAAATAAAAAATGTAATAAAATATATGACATAATAAAAAAATCATCCCTAGTATATATAAAAGATCAAGGTGAAGTCCCGTCAATAGAAGGAGAAAGTACTGTTGTAAATATTGGAGACCTATATTCAGAGCAGTATTTAAATAGTAATCTAACCAACGACACACTATGCTCAGGTACAGTAAAGATAACAAAATACAAAAAAGAATATATATATACACTAGATGTTAGAACCTGTAATAAATGCTCTGTAGACACTAAATATAAAGGATGGAGTACATTACAAAATAATTATCCAGCAAATAAAGCCATAGTAGATGTAATACCTTATTATAATTATTATGATAGAGAATTAAATATAACAAAATGGTCAGAGTATTATGATGAAGATGAACTATCAGATGAAGTATCAGAATACGGAATAAAACTACCACTAGACGAAACAAAACTTCCTGAAATACCAAAAGAAGCATCACTAACTAATATTGAAAGTTCAACAACATACTACTATAGATATAGAGATAGAACATGGAAATGGTATGACATAGAAGGAAACTATTCAGGCTTTTCATCAGAAAGGCCAGAAGGATTTGCTGAAAAAGATGAAAATTCAGAAAGACAGACAGAATGGTCAGAATATTCACTAGATTATCCACAAGAAAAAAGTTATAGAGATATAGCCCAAACTACAGGATATAAATTCTATTATTTAAATAAACAAGGTAAAAAAATATACTATAATAATGGAAAATACACCCCAAGAGAAGAAGTAAATACACAAAAATATAATAACTACGATGAAGAAACAGCTCAGTTATATAGATATAAAGACAAACAGTGGAGATGGTATAATGGACAAAAGAGAAGATATAGTGGATACTCCTCTAAACCATATCAATATACCCCAATAAAAGACCAAGAAACAGAAAAATTAGGAAATCCAACTAGTTGGGCAGAAAAAAGAAATGCCGATGAAACAACTATAGAATATAGAATAGAAGAAAAAAAATTAATGACAAGATTTAGAAAACAATATGAAATCCTATCATTACTAGTACTAAAAAATCCACTTGAAAAAGAAGCTTTTGAGAAAAAAGAAAAGACAAGTATATTAGAATTTTCAAGTAGAGAAGATAAAAAACTAGATGTCACATATAAATTTAAATATAAAAAATCATAAAACTGGTGAGTACAAGCCAGTTTTTTCATATAATTTAATATGAAAAAAATAAAGACAAAAAAGAAACATTTTATAAGAACATTAATTATTTTACTAATAATTATTTTAATAACAAGTCTATTAATAATAAAATATATAAGTAAGAAAATATATCCCATGGTTTTTAAATACGCTGAAATAGAAACAAAAAAATTTTCAAATCTAATAATAAATAACGCAATATCTAAAACCGTGACAGACAAAATAACACCAGACGAAATATTTAAAATAACATATGATAAAAATGACGAAATTAAAACAATAGATTTTAACACTCCAAAGATAAATAAATATTTAACAAAAGCTACAAAAAGTATTCAAGAAGACATACAAAACATAGAAAAAGGAAATATAAATAAAATAGATAAAGATATAACACAGAAATATAATAAAAAAGATTTAGAAAAAGGAATTATATATACACTAAATACAGGAGTTATTTCAAATAGCCCATTACTTACAAACCTAGGACCTAAAATACCAATTAAAATAAATCTAATTGGGGATGTAATAAGCTACGTATCCGCAGATGTAGAAGACTATGGAATTAATAATTCAATGATAAGAGTCTTTATAAATCTAAAAGTAACTGAAGAAGTTATAATTCCATTTTATGGAAAAGAAATAAATATGGAAGCAAAAGTACCTATTGCCATAAAACTAATAACAGGAAAACTACCAGAATACTACTTAGGAACAAATCAAAAAAAACAAATAGTAGTTCCAAACTAACTTGAAAAAGGAAATAAGATATAGTATATTTATTGTAGAAAGGATAGAACTATGAAAATATACGAATTTAAATATAAATATCAAATAGAAAAAAATTACAAAAATGGCTTTGATTATGAAGCTACAAAAGAATTATGGACAGACTATTTCGATGATTACGATTACATATTAGGCGACTGGTCATATGGAAAATTAAGATTAAAAGGATATTGCGATAAAAAAAATAAAAAATTTAAAAAAATAAATGACTATAATCTAATAGAAGAATACATCAAAAAAAACTGTGCATACGATTGTAGTTACTTCATATTAAAGAAAATAGATGAATAATAAACCATATCTATCAAAAAAACACCTTGCTTTTTAAGATATAATTTAGATAAAATATATTTATAATAGGAAGGGAGTAAAAATGAAATTTAAGCAAGATAAAAGAAACTATATAATAGCCGCACTATGTTTAATACTTGTCATAATGGGCGTAGGATATGCAGCATTTAGTCAAATGCTTACAATAAATGGAACTGCAAATATAACAAACTCATGGTGCATAGGATTTGATAATACGAAAACTGATACTATGCAAATAACCAAGGGAGTAAGTACAGGTACCGAACCAACAGGAACAATGACATATTCTGGAACTGCTTGTGGAACTAATTTAGTGCCAAATTCATCTTTAAGTGCACGTTTTTATCAGCCCGGTGATCAAATAGAATATACATTAACAATAGTTAATAAATCAACAGTAACAGCAGCAATAAAAAGTATACTAGTAGATAATGAAAGTGTAACAACTAATACGACAAAGAAAAAAGATAATATTACATATATAATAGAAATGCCAGAGACTACAACACTAGCGCCAAATGCATCTACTACAATGAAAGTAATCGCAAAATTTCAAAATGAAACAGATATAAGTGGACCATATTCAGGAGAAACTAAATCAATTGAGGTTAAAATAAACGCCGAGCAAGATGATGAAAATGGTGGAATGACTACAACTTATACAGGAACAGTATATAGACATAATACAAATAGAGTATATAATGGGGTAAATATAACAAAGAGCTACGTATATTCAGATAGTAATGGAAGCATGCAAAATGCAGATATATTTAATACTTTAGAAGAATGTCAAGCACAATATCCAGACAATGGAAATAATTCATGTAAGCTTGCTACAAATGCACTAGGTAGCTATACAGAAGATGCATCTACTTTAAATAAAACATATTATTTAAAACATGAGATAGTAGAAGATGTATTAACAAATTCATATGTGTGTTTTGTTTATAATAATAGTGAACATTGTATGAAAGGAGCCGATAGTGGGGCATCATTCACACAAAATACTAGAATCATAAAAGATTTTCAAAACTTTAATAGTTTAGGTGCTTATAATTCAACTACAAAGACAGGTTGTATATTCACAGAAAGTGGCTCTAGCTGCTTTGGTGGTGGGTTTTATGACGTGGAAGTGCACTCGAATGGTCAAAGTGACGTAATGGGTTCTTCTAGCACTGTTTGCATTGTAGCTTCCACTGGAGACTCACGTTGTCTATTTTAGTTAGCTATAAAACATATTTAAAAGTATAAAATATGATGCTCAAAATAAAGCAAATTTTTAAAAAGTATGATAATAATGAATTTATATAAAAAGCAAAAGATATTTAAAAGAGATTAAAATAAATTATTAATACAAAAGTATTTCTTATTATTAAAATAGTGCGAATTACTCGTACTATTTTTATATATAAAAATAATGCTAGACATCTAGTAAAAAATAATATAAAATGATATAATGTTAAAGATAAAGGAGGCAGCTATGGATAAAAAAGAATTAATAAATATATATAGTAATTATCAAGCCCAAATAAATGATATATGGAGGTCACTTTGACGCCGAAAATAAACAAAAAAAACTAACAGAACTTGATAATATAATGAAAAAACCAGATTTTTGGGATGATAGAAAAAAAGCAGAAGAAGTAATAGGACAGTATAATTCTATTAAAGAAAACCTAGATAAAGCAAAAAAAATAAAAGAAGAAATAGAATTTATAAACGAAACCCTAAAAGAAACAGATGAAGCTATAGAACTAGCTGAAGAAGAAATAAATAAACTAAAAAAACAAATAGAAGACCTAGAAATAGAAGTTCTTCTAAAAGACGAATACGATAAAAATAACGCTATATTAGAAATACACTCTGGAGCTGGTGGAACAGAAGCATGCGACTGGGCAAATATGTTATATAGAATGTATTCAAAATGGATACTTAAAAAAGGATATAAAGAAGAGATAATAGATAAACAAAATGGACTAGAAACAGGAATAAAAAGTATGTCAATTATAGTAAATGGAATAAATGCATATGGATATTTAAAAAACGAAAAAGGAATCCATAGATTAGTTAGAATATCACCATTTGATTCAAATGCTAGAAGACATACCTCATTCGCATCTATAAGCGTAACACCAGTAATAGATGATAAAGTAATAGTAGATATAAATCCAAATGATCTAAAAATAGATGTTTTCCACTCATCAGGAGCAGGAGGACAATCAGTAAATACAACAGATAGTGCAGTTAGAATAACACACCTTCCATCAGGAATAGTTGTTACTTGTCAAAACGAAAGAAGCCAAGTACAGAACAAAGATAAAGCAATGCAAATACTAAAAAGTAAACTGTATGAAATAGAAGAAGAAAACAAAAAAAACGAATTAAAAGAGCTTAAAGGAGAAAATAAAGACATCAACTTCGGATCACAAATAAGAAGCTATGTCATGCACCCATATTCATTAGTTAAAGACCACAGAACAAATGTAGAAGAGACAAACGTAAGTAAGGTGTTAGATGGAGATATTGATAAATTCATAAACGCAAACTTAAGGAGGAATGCTAGATGAAATTATTTAATCACATGAAACATATAGATAATGCAGCCTTGCTTAAAGAAATACACGAAAGTAAAAAAATAAAAAGAACATTTATGTTTATAATAGGAATTCTATTATTATCCGCCTCATTTAATCTGTTCATAAAGCCAAGTCATTTAATATTTGGAGTAAGTGGATTATCTATTATTGCCGAAAAATTATTTGCTATAGACCCATCACTTGTTATCCTAATAGGTAATATATTACTATTAATAGCTTGTTATATTTTTTTAGGAAAAGAAAAAGCAAGAGTATCAATTATAGGCTCACTACTATATCCATTATGCATAAAAATGACAGAATTTTTACCACAATATATTGATTTAAGTGGAACAGAGCCAATAGTAATTGCTTTGTGTGGAGCAACTATATCAGGGCTAGGAACAGGAATAGTATTTAAAAATAACTATAATAGCGGTGGAACAGATATTTTAAAGCAAATATTCGCAAAATATGGAAAAATGCCATACAGCAAAGCCAATATATATTCAGAAGGACTAATTATGTTTTTAGGAGGAATAGTATTTGGCTGGCAAGCTTTTATATATTCCCTAATAACACTAGTGACATCTGGAAAAATAAGTGACAAAGTAATAATGGGAATTTCAGAATATAAAACACTCCAAATAGTAACAAGTAAGGAAGAAGAAATAAAACAGTTTATTACAAAAAACCTAAACCATGGAATTACAGAAATAGACGCAAAAGGTGGATATACAAGTGAAAAAAAGAAAATGCTTTTATGTGCAATACCGACTAGAGAGTATTTTCTCGCCACAGAAGGAATAAAAAAATTAGACCCTGAAGCCTTTGTAATAGCAATCGATACTTACGAAATTCAAGGTAGATAGAAAGAAGTGAAAAAAATGGACTTAATAAGATTAACCAATGTAAGAAAAACATACAAAACAGGAGTTACAGCTATTCAAGACTTAAACTTATCAATAGAAAAAGGGGACTTTGTATTCATAATAGGATCTACAGGATGTGGAAAAAGTACCTTAATTAAAATGTTATATAGAGAAGAAAAACCAACAGCTGGACAAATAGTAGTTGGTGGAATAGATGTAGGAAAACTAAGAAATGGTAAAGTATATAAAATAAGAAGAAAAATAGGGGTAGTATTTCAAGATTATAAATTACTTCCAAGATCTACAGTATTTGAAAATGTTGCATTTGCCCTAGAAATATTTGGACTACCAAAAGATGAAATACACTCAAAAGTAGTAAAAGTTTTAGATTTAGTTGGACTAAAAAGTAAAATCAAAAACTATCCAGCACAATTATCTGGAGGAGAGCAGCAGAGAGTTGCTATCGCAAGAGCTATAGTAAATGGACCTAAACTATTAATATGCGATGAGCCAACAGGAAACCTAGACCCAAAAACAAGTATGGAAATAATGAAAGTCTTAGAAGAAATAAATAAATTAGGAACTACTATTATAATGGTTACTCATGACATAGATATAGTAAAAGAAATGAATAAAAGAGTTATCGTACTAGATTCAGGAAGATTATTAAAAAATTACGAGAAAGGAACGTATAAGTAATGAAGACATTTAGAATAATAGGAAGAAATATAAGAGATGCTTTTAAAGGCGTATTTAGAAATTTTTCATTATCATTTGCCTCAATCTCATGTATAACGATAACATTAATCGTAGTAGCCGTATCTATAGTATTATCACAAAATGTAGATAACTTTACAAAATTAGTAGAGAAAGATGTAACCATAGTATCATTTATTGATAACAAAGCAGAAAAGAAAGACATAGAAGAGATAAAAGATAAAATTGCATCAATTGATAACGTTGATAAAATAGAATATAAATCAAAACAAAAAATAACTAAAGAAATGCGAGATTCATCAGAAAGTTTTGATAGTATAATGAAAAACTGGGACGATGAAGAAAATCCAATACAAAACACTTATCAAGTAAAAGTAGTAGATATTAATGAAATAGAAAAAACAGCCAACGAAATAAAGAAAATAGATGGAATAACCTTAGTTAAATATGGAGAAGGAATGGTAGATCAGCTTATTTCAACATTCGAATTTATCCATAAAATATGTATTGGTGCTGTAGTAGCTCTTATTATAGTAACAGCTTTCCTAATTTCAAATACAATTAAAATAACAATAAATTCAAGAAAAACAGAAATTGGAATAATGAGATTAATAGGTGCCTCAAACTTAAACATTAGAATTCCATTCATAATCGAGGGATTATTACTTGGAATGCTTGGATCAATCGTTCCAATAATAGGAACAATATATGGATATAACTCATTATATAAACACTTTGGTGGCCACTTATTCTCTGACTTTATCAAACTAATAAAACCAACACCATTTGTATACATAACTTCACTAGTATTATTACTAATAGGAATACTAGTTGGTATGTTTGGATCTTGGAGAGCTGTAAAAAAATATTTAAAAATATAAAAAAACGCTATTTGCGTTTTTTCTTTTTTTTCTTACTTTTAAAATGCCTTTTTAATATAAACAAAAATATAAGAACAAATATAAAAGAACACCCATATATTAAATAGTCATCATTATAATTAGCTTTGACTTTTGTTATTTTTTTTCCATCATCATCTAATTTTATAACATATTCGCCATTTTTAGTGTATAAATAATTTTCTCTAGCATACCTAGCCACATATTCCTTATCTTGAAGCTTATTTATTTCAGTTTTTAAAGATTTAGCATCTCCTCTTAAATTAGTTAATTTTTCATTAAGCATTTTTTCCTCTTTATGTAAATTGTATAAACTAACAGTAGTAGTTATTAAAGTAAAAATAAAATATCCAATTATGAAAAGGGAAAGAGGAGCAAGCCAAGCGAGTCTTCTTTTTGCACCTTTAGACATTACTTTCTTCTTTGCCATCCCATCACCTACCATTAACAAAAGTATATCATTTTTTTTAAAACTTTACAATTTTAATAAAGAATCTATTAAAAATAAAACCAAGTACAATCATTAACAAATGGTATAAGTGAAAAAAGGAATTATCTATTCTTTGCATAACATTAAAGTAGAAAGTAGTACTAATAAAAACAATAATAATAGTTCCAAAAATTTTAATAATAGTAAACTTGTTATATATTATTTTTCTATTAATAAATAAAAACAAAGAAAATAAAAATCCAAACAAAAAAGAAAACAACAAAGAAACAATCTGAACCTTTAAATCAATCATTTAAATAACTTATTAAACAGTCCTGATTCTTTTTCTCTAGCGCCTTCAGAATAAGTGATACTATTAGCTTTACCTTTTATAGAAACATTACCTTGATAAGTATCCAATTTAATTATTTCAAGTCCTTCACCTTTTAATGTGAGATTCCCCATACTAGTTTCCATAAAAAACTCTTCCTCATCAAAGCTTTCAATTTTTTTAACACCAGTTATTATGATATTTTTTCTTTCATTAATAGTTACACTGTGATTTAAAGAAGTAATAACACTATCTATTTTGTCCATAAACGCCTCCTAAATAATAATATGTAAATATATACAAAAAAAGAAGAATTATTCTTCTTCTTCTTTAGTATTATTATATTCCTCAATAATCGCATCTTCAAATTGCTTACGGCATTCTGGAGTGATTGGATGAGCAATATCGTGATATGTGCCATCATTAGATTTACGACTAGGCATAGCGGTAAATAAACCATTATCACCAGAGATAATTCTAATTCCGTGAATAGCGAAGCAATCATCTAGCACTACTGAAGCGATACCACGCATACGGTTCTCACTGTCCACCTTACGAACATTAACTGATGTAATTTTCAAGATAACCTCTCCCTTCTAGCATGATTTCAATATAATTGTACAATATTTATAATAAAATTGTCAACAATTTAACGTGTTTTATTATGTAAATTTAATTTTTTTAGTAATAATATCAGAAAATGAAAAAGATTTGATAGTATTATCCTCCAATTTGACTAAAAATAAACAGTTATAAACATTTATTATTTCAGCATAAAAGCTTTCGTATTTATTCCTTCCAAGATTATATTTAATTCGTACCTTTTTGCCGATATAGGGAAGTAAATAGTTTTTAATCATCTCATTACTACATAATCTACCTTGGATATCCAACATACATAGTTCCTTTCGTAATTATCCCCCCAATACCATCCTTGCCATACTTTGTTTTTTCTAATATTTCTTTTAAATCAATAAGCTTATTAATATCTGACAAACTCATAAGAGTCGCAATGACTGCAGGATCTAATGCATGAATATTAATCCTCTTAGGACTAGATGCAAAATTAGCTCCAGCTTTTATTAATTCTTCATAACAGGACCCACATCCACCAGCTATAATAATGAGTTTTTCATGACTATTTTCATACTCACGAGCTTTCTTAATAGCATTAACAAAATTACTACTATTCTTATAAGCATTTATATCATTTATAGCGCCTTTTCGCTTATAGTATGCATCATGACCAGTTATTACAACTATATTAGGCTTATACTTCTCAAGCCACATAATAATATTGTCAGATATATTTTCTTCCTTCTCATTAATTCCCATCGACCATACATTTGATTTTTCATAGTAATCTAAACACCTACTTAAATAATCTGAATCACTATCTATGTGAAGTATTTTTCCGGGAATATAAAAATAATCATTCCTATCTAAGTTAGTAGGTTCAGCAATTCTTTTTAAAAAACTTTCCTCATGTTCAATATCTTCATTGTTGTACATTGATAAATCGTCTAAACTAGCATGAGCAATTAATCTTACATTAACTCCCTTTAAATCAGCTCCATCTAAAATATTAGTAATTTTAAAAATAACATCATTACCGTGAGAATTACGAGTGACTAAATCACCAACTTTAAAATCCATCACATCACCCATTAAAGTATATGAAAAAAGAAAAAAAATATAACAAAAAAAGGTCTTTTAAGACCTATAGTTTAAAATCCCTAATATCATCATCGCTCATATCTTTACCATCAAAATATAATTTAGATTTAAATTTAAAGAAAAAAGCAATCAAATTAGAAGGAAAAGACTTAACCATTTTATTATAATCGGTAATTATGTCATTATAATATTTTCTAAAAGCTGTTATTTCAGCTTCAGACTCATTCAAATCGACATCAATTTTTACAAATGACTCATTGTTTTTTAATTTAGGATATCTTTCCTTATACCTGTTAAATTCCTTTAGACAGTCATATAACTTTCTATCAAGTTCAAAATTAGATAATTTCTTTGATTTAAGTCTTTCAACCTGAACTAAAACATTATCCTCAGTTTTCGTAACTTCTTTAATTATTTCGGTAGACTTATTAAGTAAATCAAACCTCTTTCTTAAGACAGAATCAATATTAGTTTCAGCTTCATTAATTCTAATTATATAAACTTGAAACTTATTATAAGAAGAGATAATTAATAAAATAATCAAAACAATAAGAATAAATAAGATAATCAATGTTATAAATAATCCCATATCCTTCACCCTAAAATAATTATAGCAGACTTATTTTAAATTATCAATTATTTGGATAAAAATCAGGATTATAAATTATCCTCTCATCGAATTTAATATAATTAACATAAATTATTAAAATTAAATACCAATCTCCAGTTTTAGGATCACTTAAGATTATATGATCTCGTCCAGATTGTTCTACAATACCTTTAAAAACCATATCACGCCAATCACTAGAATCAGGATATGATGCATATATTTCAACTTTTTTACCCCTGTTAAGCCTTAATATATTTTCAATATAAGACTGTTCAAAAACGGTATTAGAATAATTCATTTGATTTTGTTGATTAGGACTAGTATTTCCACTATTAAATAAAGGACTACCTGGAAAATTGCCTTGATTAGCAAAACTATTATTCATACACTTTCACCTCAAAATAAGTATATTTAAAGCAAAAAAAAATATAACAAAATATTGAATAATAAAAATTTTTATTTTATACTTAAATAGGTGATTAAAGTGAAAGTATTATTAGGTGTATCAAATAGACACGTACATTTAACAGAAGAAACATATAAAAAATTATTTAATGAAGAAAAATTAGAAGTAGTAAAAGAATTAAGACAACCAGGACAGTTCGCCTCAAACAAATTTGTAACATTAAAAAATGAGGGTAGAGAAATAAAACACGTAAGAGTTTTAGGGCCACTTAGAAAATATAACCAAGTAGAAATTTCAAAAACAGATAGCTATGCATTGAAAGTAAATCCTCCAGTAAGAGATTCGGGAGATATAAAAGGTTCAGCAGCCATAACTTTAGTAAACGAAGATAAAGAAGTATACTTAGAAGAAGGCTGCATAATAGCTAATAGACACATCCATATAAATCCAAATGAAGCCAAAGAATATGGCTTAGAAGGAATAGAGAAAGTAAAAATAAAAGTTGAGGGAGAAAAAGCAGGAGTTTTAGATAATGTTCATATTAGAGTAGACGAAAACTTTAAATTTGAACTTCACTTAGATACAGATGATGGCAATGCCTTCAACGTAAAAACAGGAGACGAATTAGAAATAATAAAAGAATAGTTATAATTTACAGAATAATCTAAAAAAACATTTGACCAAATAGGAAAATGTTTTTTCTTTCTATTTAAGTAAAAATTAAAAGATTATTCTTCGAGCTTTACAGTTGGAATAACATCATCTAAAGACTTCTTATTCAAAGAAGGTTCAGTACCTTTAATATAATATAAAATCTTAGATTTTTTACCATCAGATGCAACAGTACCACTGATAGGATCAATCGCAACACCAACTACATTATTAGGAGTTTTATACCAAGTATCTTCATCCTTCTTGCCAGATAAATAAGATTCCATTATATCAACCCACATATTTTTTATATTAGAACTATCAGAATTACTAACATACTTATTATCATCATATCCAGTCCAAATACCAACTAAAAGAGATTTATTATATCCAAATATCAAATTATCCGTATTAGTAGTTCCACTTTTAATGGCATACTTGTGAGTCATTTTAGGAAAAATACTTAGACAAGTAGGTGAGTTATAATCTTTAAACTCATTGGCATAAGTAGTAGTTAAAAGTTCATTTAAAACATATACTGTACTTTTATTTAAAACGGCTTCACTATTAGTATTGTGCTCATATAAAGTATTCCCATCCATATCAGTAATTTTTCTAATTAAATAAGGAGTTACTTTATTCCCTTCATTAGCTAAAACTGAATAAGCACCTATCATACTCATCATATCTATCTCTTCAGCTCCAAGCGCTAGAGAAGGTAAATCACTAAAATGATTATTAATACCAACTCTTCCTAAAATATTAGTTAAAGCTCCATCCCCTAAAAACAGATGAGTTTTAACGGCATAAATATTGTCAGAATAACTAATAGCAGCTGCTAAACTAATAGGCCCACCAGCATATTTATCATTGTAATTTTTAGGAGTATAAGTTTTTCCACCTGAAAAGCTAAAAGTAGTTTTTTCACTAGTAAAAGTTGTAGAAGGAGTAAAACCATTTTCCAAAGCAGAATAATAAAGAAAAGGCTTTATAGTAGACCCAACTTGTCTTTTAGAATTAGTAGCTCTGTTAAATTCACTTTTATCATAATCCCTGCCACCAGTTAAAGCAAGAATCTTACCAGTGCTAGGTTCTACGATAATAGAAGCAAGTTCAATGTCAGAATTATCTATATTTTTGTTCGCACTATCCTCTAAAATTTTTTGGACATTATTGTCTAAATTAGTATAAATTTTAAGACCACCAGTTTGTAAAAAAGAAGAAGGAATAGTATCTATTTTTTTAAGCTCATTAATTACCGCATCTTGATAATACATGACCATCTTAAGACCATTATCTTCTTCACCTTTTTTAAAAATAAGGTCTTCATTATACGCTGAATCTGCTTCGCTAGAATTAATATAGCCATTCTTAACCATAGAATTTAAAATTAACTTTTGCCTTTTTTTTGCCTCTTCAAAATTAGTTAGAGGAGAATATTTGCTAGGATTCTTAGGAATTCCTGCTAAAATTGAAGATTCAGCTAAAGAGAGATCAGAAGATTTTTTTCCAAAATAATAATTAGAAGCATTTTCAATACCAAATATTCCACCATAATTAATTGTATTTAAGTAACCTTCTAAAATCTTATCCTTACTGTAATGGGTTTCAAGTCTTAAAGTAATCCAAGCTTCCTTCATTTTACGAGACCAAGTTTTATCAAAATTCAAAAACAGATTTTTAGAAAGTTGCTGAGTTATAGTAGAAGCTCCTTGACTATTACTTTTACTTTTAACATTTATCATTAAAGCCTTAACAATTCGAAAAAAGTCAAACCCCTGATGCTTATAAAAATTCTTATCCTCTATAGAAATAGTCGCATTTTTTAAATAAGAAGAAATGTCACTAAGCTTAGTCCATTCATTAGAACCAGTAGTATATATCTCATCATTAACATCATATAAAAAATAACCATTCGCGCCTTTAATAGAAAGTTTTTCTAATTTTCCGGCATACCAATAAATACCGAAATATATAATCAAGAAAATAACAAAAAAGAATATAAATACTTTTAAACCCTTTTTTGATTTTTTCATAGAATCTACTTCCTTTCTAAAAATTATTATTAGAAAAAAATAAAAAAATATAAGTAAAAATAAAAAATATGATATAATTTTTACCGGAAGTGAGACAATGAAAGTAAATATAAAAACGACACTAAAAAATAAAGAAGGAATACATTCTTTTGAAGGAAAAGCAATTAAAAATAATAATACGATAACATATAAAGATAAAAATAAAATCACAAAAATAAAAATAGATGACATTATAACAATACAAAGAAAAGATGAATATGAAATAATATTAAATTTAAAAAAAGGTATAAAATTAAAAGGAAGTTACATTACTAAATATGGAAGTATTGACATATATTCATATGCAAAAGACATAATAAAAGAAAAAAATAAAATAATAATCACATATGATTTAATAATAAATGATGAATATATTGACACATTTACATATAATTGTGAATATAGTATTGACAGCTAGAAAAAATATGATACAATGTTCTAGGATTATTAAGGAGTGAAATTATGAAATTAAATAAAATGCCAAAGGATGAATTAGAATCTTACTCGTATATAGAACTTGCTAAAATGATTTTAAAAGAAGAAAAGAAAAGTCTAAACACACCACAAATATTTAAAAAAATATGTAAACTATTAGAACTTTCAAATGAAGAATATGAAAATAAAATAAGTGACTTTTATACAAACTTAACAACGGATAAATCATTTGTATTATTAAATGATGGAACATGGGACCTAAGAGATCATCATTCAACACAAATAAACTTAGAAGATACAGAAGACGATGAAGATGAAGATTCTCTAGAAACTGAAGAAGAAATAGAAGAAGAAATGACAGATATGGCACCAGATGAATATCACGATATGGATGATGAAACAGAAATAGATGATGAAGATCTAGATGATGTAGATGACCTAGATGACGACGATCTTACAATAGTAGATGAAGATGAATTAGACTAAGCATTACAAAATAGTAATGCTTTTTTTGTATAATTGAAATAAAAATATATATTTGGTATAATTCAAATAGATAGTAAAATAGGTGATAAAATGAGAAAACCAAGAGGGATAAAATTAAAAAGAAATAAATATATTGTGATAATGAGTCTTATAACATTCATGTTTTTATTTACAACCGGTTATGCAGTATTTTCGACAAAAATAAAATTAAATGCCAAAGGAAATATCAAAGATAAATCTAGAATAATAAAAGCTTGGGTGGATACATCAAATGAAGATTTTCACACAGATTTTTATAGAGAAAAAATAGTAAGTGCAACTTTTTTAAATACTAACACAGTACCAAGTAACGCATCAGAAGCATGGGACGTATCAGAAGATGGTGCAGGAGGCGTAAAAGCATATGTCATACCAAATGCAGAAGATAATACTAAATATGATTTATTTATAGGGGCAAAAAAAGGAGTAATAGCAAATACAAATTCGTCAAATTTATTTTCCAATTTTACAGGTCTTGAAACAATTAACTTTAATAATAATTATGACACTACAAATGTCCTTAGCATGAGAAGTATGTTTTTAAATTGTACAAGTATAACATCTTTAGATTTAAGTAGTTTCGATACGAGTAAAGTCACCGATATGTATGCAATGTTCTGCTTTTATAATACAAGTACAAGTAGCTACGTACCTAATAAACTAGAAGAAATAATATTTGGGGAAAAATTCTACACTAATAATGTTACTAATATGAGAAGTATGTTTGCTGGTATTCAAAATATCGAAATATTAGACTTAAGTACATTCGACACTTCAAATGTAACTAACATGTTTCATATGTTTCAAGGTTCAAATGACAATAAATCAAAACTCAAAACAATATTAGTGTCTGATAAGTTTATAACGACAAAAGTCACGGATTCAACCACAATGTTTAGGTATCTAACAAAATTAATAGGAGGAAATGGAACACCATATAGTTCAAGCCATATGGATAAAGAATATGCGAGAATAGATACAGTTGAAGCACCAGGTTATTTCACTTTAAAACAATAAAGTCATAAAAATGACTTTTTTTGTAATTAATTGTTTACATAATATAACCTAACGTGTTATAATATGTAAGCAAGAGGTGATATTATCATAATAATAAAAAATAAAGCATATGAAAGAGACCTTAAAAAAAAGATAATATCTAAGCATAAAATTAAAGAACTCTCAAACATATATGCAATAGAATATCTAATAAAAAAATCAAATAATCTAAAAGAATTAATTAATAAACCAGAGTCAAAATTATACAATATAGAAAAGAAAAATGCCAATTTAAAAGAAATATATACCGCACATATTAATAATAAAATAAGATTATATATGAAACCATATGGAGAGTATCCATATAAAAAAATAGAGATAGAAAAAATAGAATTTATAAAGATAGATGATAAACATTATGGGGAGGGATAATATGTACGAAAACAATGTATACGGATTTGGCTCATTACTAAGAAGATATTTAGAGTATAACAACATATCGCAAAGTGAATTTGCTGCTAGAATAGGAGTAACACAAAAACACATAAATGAAATAATTAACAACAAGTGTGATATTTCCTTAGAACTCATGATGGTAATAAGTTTATTAACAGATATTGACATTAATACTATAGTTGGAATGGAACGGGAAAAAAGAATATATAAATATTTAAAAAACAAATATAAAACAGAAAAAGAAATAAAAAGTTACTTAAAAAAATATCATATAAAAGAACTTAAAGAAAGAAACTGGGTTACATTTAAAGATATAACATCACCAGTCCAAAATACTATTGATTTACTAGAATATTTAAACATAAAAGATTTTGATACATTAAAAAAATACAATAAAAAAATACTATATAAAAAGAAAAATGATGCAGATGAAATAAAAATATCACTATGGCTTGCCCATTGCGATAAAAAAATAAAAAATCAAAAAGTGAATGAATACAAAAAAGAAAAATTAATAGAACTATTAGAAGAATTAAAAAAAATAAGATTAGAAAAACTAGATGAAGATAAAATGATTAAATTATTTAATAAATATGGAATATATTTAGTTATAGAAGAAGCATTAAAAGGTACCAAAATAAGAGGATGTACAAAAGTAAAGATTAATAATCCAGCTATATATATGACAAAACTATACAAAGATAAAGCTTCTTTCTATTTCGCACTATATCATGAATTAGGCCATGTAAAAAGTGATTACAACATGGCAAAAAGTAAAGTAATAATTGAATCAGAAGAAAAAATAGAAAAGAGGGCAGATTTATTCGCCTTAAATAACATGATTCCCAAAAAGACATGGAATTTAATTGTAGATAATATAGAAGACATTGAAAAAATATGTAATAAAGAAAAAGTGCCAGTATGTTTTGCTACAACAAGGCTAGCCAAAGAAGAAATAATTACATATGATAGTAAACTATATAATAAATACAAAGAAACAATATAAATATTTGTAAATAAGAATAAAATATAGTATAATTTAAAACGTAAAAAAAGGTGATATTTATGAAAGAAAGATTAATCGCAATCGAAGAGAAGTATAATGAATTACAAAAAAAACTAAATAATCCAGAAATTATTTCTGATGTAAAACAAATGTTAAAGCTAAACAAAGAAATCGCAGATTTAAAAGAACCATATGACGCTTACCAAAGACTAAAAAAAATAGACGAAGACATAGAGGAAGCTAAAGAGATGACAAAAGATCCAGAACTAGGAGAGTTTGCCAAAGAAGAAATAACAAAACTAACAGAGGAAAAAACAGATTTAGAAAGCAAAATAGAAATTATGCTACTACCTAAAGATCCAAATGACGATAAAAACGTTATAGTAGAAATAAGAGGAGCTGCTGGAGGAGATGAAGCAAATATTTTTGCTGGAGACCTATATAGAATGTATACAAAATATGCCGAAAAAGTAGGTTGGAAAATAGATGTTTTGTCTGAAGAACACAATGATGCAGGTGGATTCCCATTAGTAGAATTTATGGTTAAAGGAGAAAATGTATATTCAAAGCTAAAGTACGAAAGTGGCGCTCATAGAGTTCAAAGAGTACCAGTAACAGAAACGCAAGGTAGAGTTCACACCTCAACAGCTACAGTTCTTGTAATGCCAGAAGCTGAAGAAGTAGATCTAGAGATAAATCCAAATGATTTAAAAATAGATGTATACCATAGTGGTGGAGCAGGAGGACAATCAGTAAATACGACAGACAGTGCCGTTAGAATTACCCACCTTCCAACCAATACAGTCGTAACATGTCAAAATGAAAGAAGTCAGGTTCAAAATAAAGAAAAAGCTATGCAAATACTAAGAAGTAGACTATATGAAGCAAAAATTAGAGAGCAAGAAGAAGAATTAGGTAGTGTTAGAAGAAGTAAAATTGGTTCAGGAGATAGATCAGAAAAAATTAGAACATATAACTACCCTCAAAATAGAGTAACAGATCATAGAATAGGATATACCACTAAAAATCTAGATAGAGTAATGGAAGGAAACCTAGACGACATAATAAATGCTTTAATAACTGAAGATCAAAATAGAAAACTAAGGGAAAGCTAATGACTGACCAAGAATATTTAAAAAAATATCTTCCAAAAGAAAAGCTAGAAGAAGGACTAAAAAAATTAAACGAAGGAAAGCCTGTACAATATATAGTTGGTAATGTAAACTTTTATGGAAATATATTAAAGGTAAATGAAGACGTTTTAATACCGAGATTTGAAACAGAAACATTAGTAGAAAAAACAATTAATTATGCAAAAAAAGAATTAAAAGAACCACTTAAAATACTAGATATAGGTACAGGTAGTGGAGCAATTGCCATCACATTAAAGAAGAATTTAAATTCATCTGTCGATGCCTTAGATATATCAAAAAAAGCCTTAAAAATAGCTGAAGAAAATGCAAAACTAAACAATGTGAAAATAAATTTTATCCACAGTAATATGTTAGAAAAAATAGAAAAAAAATACGACATTATCATAAGTAATCCGCCATATATTGCCTATGATGAAGAAATAGAAGAAATTGTAAAAAATAATGAACCACATATCGCACTTTATGCAAACAACAATGGACTAGAATATTACGAAATCATACTAAAAGATGTAAAAAAACACATAAACAAACCAGGAATAATAGCTTTTGAAATAGGTATGAACCAAGGTAATAAAATCAAAGAAATTGCTGAAAAATATTTAAAAAACTATGATTTTAGTATAGAAAAAGACCTTACAGGTAAAGATAGATTTATTTTTATAATAGTAAAATAACGTAAAATATTAAAAAAATGTAAACTAAGTGTAACAAACATTGTATAAAATTAAAAAAAGGATTATAATCAAATTAGGGTGGTTTAGTTGATTATAAGAAATGAAATAATTAAAAACGTAAAAGAAAAGAAGCTAAAAGCTTTAGACCTTTGTGGCATAATGCATATTAAAGGTGGAAAGGCAAAAGCTGCTTTTTTTAGTACTTTAAAACAATTAAAAAATGAAAAGAGAATCTTTTGTGATGAAGATGGATACCTTCACACAACACCACAAAAGAAAAAAAAGAAAATAACAATAAATCAAGGAGTAATTAGAATAATCAAAGATGGATATGGACAAATATATGCTGATAACAAAGATAGAGAAGAAAAATATACAATATATCCTAAAGACTTGAATGGTGCTTTAGATGGAGACACCGTTGAATTCACAACTGAACATAAAGAAATAAGATCAGGATATTATGGAGCTAAAGTAGTTAAAGTCTTAAATAGAGAGAGCGGTAAAGCTATATTTGAATATACTGGTAAAGCACTAATACCTCATAGTATAGCAAGTAATATAAGAGTAGTCTGTCCAAAAAAAGAATTAGAAAACCTAGTTGCTGGTAATCTTGTACTAGTTACATTAGGAAAAGAAGTAGTTGCTGAATGTCCAAAAGGATTACTTTTCGAAGGAAATATAGAATATATAGTTGGACATAAAGATGATCCAGACATTGAAGATAGAGCTATAGGAGCTAAACACGGATTTTATTATGATTATTCTAAAGAAGCAATTAAACAACTTGAAAATATAAATACTATAGTTACAGAAGAAGAAAAAGATGGTAGAGTAGATTTTACCGACGAAAAAATATTTACAATAGATGGATCCCATACTAAAGATAGAGATGACGCCATCAGCATAAAAATAGACGAAGAAGGAAATTTCATTCTTAGAGTTCATATATCTGACGTTAGCCATTACATAGAAGAAAATAGTCCTTTAGACATCGAGGCCAAACAAAGAGGAACATCTTTATATATGGGTGATTCAGTCGTTCCTATGCTACCTCACAAAATATCCAATGGAATATGCTCTTTAAACGAAGGAGTAGATAGGTTAACAAAAACAGTTGAAATAGTAATAGATCTTGACGGAAATGTTATTGAGGAAAAAACAAAAATATACTATAGTTATATCAACTCTAAAAAAGCAATGACCTATGAAGATGTAAATAAATTATTAGAAGAAGGAAAAATGCCAAATGGTTATGAATCATTTGCCGAAGAATTATACTTACTATACTACCTATCAGAACTCAGAAGTAAAAAAAGAAGAGAAGAAGGAAATATAGAATTTTTATCAAGCGATACAGTTATTAGAAATGAAGAGAATGATATAAAATTTGAGGAAGTTCATCAGCACGCTGCTGAAAAATTGATTGAAAATTGTATGATTCTTGCCAATGAACAAGTTGCCAAAACATATTTTGAATTAGAATTGCCATTTATAAGTAGAAATCATGAAGAACCTCATCTAGATAGTTTAGTTTTTAAACTTCGAAAACTAATATCAGAAGGACTATGTGGAAGTGATGCAGCTTATTTAATAAAAAAAGCAGAAAATAAATCACTTACCTCATATGATTTAGATAATTTTCTAAGAAAATATAAAAACACACCAGTAGAAGAAATATTATCTGTAGATATTTTAACCTGTATGAGTAAAGCTTTTTATTCACCAGAACCACTTGGACACTATGGATTAGGATTAGAATACTATACCCACTTTACATCACCAATTAGAAGACTTCCAGATTTACTAATTCATAGATTAATCGATAAATATGAAAAACAAAAATTGCAAAAGCAAGAATTAGAAACTATCAAAACAGAGCTATCAGAACAATGCTTACAAGCTTCATTCATGGAAAGAGAAGCCGACAAAGCAGAGCAAGAATCTTTAGAATTAAAAATGGCTGAGTATGGTGAGAAGCACATAGGTGATGAATATATCGGCCAAATAATAGCTTTTAAACCATATGGCTTAGATATAAAATTATCCAATAACCTACGTGGAACAGTGCGAGAGGAAGATATTAATATACCAGATGTAAAAGAAAAAAGAAAAATTAAAAGAGGACAGAGAGTATATGTTGTCATTAAAGAAGTATCTATTCCTGTTCGCGCAATATATTTTGAAATAACAGGAACAGAAAAAACAAAAGCTAAACAATTAATAAAAGAAGATCTTTAACAAGACTTCTTTTATAATGTGATATAATAATTAAAGGTGATAAACATGCATAATAAAATAGAACTACTACTAAAACAAATAAACATAGATGAAGAAGAAAAAAAGTATTTTAATGAAGCCTCACTAGATAAAATTATTTGCAATAAAAATAAGGATAAGTACGCATTTTGTATAACCATCAAAAATGTACTACCATTAAAAACATACCTTATTTTTAATCAAAAATTAAAAGAAAAATATAATAAAGCAAAAGTTTCTTCAATACTAAAAGCAGAAAATATTAAAGTAGAAAACATAATAGAATATTATAAATATTATATAGAAAAATACAGTAAAGAAGCCCCATTACTAAAAGAATTTATTGACAGTAAATTAACCCTAGAAGAAAATACACTATATATAGAAATAATAAATAAAGCCGAAGAAATGAAACTAGAAAGCATTATAAAACAATTAGAAAAAGATTTAAATAATTCAGGATTTCAAATAAAAATAGAAACCAAAATAAATGAAGAAAAAGCTGAAGAAATAAGAGAAGAAATAGAAAAAATAAAAGTTATACCAAAAGCAACAAAAAAAATAGAAAGCCCTATTATTATAGGTGATGAGATTAAAACAGAAGTAACACCAATCAATAACATAACCTTCGAAATGGACTCAGTCACAGTAAAAGCTAAAATATTTGGAATTGACACCTTTGAATCAAGCAAAAGTAACTTCAAAATAATAACACTTAAATTAACCGATAAAACAGACAGTATGTATGCAAAAATATTTACCAAAGACGATAAAGAATATGCAAAATATCTAAAAAGAATAAAATCTGGTAATTGGTACCTAATTAGAGGATATACAAAGGCAGACAGATTCTCAAATAACGAAATAGTTTTAAATGTTAGAGATTTAAACTACATAGAAGTAGAAGAAGATAAAAGAGAAGATCTTGCCGAAGAAAAAAGAGTAGAACTACATGCCCACACTAAAATGAGTCAAATGGATGGAGTAGCAGGAGAAGAAGAACTAGTAAAAAGAGCTATGAGTTTTGGACATAAAGCCATAGCTATAACAGATCATAATGGTTGCCAAGCATTCCCACATGTATTTAACCTAGTAACAAACTACAATAAAGGAAAAGAAGAGAAAGATAAATTTAAAGCACTATATGGAACAGAACTTACACTAATAGATGATACAGTAGACATAGTTCTAAGACCAAAAGAAGAAGACTTAATGTCACAGACATATGTAGTATTTGACCTAGAAACTACAGGTTTCAATGCCGGAGGAGCGGATCAAATAATAGAAATAGGTGCGGTAAAAATAAAAAATGGAGAAATAATAGATAGATTTGACGAACTAATTGATCCGAAGAGAAAACTTCCACAAAAAATAACCGAACTTACAAATATAACCGACGACATGTTAAAAGGAAAACCAGATGAAGAAACCTCTGTAAAAAAATTCAAAGAGTGGACAAAAGACCTTCCAATGGTTGCCCATAATGCCAAATTCGACGTATCATTTATCGTAATGGCCCACACTAAATATAACTTGGGAGAATTTACAAATACAGTAATAGATACCTTAGAATTATCGAGAGCTCTAGACACAGGTTTTGCTAGACATTCTCTATCAGCCCTAGTAAAAAGATATGACGTTCCATGGGATGAAACAGCCCACCATAGAGGAGATTACGATGCAGAAGGAACAGCCTTAGTATTTCATAAAATGTTACAAAAATTAGTATCTAGAAATTTCAAAACAATAAAAGACTTAGATAAACTAGTTTCAAAAGACGAAATACATAAATATGGAGCTTCACATCATATAAATATAATTGCTAAAAACAAAATAGGACTTAAAAATATGTTTAAATTAATTTCACTTGCTAATACAAAATATCTATATAAAACACCAAGAATACTAAGAAGTGAAGTAGAAAAGCATAGAGAAGGCTTATTAATAGGAAGTGGCTGTTATGAAAGTGAAATATTTAAACTAGCAAGAAGTAAATCAGATGAAGAACTAGCAAACCTAATTAACTTCTATGACTACGTAGAAGTACAGCCCCCAGCAGTATATGACCACCTAATTCAAATGGGAGACTTTGCAAACAAAGCAGAATTAATAAAACACATAAAAAAAATAATAAGAGTTACCAAAGAATCAGGAAAAAAAATAGTAGCTACAGGAGATGTACACCAAATAGAACCAGAAGATAGAATATATAGAGAAATAATCGTAAATCAAAAAGTACCAGGTGGTGGAAGACACCCATTAGCTAGAAAAAATATCACCCAAATTCCATCTCAGTACCTAAGAACAACAGATGAAATGCTAGAAGAATTTTCATTCCTACCAGAAGAAGAAGCAGAAGAAATAGTTGTTAAAAACACAAATATGATAGCTGATATGGTAGAAATAATCGAAGTAATAATAGATACAGGTGGTATACCATTCGCCCCTAAAATAGAAAACTGTACAGAAACAACTCTAGATCTAGTATATACAAAAGCACAGGACATATATGGCTCACCGCTACCATACAACATAGAAGAGCGCCTAGCTACAGAACTATATGGAGATGAACCGTTTAATGCAATAAAAAATGAAGTTAAATTAGAAAATTTAACAGAAGAAGAATATACTAAAAAAATATATGAAGAACTTCACAAAACAATGGTAGGTGGACTTGATAAAGTAAAAGAAGTAATAAAAAAGGACATATTAAGGCAAAATCCAAATGAAGAAGATATAGATAAAAAAGTAGAAGATAAACTTACAGGAATAATAGGAGCTCACTTTGATGTAATATACTTAATTTCTCAAAAATTAGTTAAAAAATCTAACGATGATGGATATCTTGTAGGAAGTAGAGGATCAGTAGGATCATCACTAGTTGCAACAATGATGGGAATTACAGAAGTAAACTCACTACCACCACACTACGTATGTCCAAAATGTAAACATTCTATATTTGAACTTAATGGAAAAAGCCTAGGTAGTGACTACGGAAGTGGATACGATTTGCCAGACATGAACTGTCCTAAATGCGGTGAAAAGATGAACAAAGATGGACAAGACATGCCATTCGCAACCTTCCTAGGATTTCACGCCGATAAAGTACCAGATATAGACTTAAATTTCTCAGATCTAAACCAAGCAGCAGCTCATGAATACACAAAAGTACTATTCGGAGTAGATAACGTATATAGAGCAGGAACAATTGGAACAGTAGCTGATAAGACAGCCTTTGGATACGTAAAAGGATACTGTGAAGATAAAGGAATATATATGAGAACAGCTGAAGTGGAAAGATTAGCTAAAGGATGCACAGGAGTAAAAAGAACAACCGGCCAGCACCCAGGAGGAATAGTAGTTATACCAGGATATATGGACGTATTTGACTTTACACCATTTCAGTATCCAGCAGACGATGTAAACTCAGCTTGGAGAACAACACATTTCGACTACCACGCTATAGACCAAGACGTATTAAAACTAGATATTTTAGGTCACTCAGGTCCAACAAAACTAAGACTTGTACAAGATATAACAGGAGACGATATAACAAAAGTTCCATTAGACGATAAAGAAACAATGGGAATATTCTTATCTCCAAAACCACTAGGAGTAACAAAAGACCAAATAATGAATGATACAGGAAGCCTAGGAATTCCGGAGTTTGGAACACCTTTCACCCTACAGTTAGTAAGAGAAACAAAACCAAAAACATTCGCCGAATTAGTTAAAATATCAGGTTTATCACATGGAACCGATGTATGGAATGGAAATGCTAAAGACCTAATAGATAATGGAGTAGTACCATTTTCAGAAGTAATAGGGTGCCGTGATGATATAATGGTATATCTAATGTATCATGGACTAAAACCAATAGACGCTTTTAAAATAATGGAATTTGTACGTAAAGGAAGAGCAAGTAAACAACCAGACTTATGGCAAGATTACGTAAAAATAATGGAAGAGGCAAACATAGAAAAATGGTTTATAGACTCATGTGCCAAAATAAAATACATGTTCCCAAAAGCCCACGCTGTAGCTTACGTAGTAAATGCTTTCAGACTAGCATACTATAAAGTGCATAAGCCAGAAGTATATTATGCAGCCCAGTTTTCAGTAGAGTATGATGATTTCGACATAGAAGCCATGATAAAAGGATATGAAGCCGTAAAAGCTAGAATAATAGAAATACAAGAAAAAGGATTTGATGCATCAAATAAAGAGTCATCAATTCTAGAATGTTTAAAAGTAGCCTTAGAAGCTTTAGCTAGAGGATATACATTTAAACCAATTAATCTTTATAAATCACATTATAGTAACTTCGTAATAGATGAAGATAACCACTCACTAATCCCACCTTTTAGAGCAATTGATGGGCTAGGAACAGTAGTAGCAAAAAAAATAGTTGAAGAAAGAGAAAAAAGAAATTACATAAGTATTGAAGATTTGCAAAAAAGAGCTAAAATATCTGCAACCCTAATAGAAAAAATGAGAGCTATGGGAATACTTGATGGAATGGATGAATCAAGTCAGCTAAGTTTATTTTAGAAACTAGATATAATTCTAGTTTCTTTTAAATATAATTTAATTGACAAAACAAAGTTAAATGATATAATAAATCAAAGAAAAGAGGAATAAGCATGGAAAAACCTATTATTGGAATGATTTCACCAAGGGCTATAAAAGAAGATAGTCCATTTGATAACTATACAAAATTTATAAATACATATCCTAAAAGAATAATAGAAGCTGGAGGTATTCCAATTGGACTAGTGTTCCCGAATGGAAAATTTGAAATAGACCAAATGGATTTGTGTGATGGTTATGTCCTTCAAGGAGGTCCTATTATAGAAAGTCCACAAATTAATACCATAAAATATGCAATTGATAAACAAAAGCCGATTGTAGGAATATGTCTAGGCATGCAAACAATGGCAGGATATAACTGGGTATATAATGAACTAGGAAATACAACATACAATGAAATAGAAAATTTCTTCAAACCAGAATATGAAGACTTCTTTCTAGAAAAAAGAGAAGGACATAATTATTTAGATCCATTTTACTTGTCACAAATAGAAAAATCAAAACACAATATTAATATAGATAAAGATAGTAGATTATATGAAATATATAAAATAAATACTATAAGTGAACCATCACTTCACACATTTGTCGCAAAAAACGACACATTTGATAATAGTAAACTATTTAAAGTAGTTGGAAAAGCAGAAGACGGAACCATAGAGGCTATAGAAGGATTAGATCCTAATCATTTCATGATAGGAGTTCAGTTCCACCCAGAATTAGAATCTCAAAACCTACAACTATTTAAAAAATTAGTAAAAGAAGCTAAAAAAAGATAAAGCTTCTTTTTATATATAAAATTGACCAAATTAATTAAAAGTACTATAATAAAGCGCCGGAAGTGATATTATGGACACATTTAAAAGAGTACCATTAAGACTAGAAACACACAAAAGAATTTATTATAATCAAATACTCCTTCAAAAATATATAAAAAGAATAGATAATCTTTTAGAAGAAACACCTAGTATGAATACATTAGAATTTGCTAAAAGCTCCTTAGAATATAAAGAACTTAAAGCAAATAACAGCATAGAAGGAATTACAGATGATATAGAAGAAATAGAAAGAGTAATAAGAAATGAAAAAGACATACCTTGGGAAAATAAAGAAAGAATAATAAACTTACATAGAGGATATAGATACATTTTAAGTCATGACAATATCAATAAAGATAGTTTAAAAGAATTATATGCTATTTTAAGTGAAGGATTATTAAGTGAGCAATCATTAAAAGACATGGGAGATTATTATAGAAATGGACCAGTATACATATTAATGGGCGGGCCAGGCTTAAACTTTATTAAAGGAATGCCATTTGATAAAGTAAATTACCATATGGATAAATTATTTGAATTCATTGATAATTATGAAGCAGAAACTGAAATGGATAATTTTATTAAATCACAAATAATGCATTTTTACTTTGTATATATACATCCTTACTTTGATGTAAATGGAAGGACCGCAAGAACAGTTTCAATGTGGCATCTTATTAATACAAAATCTTATCCATATATAATATTCAATAGAGCAATTTCATTAAATAAAATGAAATATACCCATAAATTAAATGAAGTAAGAAGAAGAGGAGATATTACTTTATTTTTAAGATACATGCTTAAAGAAGTACTAAAAGAATTTGAAAAAGAAATAATTATTAATAACATAAAAGAAAATGCAGATGAAGAAATAACTGGCGCAGAATCTCAAATTTTAGAATATCTACTATCATTAAAAGAAGAATTGTCTATATTTGACTTATCTATAAAATATAATGCATATAACGTTTACAAATCACCTGAATATTTAGCACAGAATTATATATATCCACTAATAGAAAAAGGAATCCTAGTAAATAATGGATTAACTGGTTTTGAATTAGCAAAAGATACACCGGATATGGATTTAGCTATCAATAGTGATTTATTAGATATAGAAAAAGAAAAAATAAAAAGTATTAACCTTCAAAAATATATCTCAAAGCAGCTCTAAAAGAGTTGTTTTTCTTTTTATTTTTTTCTATAATTAAAAAGGTGATACATATGAAAAAAATAATACTAGTAGATGGAAATAACCTACTTTTTAGAAGCTATTATGCAACAGCTTATAATGGAAACTTTATGAATAACTCTAAAGGATTTCCAACAAATGCCATATTTGGATTTGTAAATATGATGAATAAAATAATAAAAGAAGAAAATCCAGAATATATAATAGTTGCCTTCGATAAAGGAAAAACATTTAGACACGAAGAATACGAAGGATACAAAGACGGTAGAACAGAAACACCAAAAGAACTAAAAATGCAGTTTCCAGTTGCCAAACAAATATTAACCGCAATGGGAATAAAATATTATGAAATAGATAATTTTGAAGCAGATGATATCATCGGAACATTCGCAAAATACTGTGACGAAGAAGAAGATTTCATTGGAACAATTATAAGTAGTGATAAAGACCTTCTACAATTAATTTCAAAAGACGTAGATATAAAACTTTTAAAACAAAAAGATTATATTAGATATAATGAAGAATCGTTTAAAGAGGAGTGGGGAATAGATCCTATTAACATAATAGATCTAAAAGCCCTAATGGGAGACCCATCAGATAATATTCCAGGAGTAAAAGGAGTAGGAGAAAAAACAGCCCTAAAGCTCCTTCACGACTATAAAACACTAGATGGAATATACGAAAATATAGATAATATAAAAGGCAAACTAAAAGAAAAATTAGAAATAGATAAAGATAATGCCTATAATAGTTACCACCTAGCTACTATTATAAAAGACGTAGAAATGGAAATAGGTCTAGAAGACACAAAATACATTGGAGAAAACACAGATGAATTAAATAAAATATATGAAGATCTAGAATTCTATTCATTCCTAAAAAAGAAGCCAAAAAAAGAAAAAAAAGAAATAGAAGTAAAAATAATTAAAAGCGTAGACGAAATTGAAATAGAAGGAGATGCAGCCATATACTTAGAAATACTCGGAACAAATTACCATAAAGCCAAAGTACTTGGAATGGGAGTATATAATGAAAATGCATCTATGTATATTCCACTAGAAATACTAAAACAAAATCCAAAATTTCTAATAAAAAATAATAAATTTACATATGATTTAAAGAAAACAATAGTAGCTTTAGATTATCAAGACATAAAAATAGATAACGTAACCTTTGATACTATGATTGCATCATCACTCTTAGACTACAATATAAAAGATGATATCGCATATCTTGCAAACGAATTAGATGAAAAATTACCATTTTATGAAGACACATATGGTAAGATAAATCACTTACTAGAGCCAGACGAAAGTATAATTGCCAAAACCACAATAGAAAAAGCAAGATTTATCTGGGAAACAAAAGATTATTTAAATAAAAAAATAAAAGAAGAAGAAATAGAGTACCTATTTAACGAAATAGAAATGCCACTTGCTACAGTACTTGCAGACATGGAATTTACAGGAGTTAAATTAGACATTAATGTATTAAAAGAGATGGGAGAAAATATAAAAATAAAAATAGAAGAAATTACAAAAGAAATACATGAAATAGCAGGTATAGAATTCAATATATCATCCCCTAAACAACTAGGAGAAATCCTATTTGAAAAATTAAATCTTCCACATAAAAAAAATAATAAATCAACAGCTATAGATGTACTTAATAAGTTAAAAGGAAAACATCCAATCATAGAAAAAATAATAGAATATAGAAAACTTACTAAACTATATTCTACATATATAGAAGGACTGATAAATACTGTTCAAGACGGAAGAGTGCATACTATATATACCCAAAACCTAACAAGAACAGGAAGACTATCATCAGTAGAACCAAACCTGCAAAATATACCTATAAGAGATGAACTAGGTAGATCCATAAGAAAAGCTTTTATTCCAACATATGATACTATATACGGAGCAGACTATTCACAAATAGAGCTTAGAGTACTCGCACATATGGCAGATGTAAAATCACTTCAAAACGCATTTATCGAAGGAAAAGACATACACTCTAAAACCGCATCAGATATATTTAAAGTAAAAGAAGATGAAGTAACACCTAATATGAGAAGAGTTTCAAAAGCAGTTAACTTTGGAATAATATATGGAATAAGCCCATTTGGACTAGCAGAAAACGTAGGAATTACACCAAAAGAAGCTAGTAAATTTATTGATAGCTACTTCGACGCATATCCAGGTATAAAAGATTATATGGAAAAAACCATAAAAGAAGCTAAAGAAAAAGGTTACGTAAAGACTATGTTCAATAGAAAAAGAAACATACCAGAACTAAATAATCCAGCATAT
Source organism: uncultured Muribaculaceae bacterium (assembly GCA_964425325.1). Classification (GTDB taxonomy): domain Bacteria; phylum Bacillota_I; class Bacilli_A; order RF39; family UBA660; genus Coprosoma. The sequence goes on along the minus strand of CAYRLX010000003.1, from coordinate 50,032 downwards.
ATGATAAGACAAATGGGTGAGAGAATTGCCCTTAATACACCAGTCCAAGGAACAGCAGCTGACATAATAAAACTAGCCATGGTAGAAGTATATAAAAAATTAAAAGAAAATAATTTAAAAACAAAAATGATCATACAAGTTCATGATGAACTAGTCTTTGATGTTTACACAGGAGAACTAGAAAAAATAAAAGAAATCATACCAGATATAATGGATAATATTTATAAATTAAAAGTACCACTTAAAGTATCAGCAAGCTACGGTAAAAACTGGTATGAAGCAAAATAGGTGATAAAATGGATAAAGTAAATAAAGTAATGCTAAAAAGCTTATTTACAAACATATTTTTAAGTATATTTAAAATTGTTTTTGGTCTGTTAGGTAAATCAGGAGCACTAGTAGCTGATGGAATTCACTCATTAAGTGACATGCTCACAGATATATTCGCATCAATAGGAAACACATTATCTAAAAAACCAGCAGACCCCGAGCACCCATTTGGTCATGGAAATGCCGAATATTTAACATGCTTAGGTATTGGTCTAATAGTAGGGATAATGGGAATAAAAATAATAAATGAAGGAATAACTAAACCATCCAATATACCAAATATATATACATCACTAATAAGCCTATTAACAATTATAATTAAATTCATATTATCAGCCTACATTTTAAAAAAAGGAAAAGAGTATTATAGTAATATCCTAATATCATCTGGAAAAGAAAGCCTATCAGATGTAATTAGCTCATTTGTTGTACTAGTGTCAGTACTGCTTTCAAAGTTTACAAATATAAATCCAATATTTAAATATTCGGATAAAATAGCTATGATAATAGTAGGAATATTAGTACTAAAAATATCATTTGAAATATTAAAAGAAAATATAAGTAATTTACTAGGAAAACAAATATTAAATAAAAAATACAAAAACAAAATAAAAAAAATAATTAATAATCATAAAGAAATAAAAAATATAGATTCACTTATAATACTAAAATATGGACCATTTAAAAAAATAGATTGTGAAGTTAGTATGGATGAGAAAATGACATTAAAAAATGTTCACGAAATCATAGATAACATAGAGTATGAAATAAAACAAAAAGATGATAGCATTCAAAATATTATGCTTCACGTAAACCCATTCAAAGAAAAAGAGAGTAATTAGTACTATTCTCCAAAGATTTACAAAATATTTAAAACTGTAAAGTTCCTAAAATAGGAACTTTTCTCATAAAAAAATCAATAAATAGAAAATACCTCTAAATATTGACTTTTTAAATTATTTAACCTCGATTTTTTCCTTTCCACCCATGTAAGGTCTTAACGCTTCAGGAATATTAATACTTCCATCCTCATTATAATTGTTTTCAATAACTCCAATTAAACCACGAGGAGTAGCTAAGACTGTGTTATTTAAAGTAGTTACATATTCGTTACCTTTATCAGTTTTCATTCTTATTCCAAGCCTTCTAGCTTGAGCGTCCCCAAGTATTGAACAAGAACCAACTTCAAAATATTTTTTCTGACGAGGAGACCAAGCCTCAACATCACATGATTTAACCTTTAAATCAGCTAAATCACCAGAGCAGCATTCCAAAGTTCTAACAGGAACATCTAAACTTCTAAAGAATTCCACAGTATAAGACCACATTTTATTATACCAGTCCATTCCTTCTTCAGGTTTGCATAAAACAACCATTTCCTGTTTTTCAAATTGATGAACTCTGTATAGCCCGCGTTCTTCAATACCATGAGCTCCAACTTCTTTTCTAAAACAAGGAGAGTATGAAGTCATAGTAATAGGTAGTTCCTTTTCATTTACTATTTGATCTTTAAACCTACCAATCATAGAATGTTCAGAAGTACCAATTAAATATAAATCTTCACCTTCGATTTTATACATCATGTCATCCATCTCTTCAAAACTCATAACACCAGTAACGACATCACTTCTAATCATGAAAGGTGGAATTGCATAAGTAAAACCTTTATCAATCATAAAATCTCTAGCATAACTAAGCATAGCAGAGTGTAGTCTTGCAATGTCTCCAAGTAAATAGTAAAATCCATTACCAGAAGTTCTGCCCGCACTTTCTTTATCCAAACCATTTAATCTCGCACATATATCCGCATGATGTGGAATCTCGTATTCAGGAACAATTGGATCGCCAAACTTCTCAATCTCTACATTCTTAGTATCATCTTCTCCAATTGGAACATCGTCAGCTATAATATTTGGAATAAGCATCATGTCCTGTTTTATTTTAGAGCTAAGAGTAGTAAATTCTTCTTCAAGTGAAGCTATTTCCTCACCATATTTACTAATTTCTTTTTTTACATTTTCAGCTTCATCTTTTTTACCCTCACGCATTAAAGCTCCAATTTCTGTGCTTTTCTTATTCTTAAGAGCTCTAAGTTCATCACCCTTAGTTTGAACCTCGCGCACCTTTTTATCAAGCTCAAAAACCTCATCAACTAAAGGAAGCTTATGATCTTGAAATTTTTTCTTTATATTTTCTTTAACTAAATCTTTATTTTCTCTTATAATTTTGATATCTATCATATTCATCTCCCATTTCATTTTTTGTAAGCTCAAGCTTAAACCTAAGCTCAACTAATTCATGTTTTTTATCACTAATTAAAAAATCAATATTACTAAAATCATGATTGCCCGAGGATCTAAGAAAAATTAAATGATTAAGTTCCTCTTGAACTTTATTAGCCTCATCTGTAATCCTTTGAATTTCATCAAATTCAATAAAATCATCCATAATTATCACTCCTTAAAATAAAAAGACTATTATATAGGAACATATAAAATGTGGTACCATCCTAATAATAGTCTTAATTAACATAACGGCAAGGCCGGAGGTTATTAACCTCACTCCAAAGTAGATTCATATAAGTTTATTATTAGTTTGCACCATCCACTAACTCTCTTGTAAATAAAACATTATATTACTAATCTTTATCACAGTTTTAAAAACTAACAAAACTATTTTAGCACATTTCAACCATTTTTACAAACAAAACTATCAATTTTTCATAAAATAAATATGGTGATGAAAATGTATAACATAAATGATGCAATATATGCATCAAGACTATTAAATATACCATTTAACAAATTTTCCATAGAAGATTTTCTAGAAGGAATTAATATAGAATCAGAACATGGTAGTATAAATGAATTAACAAACGTGACAAATGATGACCTAATTATAACTTCAAAAATAGCTCTCGCACACCTCAATGAATATCCAAACTATTACAATAAAGAATATGGGCTAAAAAAATACGAAGAATTTCTTAAAACAAAGCTAAATAATGTAAAAAACAAGTAAAAATATGGTATAATTATCATTGTGATAAATTTTTAACAAGTGGTAAAAATTATTGCGAAGTAGGTGAGGTTATGCCAGAATTACCTGAAGTGGAAACAGTAAGAAGAGTTCTTAAAAAAGAAGTGTTAAATAAGAAAATCCTATTCGCATCTATCTATTGGGATAATATAATCGCATATCCAAAAGTAAAAGAGTTTGAAAGAAAAATAAAAAATCAAACCATAATGAATATAGATAGATATGGGAAATGGCTAATGTTTGAATTAAATGATTATTACTTATTAAGTCATCTAAGAATGGAAGGTAAATACTTCATTAGAAATACTAATGATCCAAAAGAAAAACACCACCACGTTTTCTTCCACCTAAATGATGGAACTGACCTTAGATATGCAGATACAAGAAAATTTGGGAAGATGTATTTGCTAAATAAAGAAGAAGTATTTAAAGTAAAACCATTAAAAGATTTAGGACTAGAACCTTGGGATAAAAGACTTACAAAAGATTACTTAAAAAAACATTTCCATAAAAAGCCTATAAAAACAGAGCTTTTAGATCAAAGCATAATAGTAGGAATAGGAAATATATATGCTGATGAAATATTGTTTTTATCAAAGATAAATCCCAAAAAATTAGCGCCTGACCTAACTGATAAAGAATGCGACAGCATAATAAAATACACAAGAAAAATACTTGAAGAAGCAATTAAAAAAGGCGGAACCACTGTTAAAAGCTATACATCAAGTGAAGGAGTACATGGAAGATTTCAATCACATTTGCTCGTTCACACAAAAGAAACATGTCAAATATGCAAAGGCAAAATAACAAAAATTACAGTAGGGGGAAGAGGAACATACTACTGCAAGAATTGTCAAAAGGAGGTTATTCAGGGGAGTGTACATTAGTAAAGAAGAGTTTGAATATGAAAAAGAGTTTGAAAGAAAAAAAATCAAAATGCGTGATCTTTTATTTACAAAGGAATACATTGAATGGTTTGAAAAATTCGTAAGCCGATATCAAGATTTTGAAGTGCAAGATATAATAGATGTTTTGGATGATGAAGAAGACATTAAAAATGCAAAAAATTTAGGCTGGTTTTTTGAAAATATTGAAAAATATATGAGAGAAAACTACATTAGTCCTGAATTAGATGAAAGAATTGGAACAAAATTTATTTACTACATTAAATACAATGATATTAGCTATGAATTAATAGGATTAAATCCAGTAAACTTTGGACATCTTCACATAAAAATTTCACAAGAAGTCTCAAGTAAGTTTATAGATTTTAATGACATAATGCTAGGGATTGAACAACCAAACACTGAACGTATAAGAAAAAATTTGCAAGAAGAAACAAAAAGATTAAAAGAAATATTTAAATCTCGGAATAATGAATTAACAGATTGTACCGATAAAGAAAAATGTAAAAAAAATATATTGAAAAAAGAGAGAAGTAGGAGAGGATAGTATGAAAAAAACAAAAATTATATGCTCAATAGGACCAAGCAGCTATGACTATGAAACATTTAAACAAATGGTATTAAATGGAATGAACGTTGCTAGAATTAATTTTTCACATGCAACAGAAGATGAGAAAAAAACAGTATTAGGATTAGTAAAAAGAATTAATGAAGAGATGGATAAACACATCGCAGTTTTATTTGATACAAAAGGTCCAGATTTTAGAACTGGAATGATGAAAAATGATTCTATCAAATTAGAAAGTGGAAAACAAATTAAAGTAGTTAAAGATGACATATTAGGAACAGAAGAAGCTTTCACAGTAAACTATAAAGATGCGTTAGACTCAGTAGAAGTAGGAAATGAAATACTACTAGAAGATGGTCTTATGAAATTAAAAGTGATAAAAAAATTAAAAAACGGAGTAAACTGTGAAATAATAGATGGCGGAATTTTAGGAAATAAAAAAGGAGTTAACGTACCAGGAGTTAACCTAAACTTACCATTTATAAGTGAATTAGATAAAAAAGATATTATATATGCCTGCGAACACGATGGAGACTTCCTAGCTTTATCATTCGTAAGTAGTGCGGATGACGTAAAAGAAGTTAGAAAACTTTTAAAAGAGCAAGGTAGAGAAGACATGCAGATTATATCTAAAATAGAGTCTTCAAGAGGAATTAAAAACCTAGATGAAATCATTAAAGTAAGTGATGGAATTATGGTAGCAAGAGGAGACCTAGGGGTAGAAATGCCTATGGATAGCCTACCAATACTTCAAAAACAAATTATTGAAAAATGTAGAAAAATAGGAAGAACATGTATAGTAGCTACAGAAATGCTAGCATCAATGTATACAAACGCAAGACCTACAAGAGCAGAAATCTCAGATATAGCAAATGCTGTACTTGATGGAACAGACGCAGTTATGCTTTCAGGAGAAACTACTTTAGGAAAACATCCAATAGATGCCGTAAGATACATGGCTGAAGCATGTGCTACTGCAGAAAGTTATTATAATTATGATAATAAAAACGTATTTGCTAAAAATACAGTGCCAAGTGCCATTGCCCATAACGTAGTTGAAACAGCAAACCTATTAGATATAAAAGTTATCGTTGCAGCAACTACTAGTGGCTATACAGCAAAGAAAATAGCTACCTTAAAACCAAAATCAGTTATAATAGCTACATGTATGAGTGAAAAAGTAGCAAAATCACTTGCCCTAAATTATGGAGTATATCCATGTGTAGTAGAAGAGTTTAACTCATTAGATAAAATAATAAAAACAGCCAAAGATGTAGCAGTAAAAAAGGCAAATCTAAAAGAAAAAGATAAATTAATCCTAACAGGAGGATTCCCAAAAAGCATCGGTAAGAAAACCACTAACTTCATGAAAATAGATACAATAGAAAAAGATGATATTAGCGAATAATCGGCTTGTGCTGATGTTCGCTTAAATTATCATCTTTTTTTATTAAATTATAAATAGAAGAAACCCTAGATTCTATAGATAAATACTTATTACCTTTTTCATAATTCATAATAATAGGAATACAAATATTCTTCTTAACTTCTTTTAAATAATTCTTACCATCCTTATTAAAACCTAAAACTCTTATATATTCAGTTTTTATATTCTTTGCCTCTTCCTTAGTAAAACCAGTTAAAATATGAATAAGCATTCTGTTTATTTTATTATACGTATACCTTTTAGTTTTAACCATTTCCCTAAGTTCATCTAAAGAACTAGCCTCATTAATAACCTTTTTAAGTCTGTTTTCAACGCCTTCATCGACAGTTTGATATTTAGAAATATCATCACTTATTATTCGATATTTTATCAAATCAAAATAATCAGAAGTAAAATGAACATTATTTAATAATTTTAAAGAGCAAGAAGGAACATATTTCTTAACATCTATCCCTTTTTCCAAAGCATTTCTAATACTAGTACCACTACTTATAACACCATCCAAGTTTTTAGATAAGTAATCATTGCTTCTTTTAATAGAGACAGCTTTTACATTACTTCCAGATAGTTCCTTTACATAGCTAAGACCAAGTAAATCATTAGGACTAGAAACACTCTCACCAAGAATATCATATAAAGCCTTAGATAAACAAGTAGGGTAATTAAAACCTTCAGATAAATACTTTTTTACAAGATTATTGTATTCCAAAGAATCCTGCACTTTGGCAAATTTTTCTAAAGAAGCAACATTGTCGCTTTCACTACCGAACACCAAAGCATCAACATTTAAATATTTTAAAATATCACAAGCTCCTCTAGCAAATACATCAGCTGATTGGCTAGCAAAGACAAAAGGAAGCTCAATTACTAAGTCAACATAATTTAAAGCAATATCAGTTTTTTTCCACTTATTTATTAAAGAAACTTCTCCTCTTTGAGTAAAATCTCCACTCATGATTAAAATAATTAAATGATTAGGAAATAATTCTTTAACCTTTTCTATATGAAAAACATGACCATTGTGAAAAGGATTATACTCACAGATTATGCCAACACTCTTCATATAAATCACCCCAAATTCGACTATATTTTATCACGTCAAAATAAAAAATACAAACCCTTTACACATATAAAAAAATGTAAGTCTTTGGAGAAAAATACTTTTATAAATTGACTATTAATATGCTTTTAAGTATAATTTAAAGTAGGTGATACCATGAACAATAAAGCCTTTACATTAATCGAATTACTAGCAGTAATAGTAGTACTAGGGCTACTAGTAACAATAACAACTCCAAACATAATAAATGCAATAAACCTATCGAGAGAAAAAGCATACGAAAGACAAGTAAAATTAATAGAAGAAGCAGCGGAAAGATGGGCTATAGATAATATGCAATCTAATTATTCTAAAGATTCTATTTCCATAGCAGATCTTAAAGCAGAAGGATATCTAAATAATGATGAAGTAAAAAATCCAAAAACAAAAAAAGAAATGAGTGGTTGTATTTTTATAACAAAGGATAACAGTAAATACAAATATGAATATAGAGAAAACTGCTCAGAATAACACAGTAAATAATTTAAAAGAGTTAACAAATTACCTCGTAATCGGAATATTAACCACAACAGTTTCATTAATAACATATTACATCCTTATTAAGATTATTTTTACGTCACAATCAAAATCAGATATACAACTAGCAAATTTCTTATCATGGTTTTGTTCAGTTATATTTGCCTATTTTACAAGTAGAGATTTTGTCTTCAATAGTAAAGAAACAAATAAATTAAAAGAAAGTATTTGTTTTCTAGCTTCTAGAGTAGCTACTCTAATACTCGAGATAATTCTAATAGAAATAATGATATATCTATTTAAAAGTGGAAGCTATACCTGTAAAATAGCTTCACAAGCACTTGCCATTATCTCAAATTATGTACTAGCAAAACTTATCGTGTTTAAATGACTAAAAAAGTCATTTTTTTCTTTTTTTCGACAAAAATCGACAAAGAAAAATAATATAATCAAAATGGTGAAGAAAAATGAAAATATTCGACTTAATACTATTAAATTCAGCAATTATAATAACTCCAATTTTAATATACTTACTATATTCAGCATACATAAGAATAATAGATAAAAAAGAAGATAAATTAATATTTATAATTATTATATTTATGCAAATGTATTTAATATATAAATACTCTCTATCGATAAATAATAATCCATTACTTATTGTAGATATACCACTCATAATATCATATTATAAAAAGGATAAACCAGTTTCTATTCTAATAAGTATAATAAATACTATTTATTTTAGCTGGTTTTACGAAAAACACATCCTATTAATAATTGCAGAGTATACTATATATTATTGCATATTAATAAAAGAAAAAAACGAAAATAAACAAGTAATAACATTATGTATAATAAAACTATTATTTTTAACGTATTATAAATATATAAATTATAGTATACTAATTGAGATTTTAATAGAACTTACATTGTCATTCTTTACAGTATACCTATTAAAAAAATCTGAAGAAATAATTAATATACATTCAAAAATAAAAAAAATAGAAAAAGAAAAACAAATCCATACATCGCTGTTTAAAATAACACACGAAATAAAAAATCCTATAGCAGTATGTAAAGGATATCTAGACATGTACGATGAAAAAAACATAGAAAAATCAAAAAAATATATTCCAATTATCAAAGAAGAAATAAATAGAGTACTTATTTTACTAGAAGACTTTCTATCTATGAATAAACAAAAAATAAACAAAGACATTATAGATATAAATCTATTATTAGAAGAAGTACTTCAAAGTATGAATATATTACTAAAAGGGAAAAATATAAAATTAGATAATAAAATAAAAGATGAAGAAATATATATAAATGCTGATTACAATAGATTAACACAAGTATTCATCAATATATTAAAAAATAGTATAGAAGCTCTTGATAATAAAAAAAATACAATTATTAAAATATGGACAGAAATAGAGAAAAATAATATAAATATTTATATAAAAGATAATGGAGTAGTAATAACAAAAGAATCACTAGAAAAAATAAAAGAACCATTTTATACGACAAAGCAAAAAGGAACAGGACTTGGAGTATCACTATCTAATGAAATAATAAAGGCACATAAAGGAAAAATGAAGTATTCTTCAAAAGAAGGATTATACACCTTAGTAAAAGTAACTTTGCCACTAGAAAAAGCCATCTAGTGGCTTATTTCTGGATAATAATCTGGATTGAAATTATGCTCAGTCGAATCTAATTTTAATAAAGTATCAGTATCGATTAAGAAAAACTTATGTAGTAATACATTCTCACCAGTTGTAGTAATAGGATCATCCCAAGTTAAATCCAAATGATACCATGAGTCATTGACATATACTAAATTCCAAATATGACGCGAATTAGATATTTTATAATTAGTAACCCCGAGTTTATCAAGATATAATTTCATCGCATCACTATATCCACTACATAATGATTTACCATAAATAAGTGGACCTGTAGCTTTATGAGAATTAGTAAATGAAGTATCACCACCATTTTCGATAATATCCGCACTTTCCTTATCATAAACACTATTATTAATTAGATAATCGTGAAAAGACTTAATTTTATCCACTATATTCATTTCATTATTAATATTATTAAGAATAAATTCATCGATTTTTTTATTTGCTATATCTATTTCATCACTAGAGTAAAGCTTATCAGTTTTCATTGTAATTTTTCCATAAGAACTAACTCTAAAATATATTCTTTGATAACTGTTATAAGGAGAAACCATATTATTTATTGTAGATAAAAGAACCTGATCTTTAGAAACCTTATTAAAATCATCCATGCACTCTTTATAAGAATCATCACAATAAAATGAAAATTCATCAGTACCATTGTCTAAAACAGTATATATTACATCCAAAATATTTTGATAATTTTTTAAATGAAAGTCATCAGTCCTTTTGACAAATTCAAAGTCAGTATTACTGTAAAAAGAATTAGCCGAAGGTAAAGAAACATTTTTATAATCATCCATTTTTTGCATGATAAAAAAGTAAATATTATCTCTATAAGTATAACAAACTAAGAAAATAATAAAAATAATAAAAGTTCCAAGATAGTTTCTCTTCATAAAAGCTCCTCTCTAAATAAAAAAAGCAAATTACTCCATGGCATTTACTTTCTTAGTTAATCTTGATTTTTTTCTTCCAGCTGTATTTTTACTTAATACATTAGCGCCAGCAGCCTTATCGATTCTTTTAATGGCAGTTTTTAAATTAGCTTCAGCTTCATTTTTATCTTTTTTAGCAACAGATCTTAAAGTATTTTTAATAGCTGTTTTAGTACTAGCTAAATATTCATTATTACGTTCATGTTTTTTTTCATTAACTAAAATTCTTTTTTTTGCATTCTTTAAATTGGCCATAATTTCACCTCCAAGCCATTCGTAAATACATTTTAGCAAATTTTCCTTAAAAAATCAATAAAAACTTTATTTTTTGTTAAAAATAAAAATAGGGTGATAAAATGAGTCATGAAGTAGATTTAAAAAGTGCAGGCATTAGAACAGACCTTGCAGTAGAACTAATAAATAAAAAACCAAAAGAAAAAGATGGAATAAAGATTACCGAAATAAAATTAAAAGAAGAAGAAGCAAAAAAAATAGGTAAGAAAAAAGGTAACTATATTACAATTGAATTTGATGATATTACAGATTATGAAAATAAAGAAAAAATTAAAACCATTTTCATAGAAGAATTAAAAAAAATATTAAAAAAATCAAAAATAAAAAAAGATGATCTTTGTTTAATTATAGGCCTTGGTAATGAAAAATCAACCCCAGACTCCCTAGGATCATTAACCATAGAAAAAACATTAGTAACCAATCACCTGTATTTATATGGAGATTTACAAGAAGGATTTAGAAGAGTATGCGCCTTATCTCCGGGAGTTATGGGAGAAACAGGGATAGAGACAAGCGATTTAATAAAACAAATTACAGAAACAGTAAAACCAAATTTTATCATAGTTATAGATGCGCTAGCTGCATCTTCAGTAGAAAGAGTAAATAAAACTATTCAAATATCAGATAGTGGAATAAACCCAGGAAGTGGCGTAGGAAACAAAAGAAAAGAAATAAGTAAAGATATTCTAAATATCCCAGTAATAGCCATAGGAGTACCAACAGTAGTAGATGCTGCATCAATAGTAAATGACACTATAAACTACATGTATTCTCACTTTGCATATCAAAAAGAAAATTATAATAAGCCAAAAAACAAACTAACATATAACGTGAATTATTTGAAGTATGGAAGTAAAACTATAAAAATAGAAGATAGAAAAAAACTACTTGGAATTATTGGATCATTAAACCAATATGAAACAAAAAAATTAATAAATGAAATCTTAAACCCAATAGGATATAATATGATGGTAACCCCAAAAGAAGAAGACTTTATTATAGAAAAACTATCAGAATTAATTAGTGAAGGACTTAATAATGCACTACACCAAAATATATAAAAGACCTCGAATTTATCTTCGAAGTCTTTTTATTTTTCCACCATAAATATATTCATCAATTTTATCGTCTTTATTAATTAAACGTACCGAACAGTTTTCCATAGGAGCTTCCATATTAAACCATTCCGGTGAATAATTAAAAGTATTCATCACAATTGTTCTTATAGTAGTTCCATGAGAAATAACAAATAAAGGCCCTTTTTCTTCTAAATTAACCATATTTAAAAACATTCTAGTTCTAAGAGCTACATCCATAGGAGCCTCCCCCTGAGGAAACTTCGCATAAAATCTTCCATTATTCTGATAATACTTATCATAAAATTCAAATTCATGCTGAAAGATCATTCTATTTCGAGCTAAAGACCTGTCACCAAATAGGCCATATCTTTGTTCAATAAGACTATAATCCTCTCTAACGTCATCTATATTCAAATGACTATTTATAATATTAGCAGATTGCCTAGTTCTTAAAAAAGGACTAATCCACATAACCGCATTTTGAATATCAATATTATTTTTTTCTAAATATTCTTTCAAAAAAATTCCAACATCATCACACTGCTTAACACCATTATCAGTTAAGCCAATTAAATGATCTGGAATTTTATCATTAAAACTTTCTCTAGCGTTTTGAGTAGACTCACCATGTCTAATTAAATATAAATCCATTTGACCATCCCACCTTGAAACAATTATAAAATAAATAAAATGATAAATCAATATTTTTTTCGCCATTTTATTCAAATAAAAAAAACTAAAATAAAAATGGTGATAAATATGAAAAAAATAAAAAAAAGAAGATTTAAATTTAGGTTAATAGGATATGCATTTGTTATGTTTTTGGGCTATCAAGTTTCATTCAATTTAATAATGCATTACAAACTAGTTGATAACAATGAATCGTTTATAAAAACACTCCTCATAGATTCAAACTATCACATGCTTTATGAAAAAAAAGCAAATAACTTGTTTACAAAAGGATTATCTAAAATTATAAATGTAAATAAACCAGTTACTATATTAGATAATATATTTCATTTAAAACAAAATAAAGAAGAAGCAAAAATAGTCGCATACGTAGAAAACCCAAATATAGACACATCAAAAGTAGAAAAAAAACCTGAAGTGTTTATTTATAATACACATCAAGGAGAAACATATGAAGGAAAAGGTTTAGAAGAATATAATATAATGCCAGGAGTAATGATGGCATCATACTTACTGCAAAAAAAATTACTCGAAAGCAATGTAAAATCACTTGTAATGGAAGAAAACTTAACAGACTACATGAATATTAATAATATGAATCACGCAAAAAGCTATTTAGCAAGTAGAAAGTTTCTTGAAGAAGCTATAAACAATAATAAAGAATTAAAATTAATAATAGACATACATAGAGACTCACTTCCAAAAGAAAAGTCAACAGTAATTATAAATAATAAGCCATGTGCGAAAGTATTATTTGTAATAGGTGAAGAATATGATACATATAAAAATAATTTAAATATGACAAACATAATAAATGAAAAAATAAAAGAAAAATATCCAGAACTTACGAGAGGAATAATCACAAAAGGTGGAGCTGGAAATAACGGAGTTTACAATCAAGACCTAAATGATAAAATAACACTTATGGAATTAGGCGCAGATAAAAATACTATAGAAGAAGTAAATAATACTATAAATCTTATAGGTCCGATTATAGGAGAATATATAAATGGATAAGAATAAGATAAAAAAATTTTTTAAATATATACTTTTTACTAGTTTTATAACATTTTTCGCACTATATCTATCAGTGTCAGCAGGTTACTTTGAATATAAAAATAATAAAAAAGTTTCACTTACAAACGCCCAGATAAAAGAATTTGAAAAAGATATAAGTGAAGGAAAAAACATAGATGTAAAAAAATACATTGAAGCAAATAATAAAAAATATGGTAATAAAATATCAAGTGCAGGCTTGTCAATTTCAAAAAATACTCAGAAAGTAGTTCAAATAGTAATTGATAAAAGTTTTAAATTTTTGTCAAAATTAGTAGGTGAATAATAGAAAAATATGATAAGATATAAATTGGTGATTTTATGAATTTAATAATAGGAAGTCACGTTTCATATACGAAAGAAGAAGGACTTATCGGAAGTGTAAAAGAAGCAATTTCCTATGGCGAAAATGCATTTATGTTTTATACTGGAGCTCCTCAAAATACAATGAGATCCATGATAGATGAAAAACAAACCATAGAAGCACAAAACTTAATGAAAAATAACAATATAGACATAAAAAATGTGATAATACATGCTCCATATATAATTAATCTTGCCAATGATAAAGATGAACAAAAATGGAATTTTGCTGTTAATTTTTTAAAACAAGAATTAGAAAGAGCTAAAATACTAGGAATAGAAAAGATAGTACTTCACCCTGGAAGTCATGTTGGGCTTGGGATAGAAAAAGGACTAGATAATATTTCAAAAGGATTAGATATTGTATTAAATGAAAAAGATGGACCTATTATTTGCTTAGAGACAATGGCTGGAAAAGGAACTGAACTAGGTAAAACATTTGAGGAAATAAAAACAATAATCGATAAAGTAGAAAATAATAAAAGACTTATGGTATGTTTAGATACATGTCATTTAAATGATGCAGGATATGACATGAATAAATTCGATGAAATGTTAAAAACATTTGATCAAATAATAGGAGAAGATAAAATAGGGTGCATTCATATAAATGATAGTAAAAATCAAAAAGGCGCTCAAAAAGACCGTCATGAAAATATCGGTTTAGGAACAATTGGATTCGAAAATTTAAATTCAATAATCCACCATAAAAAATTAAAAAATATTCCTAAAATATTAGAAACACCATACATTAGTAAAGATGGTGGAAAAGACAGAACTTATCCACCATATAAATTTGAAATAGAAATGATTAAAAATAATAAATATAATCCAAACCTATTAGAAGAAATAAGAGCCTATTATAAATAACAACCATATTTATTCCTGTAAAAATAAAATAATTCAACTATTTTATCCAATTTATTAATATCAAGTTCGCTTTTTATTTCATTGATAATTGGCGTCGGATCACCATATAAAAGATCCTCCCAATTATTTTTTAAATAAAAAAATAAAATCTTAGCTTCCTCATTGGATAAAACGACTCCATTTTTATTTCCAAACTTAATAACATCATTTAAACTAATTTTTTGAATATAATCACTAATTATTAAACGCATAATTCCTCCTTAAAAAATTATATGATAAATAGACTTGAGAGGTGATAAAAGTATGAAAAATATCTTAAAGAAAATATCTAGGAAGAAAAATAAGCTTAACTATAAAGTAAAAAATAAAAAAGCAAAATTAAGTTATAAGACGAAACATCAGAAAAAAAGAAAAATAAAAAGAAAACCAAGTACGCCTAGATATAACTTAAATAGTTACAAAGAAAATAAAGACATTAAATTAGAAATAGAAAAAAGATACAATATACTAACAGTTTTAGTAATAATACTTTTATTAGTTCTTGTAATAGGCTTATTTTTTGTTCAAGTAGTTAACCATGAAAAATATGAAAAAAGCCTAAAAAAATTAACAAAAAAAATAGTATATGGACCATCAGCCCCAAGAGGAAGAATATATGATAGAAACGGAAAATTAATAGTAGATAATAAGCCATCTAAAGTAATCTATTATAAAAAATCAAATAAAGTGAAAACTAAAGACGAAATAGAAATAGCATATAAATTAGCAGATATGATAGAACTTGAAAACAAAATTACAGATAAAGAATTAAAAACATTTTGGATAAATAACAATAGAGAAAAAGCAAAAGAAAAAATAACAAAAAAAGAATGGAAAAAATATCAAGAAAGAAAACTAAGTAACCAAGATATTAACAAATTAGAACTAGAAAGAATCACAGAGGAAGATTTAAATATATATGATGAACACGATAAAAAAGCAGCATACATATACACCCTTATGAATTCTGGTTATTCATACGCTGAAAAAATTATAAAAAATGAAAACGTAACAGATGAAGAATATGCATTAGTATCAGAAAATATAAACAAATTAAATGGAATTAATACAAAATTAGATTGGGAAAGAACATATCCATATGAAAGCACATTCAAAAGCATGCTTGGAACAGTTTCTACAAGCAAAAGTGGAATACCATTAGAACTAAAAGACTATTATTTAAAGAAAGGATATTCACTAGACGATAGAGTAGGAATAAGCTATTTAGAATATCAGTATGAAGATCTGTTAAAAGGAAAAAAGAACAAATACGAAGTATTAAATGATGGAACATACAAGTTAATCAAAGAAGGAAAAAGAGGAACAGATATAACTATATCTATAGATATAGAACTACAAAGAGAAATAGAACAGATACTTACAGAAGAAGTACTAGCGACAAAACTAGAAGCCAATACAGAGTACTATAATAGATCATTTGTAATAATAGCGGATCCTAAAACAGGAGAAATACTTGCAATGGCTGGAAAACAATTAAAAGAAGAAGATGGAAGCCTAAAAGTATATGACTATACACCAGGAATATTAACAACTTCAGTTGTAATGGGATCAGTAGTAAAAGGTGCTTCACATATAGTAGGTTATAACACAGGAGCCTTAAAAATAGGAGAGACAAGATATGATACTTGCGTTAAAATAGCTGCAACCCCAGAAAAATGTTCTTGGAAACCATTAGGAACTTTAAATGATATAACAGCTATCGCACAGTCATCAAACACATATCAGTATTACACAGCCATAAAAGTAGGAAAGGGAAGGTATCAATATAATGCACCACTATCATTAGATCCAGAAGCCTTTAAAATATATAGAGATACATTTGCTCAGTTTGGACTTGGAGTAAAGACAGAAATAGATCTTCCAAAAGAAACCACAGGCTATAAAGGAACAAACACAGCTCCGGGACATCTGCTTGACTTTTCAATAGGACAGTATGATAACTATACCCCAATTGAACTATCACAGTATATTGGAACATTAGCCACAAGTGGTAAGAGAATGAGAATGCATCTGTATATGCACCCATATGGAAAAGAAGAAAATAACATCAAAGAATTAAACTCAGTTGATACAAAACCAGAATACATGGAAAGAGTAAAAGAAGGATTAAAAGCTGTAACCGCATACGGTACAGGAGTAGGATATATAAATCCAATATATAGACCAGCTGGCAAAACAGGAACCAGTCAAAGTTTTGTAGATACAAACAACGATGGAAAAGTAGATACAGAAACTATTTCAACGACATTTGTCGCCTATGCACCATATGAGGATCCTAAAGTAACATTTACAATTATTTCCCCAGATGTATCACATGGAAATGGAAAAACACCATACCAGTCTAACATTAATAAAAGAATAGCAGATAGAGTTTCTAAAAAATACTTTGATTTTTATCAATAATTTGATATAATGTATCTAGAAATGTGAAAAGGAGGGATATTATGGCAAAAAAAGGAGAAGTTAGAGATAACATAACTTTAGTTTGTTCAGTGTGTAAAAATGAAAACTATAGAGTAGAAAAAAACAAAAGAAATACACCAGAACGTTTAAAATTAAATAAATATTGTCCAAAATGTATGAAACATACAGAACACAATGAAAAAAAATAATCGGAGGTAAAGTATGATAAATATTAATGATATAAAAAATGGAATGACAGTCATCATAGATGGAAATATATATTTAATTTTAGAATTTATGCACGTAAAACCTGGTAAGGGCCCTGCTTTCGTAAGAATAAAATTAAAAAATTTGCGTACTGGATCGACAATAGAAAAAACATTTAATACAAATATCAAATTTGAAAAAGCAATAGTAGAAAAACAACCAATGCAATATCTTTATGGAAATGGTGATTCATACAACTTCATGAATATGGAAACATATGAACAAATTGACCTAACAAAAGATCAATTAGGGGAGGATTCAAAATACTTAAAAGAAGGATTAGACTTAGATGTTACATTCTACAAAGGGGAAGTATTAGGAATAACTCTTCCAGAAAAAATAGAGTATGAAATAGCCCATACAGAACCTGGAGTAAAAGGAAATACTGCAACAAATGCCACTAAAGACGCAACACTAGAAAATGGACTAACTATTAAAGTCCCACTATTCATAAATGAAAATGATCATGTAATTGTATCCACTAAAGATGGAAAATACGATTCGAGAGCGTAAATAATAATAAAAGAATAAAGAGGTGGAAAAATGTTAGAAAAAGAAAGATTTTTAGCTATCAAAAAATTAGCTAAAGATATAAGAAATGAAAATAAAACACTTTTAAAAAAAATCGAAAAAATGCCTTCTGAAAAGGCTATAGATGAAAAAAATAAATTTATTGACTCTGTAATGGAAAACATGACAGATGCATTTAGTGGTGGAGAGCAAGGAAAAGAAGAAAAACAAATCTTCAGAGCTAATATCTTGATTCCAGATGACGAAGAATTTTATGATACGTATTCAAATAATAAAAATATAAGAAATCTTATGGCAAAATACTCTGTTAATATTGAAGATATAATGAGTAAAATAACAGAATTAAACATATATGGAAAATATTTAGAAGAATCTACAGAAACTGAAGAAGAATCAGATTTTGTTGATGAAATGGTAAAAATATCTCCAAAACAAGCCGAAGATTTATTAGATGAGATAGACAATTTATCAAATACTTTGACAAATTTAGATCTATCACAAATTAAAGAATATCAAGAAAAAGATTTAGATAAAGAAGATAATAAACCATCATTTATAAATGATGATATAAAAGAAAAAGCTCAAAAAAGTGAATCAATATCACTTATAAACGAATCACTAGAAGACGAAGTAGAAGAATCAGTAGAACAAAATGAAATTGAAAATGATAACATATTAGATGAATCATTTGATAGTATCAATCGAGCAATTTCAGGATTCGTTACTGACTATAATAACTTAAAAGACAAAGTTAGTGACAAAGAAGATAAAATTAAAGATCTAGAAGATAAAATAAGAAAACTAAATGCCGAAAACGAAAAAATTACAGAAGAAAATAGTAGTCTTCATTCAAGACAAAGTGAATATAGACAAGAAAATAATGAATTAAAATCTGATAATAATAAATTAAATTCTGAAATAAAAAAATTAAATATGGAAAATGAAAAGATAAATTCTAGAATGAAATTATTAGAAGATAAATTAATTAAAACAGCTGCATTACTAAATAAAGTATATAATGGCATTCACAGAGATTAAAAAACAAGGATTATCCTTGTTTTTTTACATCATCTGATAATTAGAAGAATTATAGCTATTAGAATATGTTCCATTAGAAACTAAATTTTCAAGTCTATTTACTCTTTGTTCTAAAGAATTAACCTTATTAGATAAACTTGATAAATCAGAAGAATTATAGTTGTTATAATTACTATTTATACCATCAGGAACACTATTAAAATTAGGATAGTTCATCATACCAGGCATAGGAATAACTCCACCAGGCATTACCATACCATAATTTGGAATCATCCCATTATAGCCACCCATTCCACAATTTCTATCTTTTTTCAATTCAATTACCCCTTTCACAATCTAATTAATTATATGCATTTAACCAATTTTGGTGTATAATTAAAAAGGTGATAAAAGTGAGATTAAAAAACATCAAAGGAGCGAAAGAATATATAGAAAAGTCTCCTTACATAATTGATAACCCAGAAAAATATCGAGGTAAATATAATACATTATTTGATAATAATAACGAACTACACCTAGAAATTGGAATGGGTAAAGGAAATTTTATAATTGAAATGGCTAAAAAATATCCAAAAATAAATTTTATCGGTATAGAAATGTTTGATAGTGTAATCTTAAGAGCAGTACAAAAATTAGAAAATGAAAATTTACCAAATTTGAAACTAATAAGATATGATGCAACTAATATAGAAAAATTATTTGATAAAGAAATAAACACACTGTATTTAAATTTTTCAGACCCATGGCCAAAGAATAGACATGAACATAGAAGACTTACAAGCAAAAGATTTTTAGAAAGATATGATAAGATATTTAAAGGGGAAAATCACATAATTCAAAAGACAGACAATAGAAAATTATTTGAATTTTCACTTATTTCATATGTTGATTATGGATATAAAATAAATAATCTATCACTTAATCTGCACGAAGATAAAATTGATAATGTAGAAACAGAATACGAAAAAAAGTTTTCTTCCTTAGGAATGCCAATATATATGATTGAAATAACGAAGTAGACATTTCTTTACATGTAAAGTTTTGTATTTTCTGTTAAAAAAAGCAAATGTCTGATATAATCAAAATAGGTGGGGGTGCACATGAAAAAAAAAGTAATACTATTACTTATAATATTACTCCAAGTAGGATGCACAGTAGTCAGAATTGACACGAAATCCATAGACAATATAACAAATGTAGTACTGTCCAAAAACAATAAATTATATAACAGAATTGGCAGAGGATATAAATACTACGTACCCAGAGGAGTTACATATATCGATAGCTCAGGATCAAATGATAAATTATATTCCAATGGAGTGTACTATTATCTATATTTGGATGAGGTAAATTATTATTATAAAAAAGCAGTAAAATATAAAGAAAAAAATAACGTATATTATTCGAAAAAAATAAACAATAATGGCAAATATGGATATCTTGAAATTACACAAAAAAATAAAATGTATTTAGTAGAATTTGTATATAACTATGCAAAAATAGAAGCCTTAGTACCACAAAATCAAATAAATGAAACCGTTTTAAATAGTTCATACATTTTATCGACAATAAAGTACAACAAAAATATAATAAAATTATCATTGCAAGATAACTTCTTAAAAGAAACAGAAGAAACATATCAAGAATTTATAAAGAAAAATCAAGATGAAGGAAGTTTTCTAAAATATGAAGAAAAGTAGAGGTGTTAACAATGGGATTACTAGATAAGGTAAAAAACCTATTCACAGAAGAAGTAGAAGTTGAAGTAGAAGAACCAAAAAAGGAAAGAAAGAAAGAAATTCAAAGAGAAAAAAAAGTTCCAGAAGAAATTCAAAAAGAAGTTATTCAAGTAGAAATACCTTCACCTGTTTTACCTAAAGAAGAACCTGTAGAAGAAAAAAAAGAAGAATATAAATTTCCATTTTTCGACGATAACGATTTTGATACTATTGAAGTTAGAAAAAGAAGAGAAGAAAAGAAAGAAAGAAAAGAAGTTTATAATCCTCCAAAAGAAGAAAAAAAGGTCTTTAAACCATCTCCAATCATTTCACCAGTATATGGATTTTTAGATAAAAATTATCAAAAAGACGAAATAGTACAGAAAAAAAATGATTATAATCCAAGAAAAGCAACAGTAGACGAAATAAGAGATAGAGCTTATGGAAGTTTAGAATCAGATATAGAGACAACACTTTTCGGAGAAAATCGAGTACTGTTTGATGAAGAAAATAAAAAAGATGCTTTTGAAGACGATATAAAAACAGAAGCAAAAGAAGAATATGAAGATAATTTAACTGAAGAAAAGCCAAGACATGAAAGTACATCTAAAGATGACGATTTAACAGATCTATTAGAGGCAGAAATGGCAAAAACAGAAAAAAAAGAAAAGAAAAAGCCAAGAAAAATAAGCGATAAAGAACTTTTTAATCTTATAGATTCAATGTATGAAAAGGAGATAAAATAATGATAAATATTACGGAATTTTTTTCATGTGTATTTTATATACTATTAATGGTTCTAGTAGTTGTCTTAATTATACTAGCTGTAAATGCTATTAAGACACTTGGAAAACTAGATAAATTAGTCGATGATATCTCGTTAAAATCTATGAAACTTAATGGAGTATTTAATATCATTGATGGAGCAACAGATGCCGTAGTTGGATTTAGTGACAGCATAGTAGGACTTTTCACAAATGGTTTAAATAAAATTTTTAATAGAAAGAAGGATAATAAAAATGAGTAAAAAAGGAATGGGAAAATTTGTTTTAGGAGCTTCAATAGGAGCAGCTTTAGGATTATTATTCGCACCTAAAAAAGGTGAAGAAATGAGAAGTGATGTCAAAAAAGCATTAGATGACATGCTAGAAAAAGTTAAAAACACAAGTGCTGAAGATGTTAAAGAAACTGTAGAATTAAAAATAAATGAAATAAAAGATGGAATAGCTAATTTAGATAAAGAGACAGTTTTAGAAGAAGCTAAAAAACAAGCAAAAAAATTACAAGATGCAGCTTCAGAATTAGTTGATTACGCTGTTGAAAAAGGAACACCAATAGTTGAATCATCAGCAAAAGCTATTAAAAAGAAAGTTGCTGAAGTCTCAAAAGAAGTAACTAAAAAGCTTGAAAAAGAAGAAAAATAGTCACATTAATGTGATTATTTTTGATAAGGAGAACATATGGATTTATGGAAATATGAAAAAGAATTATTTGAAAGAAATATAAATAACGTAGCTGGTACAGATGAAGCCGGTAGAGGACCACTTTATGGGCCTGTGGTAGCAGCATGTGTAGTTCTTCCAAAAAACTTTAAATTAGAAGGATTAAACGATTCAAAAAAATTGACCGAAAAAAAGAGAAATGAATATTATGAATACTTAATAAAAAACGTTAAATATGGAATAGGTATAGTTAATAATGAAGAAATAGATGAAATAAATATATATGAAGCAAGTAGAAAAGCAATGATTAAAGCAATAGAAGAAGTTAGAAAAAAAATAAAAGTAGAGTATGTATTGACTGATGCAATGCCAATAGAATTAGATATACCAGTAAAGCCGATTATTAAAGGAGATGCCAAAAGCATAACCATTGCAGCTGCAAGCGTAATCGCAAAAGTAACAAGAGATAAAATGATGTATGAAATAGATGAAAAATATCCAGAATATGGCTTTAAAAATCATAAAGGATATCCAACAAAAAAACACATAGAAGCAATAAACCAATATGGTCTAATAGATGGATATAGAAAAACATATGGACCAATAAAAAAATACATAGAGGAAGGAAAATGTTAAAATGATTATAAATCAAAACAATAAAGATTTTATTTTAAAAGGCACTATGAAAAGAGGATTTAATCAGACACCAAAAGAAATAAGAGATAAGATGTTAAATCAAAATCAGAGCCAAGATAAACAGAAAGAAAATAAAGATAATCTAATGGAAGAATATTTCAAAATAAAAAAAGCAAGAAATGAATTAAAAAGATTTTAAAACATAAATAAAAATGATATAATTAAAATAGGAGGCGGTGTAAATGTCATTCGAAGGAACAGGAAAATATTTTTTATTCTTATTTTTGTTCTACTTGATAATTGTCTTAACTGTTAAAATATCCTTATCTTCTCTTTTTAAAAAAGCAGGAATAAAAGGATGGAAAGCATATATACCAATATATAATAAATATCTTCTAATAGAAAAATTAGATTTAAATAAAAAAGTTTTTTTCATGACACTCATACCGTTTGTAAATTTATACTATTATAAAATAATAATAGAAAGAATGTTAGAAGCATTTGAGCAAGACCCAAAAGAATCAATTTTTTTCTTGATAGTACCTATGTATACATTTCCATATCTAGCACTTAAAAATCCTACATTTAAGCTGCACCTTTATGATGCTACAGAAGAGTTCATTCACAATGAAAAGTCATTATTTGAAGAACAAAAAGTAGAAGAAATTAATAACATACCTCAAAATGAAAACATGATAATAAATCCAGGTACATACGATCAAACTGGAGTCAATAGTACAGTATTCACAAATAAAGATTTAGAAGCAGATGAAAGAAAAGAAACATACATAGAGGCAAAGCAAGAAGAAGTACAAACGAATAGTCCAATAACAGTAAATAATTTAAAACCAAAAGTATGTCCAAAGTGCGGGACCAAATTAGAACCAACCGCAAAAATATGTTTCTTTTGTGGCACAAACGTTTGACATAACATATTAAATTTAATATAATATACCAAAAGCTTAAGCAAGAGGAGTAAATATATAATAATTTTAAGAGAGTCAGTGGAAGGTGTAAACTGATAATTATTAATATTGAAGGTAGCTTGCCAGCCGATTTTCTGAAATCATAGTAAGAAAGTACGCTTTAGTGCGTTAAAACTATTAAGGTAAGTGAATAACACTTATAAATTAAGGTGGTACCACGCACAAAGCGTCCTTATATGTAAGGATGCTTTTTTCTTTGGAAAAGGAGAAAAAAATGAATGAACAATTTAATATATTTATGAAAAAATTTAATTTAAATGATAAAAGTATTAAAAAAAAATATGATCATTCTTTAAGAGTCCAAAAAAAATGTGAAGAAATAGCAATTTCCAAAAAATACAACAAAGAAAAATACACACTTGCATCATTAATTGGACTACTTCACGATTACGGAAGATTCTATCAGTGGGATAAATATAAAACATTTACAGATAAAGATTCCATAGATCATGGAGATTACGCAGTAAAAAAACTATTTGAAGAAAATGAAATAATAGACTTTTATAAAAATAAAAATAATTATAATATTATTTATGAATCTATTAAATACCACAATAAATATGAAGTACCAAAAGAAGTACAGTCCAAAGAGATGTGTAATTTAATAAGAGATGCAGACAAATTAGATATTTTATATATGTACACTATTGGAGAACTGGAGTTAAAAGAAAAAGGAGAAGTGTCAGACATAGTAAAAAAAATCTTTTTTAGCCATAAACTACTAAATAGTAAATACATAGACTCAGAAATAGATGTAACAATAAGAACACTATGCTTGATATATGATTTAAACTTTAATTATTCATACAAATATTTAAAAGAAAAACAAATAATAGAAAAAATATTTGAAAAAACAAAAAACAAAGAAATATTAAAACCATATTTTGAAGAAATAATAAAATACATAGAAAGAAAAACAGGTGAGTAAAATGTTAGAAAAGAAATATAACCATAAAGAAGTAGAAAAAAACAAGTATAAAAAATGGCTAGAAGAAGGATACTTTAAAAGTGGAGATAAAACGAAAAAAGCATTTACTATAGTTTGTCCACCACCAAACGTAACAGGTAAACTTCACATAGGACACGCCTGGGACATGACTTTGCAAGATACAATAATAAGGTTCAAAAAAATGGAAGGATATGATACGCTATGGCTTCCTGGAATGGACCATGCAGCAATAGCTACAGAAGCAAAAGTAGTTAAAAGAGTTAAAGAAAAAGGTAAGACAAAATCAGAAATAGGAAGAGAAGAATTTTTAAAAGAATGCTGGAAATGGACAAATGAACATAGTGATATCATTAGAAGCCAATGGGCAAAATTAGGATTGTCTTTAGATTATAGTAAAGAACGTTTTACATTAGACGAAGGATT
Source organism: uncultured Muribaculaceae bacterium (assembly GCA_964425325.1). Taxonomy (GTDB): domain Bacteria; phylum Bacillota_I; class Bacilli_A; order RF39; family UBA660; genus Coprosoma. Next base: position 24,730 of record CAYRLX010000003.1, on the reverse strand, counting down.
AACAAAAGCTGTAAAAAAAGTTTTTGTAGATATGTACAATGAAGGATTAATATATAGAGGCGAAAGAATAATTAATTGGGATCCAATTGCAAAAACCGCTCTTTCAAATGAAGAAGTAATTTATAAAGAAGAAAAAAGTGCATTCTATCATTTAAAATATAAACTAGAAAATTCTGATGAATATATTGATGTAGCAACGACAAGACCAGAAACATTATTTGGAGATACCGCTGTTGCAGTAAATAAAGATGATGAAAGATATAAAAAATTCGTGGGTAAAAACGTAATACTTCCAATTATGAATAGACCAATTCCAGTAATTACAGATGAGCACGCTGATATGACTAAAGGAACAGGAGCAGTTAAAATAACACCAGCATGCGATCCAAACGACTTTGAAGTAGGTAACAGACATAATCTAGAACGAATAACGATTATGAATGACGATGCAACGATGAATGAAAACTGTGGTAAATATAAAGGAATGTCCAGAGAAAAAGCAAGAGAAGAAGTAATAAAAGAGCTAAAAGAAAAAGACTTACTTCTTGATATAGAACCAATGACTCACGAAGTAGGTCATTCAGAAAGAACAGATGCTTTAGTAGAACCAATGATTAAAAAACAATGGTTTGTTAAAATGAGAGGACTAGCAGATAGAGTTTTAGAAAATCAAAAGAATAAAGACACAAAAGTTAACTTTGTGCCACCAAGATATGAAAAAACAATGAATCACTGGATGGAAATAACATATGACTGGTGCATTTCAAGACAATTATGGTGGGGCCATAGAATACCCGCATGGTATAAAGATGATAAAGTTTACGTTGGAATGGAACCACCTAAAGAAACAGGATGGGTACAAGACGAAGATGTACTTGATACATGGTTCTCATCAGCACTATGGCCATTTGCTACACTAGGCTGGCCAGAGTCTACAGACTTACTAAAAAGATGCTTTCCTAACGATGTACTTGTAACAGGATATGATATTATTCCATTTTGGGTAAATAGAATGACATTTCAAAGTTTACATTTAACTGACTCTAGACCATTTAAAGATTGCCTAATACATGGACTTATCAGAGATAAACAAGGAAGAAAAATGAGTAAGTCACTTGGCAATGGAGTAGATCCAATGGATGTTATCGACGAGTATGGTGCTGACTCATTAAGATTTTTCTTACTTACTAATTCAGCTCCAGGAATGGATTTAAGATACGATGATGATAAAGTAAAAGCATCATGGAATTTCATAAATAAACTGTGGAATGCTTCAAGGTACGTTCTAATGAACATAAAAGACTTAAGCGTAGAAAAATATGATAAAGCAAAATTATCTTTGTCAGACAAATGGATACTAAGTGAAAAAAATAAACTAATTAAAAATGTAACTAAAAATATGAGTAACTATAACTTCCATAATGCCGGGAATCAAATATATGACTTTACATGGACAAAATTCTGCGATTGGTATATAGAACTTTCAAAAAATGACATGAACGAAAATACTAAAATAGTACTTTTGGACATACTAGGAACAATATTAAAATTACTTCACCCATTTATGCCATACGTAACAGAAGAAATATATCAAATGCTTCCAATAAAAGAGACAAAATCAATTATGACATCTACATATCCTAAATATGATAAAGAAGAAATATATGAAAAAGAAGCTTCAAAAATAGAAAAAGCAATTAATGATATAACATCAATTAGAACATTAAAACTAAATAACAACATAAAAAAAGATGCAAAAGTTAAAATTAACTGTTTAAAAGAATTATATAAGGTATATGCATCGGCTTTAAAAATCAAAGATGAAAACATAGTTACAGAAAAACAAGAACTAAATAAAATAAATTACAAATCAAGTATGATAGAAATAGAATATTACTTTAAAGCAGAAGAAATAGATGAAACACAAAAACAAAAAGAAATAGAAATATTAAAGAAATCAATTGAGAGAAGGAAAAAGCTTCTATCAAATGAAGGATACATTAATAAAGCACCAAAACAAATAGTAGATTCAGAAAAAGAAAAATTAAAAGAAGAACAAGAAAAACTAAAATTATTAGAAAACTAAATATTGATTTATAAAAAAATATATGATATATTAATCATAGAAAAGTAGGAGGAAATAAATATGAAAAAGAATGAAAAAGGTTTTACACTTATTGAGTTATTGGCTGTTATCGTAATTTTAGCTGTTATTGCACTTATTGCAACACCAATTGTGATGAATGTATTAAATCAATCTAGAAAGAAAGCCGCAGAAGATAGTGCATATGGAGTAATTGAGGCAGTTAAGTCATATCATGCTGAAAAAATGTTAGATGAAACAGCAGTTGTTTCTAATTCTCTAACAGTTGAATGGAATACAGACGGTACTGTTAAAAGTCCTAATGAAACACTTAAAATAAGTGGCTCTAAACCACAAGCTGGAACAGTAACAATAGATGGTGATACTGGAATAATAACAGTAACTGATTTGAAAATTAATGGATATACTTGCAATGGTACTGATGCTACAAAAATAACATGTGACAATTAACCCACATCTTAATAAAATAATAAATAAAGGCTTCTAAAAGAAGCTTTTATCACATTTGCATACAAAATAAATAAATATATAATTAAGTAGAGGCTGGTAGTTATGGATAATTCAAAGATAATTAAAATGGTAGAAAATGGACTAGTTATAATAGTATTATTCATAGTTTTAATATATTTAGCTAAGCCAATAGAAAAATTAATAGAGACAACTAGACTTCAGTCAGTAAAAGAAAGTACTAGAGGAGTAATTAATGAAACTAAAAATTATTTCACAAGTTTAACTATATTCGATACAGTAGACTATCCATTTAAAATAGTATTTAATGAAAAAGAAGAAAATGGATATAAATTATACAGTATGGGAGAAGAATATAAGCCAGTAGAAGACACTAAATTTAGAGTTGCTGGAAAAATGCCAACTTCTGGAAGTGTAGAATTAATTAGTGATGGAGAGGCAAGAGCATCAAATTTAAAATTTGGAAAATTTATTTGTAATAAAGCAGACATAAATGCTGAAGAACTTTGTGTATTAGAAAAATAACGTATTTGCATATTCGTTATTTTTTCTTTATAATTAAAGAAGGTGAAGAACTATGAATATTAAAAACATAAGAAACTTTTCAATAATTGCTCATATAGATCACGGTAAAAGCACACTTGCAGATAGAATATTAGAACTCACAGGAGCAATAACAGAAAGAGAAAAACAAGATCAATTACTAGATAATATGGAGCTAGAAAGAGAAAGAGGAATAACAATTAAGTTAAATGCTGTTCAATTAAATTACAAATATAAAAATGAAGACTATATAATGCATTTAATAGACACACCAGGACACGTAGACTTTTCATATGAAGTTTCTAGAAGTTTAGCTGCTTGTGAAGGAGCTGTCTTAGTTGTAGATGCTGCTCAAGGTATAGAGGCCCAAACACTTGCTAACATATATTTAGCTTTGGAAAATGACTTAACTATAATACCAGTTATTAATAAAATAGACCTTCCAAATGCAGATGTCCCAAAAGTAAAAAAAGAACTCATAGATACCCTAGGATTTGATGAAGAAGAAATACTTTTGACAAGCGCTAAAACAGGAGAGGGAATAAAAGAATTAATAGAAGCTATAATAGAAAGAATACCATCACCAAAAGAAGAAAAACAAGGTAAGCTAAAAGCCTTAGTTTTTGATAGTCATTTTGATCCATATAGAGGTGTAGTTGCTTTAGTAAGAATAATGAGTGGTGAAATAAAAACAAAAGATAAAATAAAACTTATGGCTACAAACAAAGTTCACGAAGTAACAGAACTTGGAATATACACACCAAAAGAAAAAATAAAAGAAAAATTAACATGTGGAGAAGTAGGATACATATGCGGTAGTATTAAAAGCATCAGCGACATTAAAGTAGGAGACACAATCACCCTAGAAAATAACCCTGCAGAAGAAAAACTACCAGGATATAAGCCAATGAAACCAATGGTCTTTTGTGGATTATATCCAGTAGAAACAAATAGATATCAAGATTTAAGAGAAGCCTTAGAAAAATTAAAACTAAATGATGCTGCCTTAGAATTTCAGCCAGAAACTTCAGAAGCATTAGGATTTGGATTTAGATGTGGTTTTCTAGGCCTACTTCACATGGAAATTATAGAGGAGAGAATAGATAGAGAATTTAATATAGACATAATCGCAACAAGTCCATCAGTTATATATAAAATAACTCAGACAAATGGTGAAATTATATACATAGATAGCCCATCAAAAATGCCAGAAAGACAAAAAATTAAAATCATAGAAGAACCATATATAAAGACAAACATCTACGTACCTAGTACATATATAGGTCCTATAATGGAACTATGTCAAAATAAAAGAGGAAATTATATAAGCATGGAATATATAACAAGAGAAAGAGTAAATATTCACTATGAAATACCACTATCAGAAATAGTATATGACTTTTTTGATAAGTTAAAAGGAGCAACTAAAGGATATGCTTCATTTGATTATGACTTAATAGGATATAAACCAAGTGACTTAGTTAAAATGGATATATTATTAAATGGAAATATAATAGATGCATTAAGCTTAATAGTACACAAAGACTTCGCATATAAAAGAGGAAAAGCTATAGTTGAATCACTAAAAAAATTAATACCAAGGCAGTTATTTGAAGTACCAATTCAAGCAGTCATTGGAAGTAAAGTAATATCTAGAACAGATATAAAAGCCTTAAGGAAAAACGTACTCGCAAAATGTTATGGGGGAGATATTACTAGAAAAAGAAAACTTCTAGAAAAACAAAAAGCAGGTAAAAAAAGAATGAAAATGGTTGGAAATGTAGAAGTACCAAGTGAAGCGTTTCTTGCAGTTTTAAGCATGGAGGATGAATAGAGTGAAAGAAATAATAAAAGGAAGAATTAAATGAGTATATATATACATATTCCATTTTGCTCTAAGATCTGCTCATACTGTGATTTTCCAAAAGTTTTAAAAAACAAAGCCTGGATAAAAAAATATTTAAAAGAGTTGGAAAACGAAATAAAAGAAAATTATAAAGGAGAAGAAATAGATACATTATATATTGGTGGAGGAACACCAACCTCATTAGATATAGAAGATTTAAAAAGATTATTTGACATAATAAAAATATTTAATTTAAAACCAAAAACAGAGATAACAATAGAAGCCAATACAGAAGATTTAAATGAAGAAAAATTAATCTTTTTAAAAAATAAAGTAAATAGACTAAGCATAGGAATAGAGACATTTAATAAACAAATTTTAAAAACAATAAATAGAAAAATAAATACTAATAATCTAAAAAATGCCTTTAACTATTTTGACAACATAAATATAGATTTAATGTATGGATTTAAAAATCAAACATTAAAACAATTAGAAGACGATCTAGATAAAGTAATCAAATTAAATCCAAAGCATATATCAACCTATAGTTTAATAATAGAACCAAATACAAAATTATACATAGATAATTATCAAAATATAGAAGAAGACTTAGATAGAAAAATGTATGAAACAATAGAAAAAAAATTAAAGAAAAACAATTATATTCATTATGAAATAAGTAATTTTTCAAAAAAAGACTATGAATCAAAACACAATTTAGTATATTGGAATAATAAACATTATTATGGCTTTGGACTAGGAGCAGGAGGATATTTAAATAATATCAGATATGAAAACACCAGAAGTTTAACAAAATATCTAAAAGGAAACTATAGATTAAATAATCATGCATTAAATAAAAGCGAAGAAATACAAAATGAATTAATATTAGGATTTAGAAAACTAAAAGGAATAAATAAAGTCCAATTTAAACAAAAATATAAAATAGATCTAAAAGAAATAGAAGAAATAAAAATATTATTAGAAAAAAAACTACTAATTGAAAATAAAAATAACATATATATAAATCATAATTATATATATACTTCAAATGAAATATTAATTAATTTTATAAATTATGTTTACCCAGGAGAAACTATTTGATATATTATAGTTAGGTGATAAAATGAAAGACGAAAAATTTAAAACAGAAATATCTTACATAAAAAATGAAAAATATAAAGAAAATGCCAAAATACTAATTAATATGCTCCCTGATTACTTCTTCGAAGTCGCAGCTTCATCAACAGGAAAATATCATCCAAGCTTTGCCTTAGGAGAAGGAGGACTACTAAGACATACAAAAGTAGCTGTAAAAATAGCTAAGGAATTACTAGATGATGAATCCATTGGATATATGTATAGTGAAAAAGAAAAAGATTTAATAATAATTTCAATAATAATGCATGATGGACTTAAACACGGACTTACAAAAGAAAAATATACAAGATTTGATCATCCAATACTTATGGCAAACTTTATCAAAGATAATAAAGACAAACTTACACTTACAGATGAAGAAGTAGATTTTATTTCAACTCTAATATCATCACACATGGGACCTTGGACAACAAACCCGTATAGTGAAGTAGTACTCCCTAAACCAAATAATAAATATCAAAGATTTGTTCATATGTGTGACTTTTTAGCAAGTAGAAAATTTTTAGATATAAAGTTTAAAGATAATGAAATAATCTAGGAGGTAATAAAATGAAAAGAGGAAAATTAATAGCAATTGAAGGAACTGACTGTTCTGGTAAAGAAACCCAGACAAATCTTCTAATAAAAAAACTTAGAGAAGAAGGCGTACAGGTTCAAAATTTTAGCTTTCCAAACTATAACTCTCCAACAGGAAAAATAATAGGAGGCCCATATTTAGGAAAAGAATATATAGGCGAATGTTTTTTTGAAGAAGGTCCAACAAACGTAGATCCAAAAGTAGCATCCCTATATTATGCCGCTGATAGAAAATATAATATAGAAAAAATTAATTTCTTATTAGATAATGGATATAACGTTATATTAGATAGATACATTTATTCAAATATGGCACATCAAGGTGGAAAAATAGAAAATAAAGAAGATAGGATAGAAATGTATAACTGGCTAGATAAGCTAGAATTTGAACTAATGGAACTTCCAAAGCCAGACATAACAATATTCCTTCATATGCCATATGAAGTAGCCCAAAAATTAAAACAAAATAGAGAAGAAGCTCCAGATGGACATGAAAAAGATAAACACCACCTAATTATGGCCGAACTTTCATATATAGAACTTGCTCAAAAATATCACTTTAAAACTATTGAATGTGCAAACAACAATACCCCAAAATCAATAGATGAAATAAATGAAACAATATATAAAATAATATATAATTTTATAAATACAAAGGATAAACAAATAATAAAATAAATTTATCCTTTTTTTCATATAATACTTTGGTGATAAAATGAATTTAATAGCGCATCGTGGAAACGACGAAATAAACAAAGAAAATAGTTTAAAAGCAATAATAAATAGTTTAAATAAAGATTATATCGATGGAGTAGAGTTTGATATTAGGCTAACTAAAGATAAAAGATTTATACTGAATCATGACCCTTTTTACAAAAAATATTTCATAAATAGTACAGTTTCAAAAACACTAATAAAACAAGGCTTAGATACACTAGATGATGTATTAAATATGATAAATAATAACAAAATAATATTAATAGAAGTAAAAGAAGAAAAGAATATTAAAAGAACATCTAAATATTTAAATAGAATACTAAGGAGATATAATTTAAATTTTTACATATGTAGTTTTAATTATAGTTTCATAAACTATTTTAACAAAAAATACAACTATAAATGTGGATTAATAATAGGAAAAAATATAAATAAAAAACATATTGTTAATAATTTTTCATTCAACCTATTAAGTTATAAATATAAAGGAAAAGTACCGAATAAAGAGACCTTTTATTGGACAATTAATAATACAAAAGATATTAAGAATAAAATGGAAAATATAATAACAGATAAGCCAAAAGAAATATATGATTTTCTAACTAAAGAATCTTAACTTTTTCACTAATTATACTAGCATTTACATCACAATCTTTAACCTTACTTATTATCTCATTAGCCATTCTTCTAGGAGCTGTTATCATAATTAGATCATTGGACAAAAAAATATAATTATAATCGTTTAATAACTCTTTCATTTTATTATTATATCTAATTATATAACAGTTTGTACCAAGTGCGATTTTCTCTTCGATCAAACATCCTAAATAAGAGCCAAAAAAAGAACCTATAGAAAAAGCAATAACTTTACCAAAATCATTCATAAAGTCTATAAGTACACTACCAGTTAATATTATCCAAATAATAGTACATATAAACTGTAATATAGAGCCAAGCAGTTTTCTTCCATTACTAACAACTATTAATCTCATAGTAGCTAAAGCATCTTCAATTATCTTAAAAACAAAAACTAAAAAATAAATCATTATACTCACCAATAATTATTTTGTCTTAAAAAAAATAAAATATTTGCCTTTATACATAAAATAATATATAATTTATAAAGAAAGAGGAGATATTATGATAATAGATTTAACTCCAATTAATTATAATCAAAAAAAAGAAATAATAATTGATGAAAATATATATTTTTCAAAAGAAGATTTAAAAGAAACAGAAATAATAGATTTACAAAACGTAAAAGCAAAAGGAAAAATATATAAAGACAATTTAGAAGAAATAATCTTAGAATTACAAATAACAGGAACAATGATAGTTCCATGTTCAAGAACTTTAAAACCTACAAAGTATGATTTTGATGCAGAAATAGAAGAAAATATCGAAGAAAACGAAGAAAAAACAAAAAAAATCAAAAAAACTATTGATATTTTGCCAATAATATGGGAAAATATACTAATGGAAATTCCCATTAGAATTATTAATCCAGAAGCCGAAGAAGTAGATATTAAAGGTGAAGGATGGGAACTAATAACTAGCGATAATATAGGCCAGAATGCCGAAGCTAAGTTAGAAGAAAAATAATAGGAGGTGTTAAAATGGCTGTACCAGCTAGAAAAGTTAGTAAAACTAGTGGAAGAATGCGTAGAACACATTATAAAATAAGTGAAAAAACTGTTACTACATGTCCAAAATGTGGCGCACCAGTTAAACCACATAGAGTATGTAAAGAATGTGGAACTTATAAAGGAAAAGAAATAATCAAAAAAGAAACAGCTGAATAATAGCTGTTTTTTTATACATAAATTTAATAAATTCTTATTAAAAAAAGGAAATACAAAATAAATAGAGAATATTAATATTAGAGGTGATATTATTAATTACTATGATGAAATAAAAAATACATTAATTAAAAATGAAGCTTATAAGAAGGTAAAAGATTATTTTAAAAATAGAAGTGATTTAAATGCATACTTTGAAGTTGGAAGATTATTAATAGAAGCTCAGGGAGGAGAAAAGAGAGCACAGTATGGCAATCAACTAATAAAAGATTTTTCTAAAAAACTTTCTGAAGACCTAAAAATAGGCTATAGTGAAAGAAATTTAAGAAATATGAGAACCTTTTATTTAAAATTTCAAAAATGGCAGACAGTGTCTGCCAAATTATCATGGAGTCATTATTTAGAGATAATTAAGTTAAAGAATATCCAAGAAATAAAATATTATACATATATATCAGAGATGCATAATTTATCTGTTCGTGAATTAAGGGAGAGAATAAAGTCAAAAGAATTTGAAAGAATAGGCTATAAAGAAGAACTAGAAGAACTTAAGGTAAATACATTAATTAAGAATCCAATAATTATAAATACAAAGAATAAGGCAAGTGGTGAGATAAGTGAATATGCCTTGCATGAATTTATCCTAGAAGACATGGATAATTTCTTAAAGGAACTTGGAGATGGATTTACTTATTACGGGCATGAAGTAAAAATAAAGATAGGTGATAATAATCATTATATTGATTTTCTACTATTTAATTATAAATTTAATTGTTTCATAATAGTAGAAATAAAAGTAAAAAAAATGAAAGCAGAGTATATTGGGCAAGTTAAGAAATATATGAATTATGTAGATAAAAATATGAAAAAAGATTTTCATGAGAATACTGTAGGAGTTATTATATGTAAAAAAGAAGATAAGTATGTCTTAGAATACTGCTCAGATAGTAGGATATTTATAACTACTTATGAACTAGAACATAATTAATAATTTAAATTATGTAAAAACATTTTATTTTTATATTATTTTTGATAAAATCAAGCATAACACTAACAGGTAATGGAACAAATGATGAAAATATATATAAAATATCATAAGACTGTGGAATAAATAATCCACAGTTTTTAATTAGTATATCTCATGTTCTCATTAGAAATATTAAATATAAGCCCCATTGCTAACATATAGCTAAGAAGACTAGACCCACCATAAGAAATAAATGGGAGAGTAATACCAGTAATAGGAAGAAGACCAAAAGTCATACCTATATTTTGAACTTGTTGATAAATAAGCATTCCAACCACACCAGCTATTATATATTTATCGATAAGCTTATTAGTTTTAATAGCTAAAGTAATTAATTTAATATCAAAGAAAGTAAGTAGACAAATTAATAAGACAGAACCAATAAAACCAAAATGAGTTGCGAACACAGAAAATATAAAATCAGTCTGAGCCTCAGGAAAATAAATTGGATTAACATCGACACCATGTCCATATATACCAGCAGACCCTATGGAACTAACGCTATTTTCAAGCTGGAATCCACTATGATTAGACCAATCTAAAAGCCTATCAACCCTAAGAAAAAAACTAGTTCCAAATATTTTAATAAAAGCTTCTTGACTAATAAAATAAACAAGTAAAACGCTTCCAACGAATAAAAATAAAATGCCAAAAATTAAAATAAACCATCTATACCTAATTCCAGATATAAAAAGCATAACAAAAGTAATTAATAAATAAATTAACACAACACCAGTATCAGGCTGCATAAATGTAAGAATACTTGGAATAAGAACAATAATAGCTATTTTAAACAAAAATACAAACTCCTCTTTAACACTAGGATTTGGATATTCTTCATTAAACTTAGATATCATAGAAGCATTCATAATAATTAAAAATATCTTCATAAATTCAGAAGGTTGAATAGTACCAATTCCCTTTATCTCGTACCAGCATCTTGCATCATTAATAGTAATGCCGAAGAAAAAAAGACCAATTAATGAAAGTATGCCAAATATATATAAAAAAGTACTAATTCTATATAAATAAGTATTACCTACAGTCATGACAATATAAGAAAGTGCAAAACCAATAACATACCAAATTATCTGATTATTAACCAAATGATCCATTGTACTAGGTAAAATACTTCTAGCGCCATATAAAGTTAAAATACTTATAAAAGCAAATAAAATAATAGGAATAATAATAGAATTGTTTACTTTATATTTTGATATATTCTTCATGTTCTCACCATTAAATATAATACTACATTAAAAATAATTATACAATTAAATTAAAAAAAGTTTTAAAAAATACCAAAAATATAGTATAATGAACATAGGGTGATACGTATGTGGCAATACATAATAATTATATTAATACTAATAATAATAGCTTTCGCAATTTTAAAAGCAAAAAATAAAGACTTTAAACTAGAAGCAAATAAATTAATAGAATACCTAGGAGGAAGCGCAAATATAATAAGCTATGAAGATAATAAATCTAGATTTGTAGTTGAACTCCATAACATAGAATTAGTTAATAAAGAAGGAATTCAGAAAATGGGTGCGCAAGGAATAGTAGAAATAGATAATCAGTTAAAAATAATTTTTGGTGACGATGCTAAACAACTAAAAAAATATATTGATGAATTAAAATAATGTGGGCAAAAAACCCACATTTTTACATATATATAAATTGACTTATAACAATGTTTACATTATAATTTAAATAGGATAGGAATGATAAAGTATGGAAAAAACAAAATTAATCGCAACAATATGCGCTAATAAAAATGCTGAAAAACAAATAAATAAGTTTATCGAATATGGAATAGACGTAATAAGAATAAATATGAGTTATACTACAAGAGAAGAAACAAAAGAGCTTATGAATATGATAGAAGAAGCAAACAGAAATCATAAAACTCATGTTGCAACCATGTTAGACCTAGAAGGACCATGTATTAGAACAGGAGAATTCATCGGTGGAAAAGCAACCCTAAATACAAATGACAAAATAAGAATATACATGAATAATATAAAAGGAACAATGGCCGGTTTTTCAGTAAACTATCCAGACCTTATAAATGATTTAAAATATAAAACAGTAATAAAATTAAGTAAAGGAAATGTCGAACTAGAAGTCGTAGAAAAAAGCCTAGATTACGCTCTTTGTAAAGTAATTAAAGGTGGAGTAGTAACAAGTCACTCAAAAATGTACATCCCAGAGATACAACTAAATAAAAAATTCATAAGCACAAAAGACTATAACGACATAATATTTGCTCATAATAACAACGTAGACTATGTAACCGCATCATACATTTCATCATCAGAAGATGTACTACAAATAAATGACATACTAATAGAATTAAATAATGAGCACATTTCAATATTAGCTAAAATAGAAAATAAAAGAGCATACGATGACTTAGATAATATCATAAATGCTGCAGATGGAATTATTTTAGATAGAGGAGATATCGGAATAGAACTTCCGGTAGAAAAAATACCAAATATACAAAAAAAAGTAATTAATAAATGTTACGATAAAGGAAAATTATCAATTATAACAGCAGAATTTAGCAGTTTCATGACAAGAAAAGTAATACCAAATAGAGCGGAAGTATCTGATCTATCAACTCTAGTTTCAGAAGCTGTAGATGGAATAATGCTTACAAGTGAAACAACAGTAGGTACCCATCCAATAGAAACAGTAAAAACAGTAAGAACTATAATAAAAGAATCAGAAGATAGTATCGACTATGGATATTTCTTCAGAAAATCATTAAAAGAAGAAAAAGCAGACATTTCAAAAACAATATCGTCAACAGTTGTCCTAGGTGCTAATGAGTTAGACTGTAAAGCAATATTAGTAGCGACAAACGAAGGAAAAACAGCTAGAAGAATGAGTCTCTTAAAGCCACCATGTCCTATAATAGCTGCAGCAGAAAGTGAAGAAGTGGTAAAAAGTTTAGAGATATATTTTGGAGTTCTACCAATAATAGCGCGAGGAAACACATTAGAAGAAGTCACAGAAAATGCGATAGAAATAATTAAAAATGAACTTAATTTAAAAAAAGGTGACAAAATAATAGTAACAGGAGGATTCCCATTTAGAAAAGTAAAACATACAAACTTTATGGAAATAATAGAAATATAATAGGGAGGGGCTAACATGTATAATTTAGGAGATCATTTTAAAATAGATAAAGCCAAAGCCATAGCAAACCCAAAATGCATAATAAAGGGAGAAAAATATAGATTTACCGTATTAACAGAAAGACTAATTAGACTAGAATATAACGATAAAGGACAGTTTATAGACGAACCTACGGAATTAGTAATTAATAGAAACCTAAATGTACCTAAATTTGAACTAATAGATAATTCCAACTTCGTAAGTATTACAACAAATTACTTTAAATTAACATACATAAAAGGTAAATCCTTTTTAGGTGGAAAAGCAAGCCCTGCAAATAACTTAAAAGTAGAACTGCTAGGAACACAAAGATATTGGTATTATGGACATCCAGAAATAAGAAACTTTGGAAAGCCAAATAGCAGTCTAGCACAAGGTGGACTTTCAGGAAAAGGTCTATATTCAGCCGATGGTATGGCAAGCTTTGATGACACAAAAAATTTTATATTTAATGAAGACGGAACAGTAAAAGAAAATAAAGATTTAAGGATAGATACATACCTATTCATGTACAATAAAGACTTTGAATTAGCCCTAAAAGATTACTTCGAAATAACTGGATATCCGGCATTACCGCCAAGATACGCTTTTGGAACATGGTGGAGTAGCAACGAAGACTATGACGATTTAAAAATGAAAACATTAGTAGATAATTTTGAAAAAAATGACATACCATTATCTATAATCGTACTTGATAAAGATTGGCATAAAAGAAAACAACATGGAAAAGAACTGTTGCAAACAGGATTTACATTTAATAGTGAATTATTTAAAAACCCAAAGGCCATGATAGATTATTTACATGAAAAAAATATAAAAATAGGATTAAACATAAATCCATTACAAGGAATATATGATAATAATGCATATTTTAGTGAAGCCTTAAAATATTTAAAACCAGATGGTGAAGGAAAAATACCGTATAATATATTAGATCCAAAATTTGTAGATGTATATTTAAAAATTTTTATTCATCCATTAGATACATTGGGCATTGATTTTTATTGGCTAAATACAGTAGATACACCGCAAAACCTAACGCTTCTTAAACACTATGAATTTCATGATATGGAAAGAGACTATAAAAGAAGACCACTACTACTTTCAGAAGGAGATACCATCGCACCACATAGATATCCAGTACTATATTCTGGAAAAGCAGAAGTAAGTTGGGATACCCTTGTGAAAATTCCATTTTATATAAATAACAGTTTCAATAATGGAGCTCCATTTTTAGCACATGATATAAGCGGATTTTATAAAGGAACTGAAGATAATGAGTTATACCTAAGATCACTTCAGTTAAGTGTTTTTTCACCAATATTGAAATTTGGAGTAGATAAAGGAAAATATTATAAAAGAGAACCTTGGAAGTGGGATATAAAAACATATACAATTGCAAAAGACTACCTAAAATTAAGGCACAAACTAATACCATATATTTATAGTGAAGCATATAAATATCATAAATTTGGTAAAAGTCTAATCATTCCACTATATTTTAAGAAACAAGATTATTATGATGATGTTAGATATAAAAATGAATATTATTTTGGAGAAGAGCTTTTTATAGCGCCAATCATAACAAAAAAAGATGCAGTCATGAATAGAGTAGTACATAAATTTTACCTGCCAGAAGGAACATGGTATGACTTTGTGACCGGTAAAAAATTTCCAGGTGATAAAGTATATACCAATTTCTTTAGAGATGAAGATTACCCTGTATTTGCCAAAGCAGGATCGATAATACCACTAGCCACTCCAAAAACAATAAATGATACGACACCACCAGAAAACATGGAGATAAATATATTTCCAGGACAAAGTAGCTCATATACACTGTTTGAAGACGATGGAGAAAGTGACTTATATAGAAAAGACTACTACTTACTAACACAAATAGACTATACATATGTCCCTAGTAATTATAGTGTTGTAGTAAGAGCTATAAAAGGAAAAAGTGGAATAATTCCAGAAAAGAGAAATTATAAATTTATATTCCGAAACACAAAAAGAACAGAGGAAGTTACAGCTCATAGTAATATGACAAGTTTACCTTTAAAAACATATGTTGATGGTCCAGACTTCATAGTAGAAGTAAAAGATGTTCCAACAGTTGGTCAACTTACAGTTTCATGTAAAGGAAAAGACATTGAAATAGATGCGGTAAGATTAATCAATGAAGACATAGAGAGAATTATCAGTGACCTTCAAATATCAACTGGAATGAAAGAAAAAATTGACAAAATATTATTTGGAGATTCATCAATAAAGAAAAAAAGAATAGAAATCAGAAAACTATCTAGAGTAGGATTAGATAAAAAAACTATCAAAATGTTCCTAAGACTTTTAGAATATATAAACGAAATATAGTACCTATTTATCAAAAATAATGGTATAATACAAATGGAGGGAAAAAATGAATAAAGTTTTATCAAAAGTATTTACTTGGATGTTTATAGGACTTTTAATAACATTCATGACAGGATACTACATATCACTAAATGAAATCGCACTAGCTAAAATATTGAGCGGATACACATATTTATTTATCGCAATTATAGAGTTTGCCTTAGTTATATATCTCTCAGCTAGAATTACAAAAATGAATCCAACTACCGCAAGAATATGCTTCTTACTTTATTCTTTTATAACAGGAATAACCTTTGGAAGTATATTTATAGTCTATGAAATAACATCTATCATATATACATTTTTAATAACAGCAGTTACATTTGGATTATGTGCATTAGTTGGCAAAACTACAAAACTTGACCTAACTAAAATTGGCAGTTACTTAATAATTGGATTATTTGGAGTAATAATTTGTTCTATTGTTAACATATTCTTAAAATCAAGTGGATTTGAAATGCTTCTATCAGTAATAACAGTTATAATATTCTTAGGATTAGCCGCATATGACGTACAAAAAATACAAAGATTAGAAGGAATAATTCCAGAAGAAAATTTACCAATATATGGAGCATTAGAATTATATTTAGATTTTATTAACATATTTATAGAATTATTAAAATTATTTGGAAAAGCAAGAGATAATTAAAAGCAAAGATTAAGAGTAGTAATAATTAAAAGCTATTTAGAAAGAAAGTGGCCGATGAAAACTTTTTAGCTGAGATTATGAACTTACTTATGAGCTTCCTATATGATAAGTATAGGACGGGTAAAACCGTTAAACATTTTGAGTCATAAATATTATGAAAAGTAAGGTGGTACCACGTCAAAAACGTCCTTATAATTCATAATATTTTTTTCTAAGGAGGAAATATGAATTACATAGTATTATTCATGATAAGTTTTATATTAATATATATAACATATTACATAGTAATAATTAATAGAAAAAAAGGATTAGAAAGTTTTAAAAAAGGAAAACAATTAGAATTTTTTATAAAAGCATATAAGCTAGATAAAAATAAACTAAATATAAAAAAATTTGCAAATTCACTTTCACTGACAAATTCGTTTATAATCGCACTAACTATAACAATAATGGAGTTTATTGATAATTTAATAATAAAATTATTATTATGTGTTATAATATTAACCACACTTATGCTTGTGATGTATAACTATTTAGGAAAAGCATATAAAAAGAAAGAAGGAAAGTAAAATGTACGACTTTAAAAAAATAGAAGAAAAATGGAGAAAATACTGGAAAGAAAATAATATCTATAAATTTGATAAAGAAAGAGAAGATAAAATATATCAATTAGAGATGTTTTCATACCCATCAGGCGCAAAATTACACATGGGACACTGGTATAACTATTCAGTTCCAGATGCATGGGGTAGATTTAAAAGAATGACAGGACATAATGTGTTTAATCCAATGGGGTTTGATGCATTCGGTCTTCCTGCAGAAAACTATGCCATTAAAACAGGAATTCACCCTAAAGACAGTACCGAAAAAAATATTGAGACAATGATTAAACAAATTGAGGCAATAGGAGGAATATTTGATTGGGATAACGATGTAATAACATGTAGAGAGGAATATTATAAATGGACACAATGGATGTTCCTAGAGCTATACAAACATGACCTAGCATATAAAAAAGAAGCTCCAGTAAACTTCTGCCCATCATGTAATACCGTTCTAGCAAATGAACAGGTAATAAGTGGAGAGTGTGAAAGATGCGGTAGTACAGTACTTAGAAAAAATCTCAGTCAATGGTTCTTTAAAATAACAAAATATGCCGATGAACTATTGGAAGGATTAAATACTATAGACTGGCCAGAAAAAACAAAAAGTTTACAAAAAAACTGGATTGGAAAAAGCGAAGGAGCACTTGTAAACTTTACTGTAAAAGATACAGATGAATCATTTGATGTATTTACAACAAGAGTAGACACATTATATGGCTGTACTTACTGCGTTCTAGCGCCAGAAAATCCACTAGTAGATAAAATAACTACAGAAGAATATAAAAAAGATGTAGAAAACTATAAAAATGAAACCGCTAAAATAAATGAAATAGATAGAACTAGTACTGTAAAAGAAAAAACAGGAGTTTTTGTTGGAGCTTACGCAATAAACCCAATTAATGGAAAAGAAGTTCCAATTTGGATTAGTGACTACGTTTTAGCAACATATGGTACAGGAGCAGTTATGGCCGTTCCTGCCCACGATGAAAGAGACTACGAATTCGCATCTAAGTTTAACCTAGATATAATACCTGTAATAGAAAGCGATAAATTACCATACACAGGTGATGGAAAATACATAAATTCAGATATATTAAACGATTTAACTAATAGAAATGAAGCAAAAGAAAAAATAACAAAAAGATTAGAAGAACTAAAAAAAGGAAAGAAAACAAATTCATACAAATTAAGAGACTGGCTAGTTTCAAGACAAAGATATTGGGGAGCTCCAATACCAATAATATACTGTGATAAATGTGGTATGGTACCAGTTCCAGAAGAAGACCTACCAGTAAAACTACCATATAACGTAGAATTTACACCAGACGGAGAAAGCCCACTAGCTAAATCAGAAGAATTTGTAAACTGTACATGTCCAAAATGTAAAGGAAAAGCAAAAAGAGAATGCGACACACTAGACACATTTGTATGTTCCTCATGGTACTACTTAAGATACCCAGACGCATTTAATAAAGAAAAGCCATTCTCTAAAGAAGTAGTAGACAAAATGCTTCCAGTAGATGTTTATATTGGTGGAGTAGAACATGCTTGTATGCACCTTTTATATGCGAGATTTTTCACAAAAGCATTAAGAGACATGGGATACTTAAGTTTTGACGAACCATTTAAAAGATTAATACATCAAGGAATGATTCTAGATCCACAAGGAAGAAAGATGAGTAAATCGAAAGGAAATACAGTATCACCAGACGAATTCATAGAAAAATATGGAAGTGATGTTTTAAGAGCATACCTAATGTTTGGATTTAACTATGAAGATGGAGGTCCATGGAGTGATGATGGAATAAAAGCCATAGACAAGTTCATTGGAAGAGTATATAGACTAGTAGAAAATTATGATGGAAATGAAAATGAAGAAACATTCGAAGACATTGACTTCGTATTAAATAATACAATAAAGAATGTAAGAATTGATATTGAAAACTTCCAAATGAATACATCTATCGCAAGAATTATGGAATACGTTAATATACTTACTAAAAAATCAAATGAAGGATTAATAATACCAAAACACTACCTAGAAAGCCTAACCCTATTACTAGCTCCATTCACACCACATATCACAGAAGAAATGTGGCAAATGTTAGGTCATACACCAAGTGTTCATAATGAAAAATACCCAGAAGTAGATGAGACAAAACTAGAAGTAAAAACATATGAAATGGTAATTCAAGTTAATGGTAAAGTAAGAGGAAAAGAAATAATGAAGACAGATTCCACAAAAGAAAAAATGGAAGAAAAAGCTCTAAATAATGAAAATTCAAAAAAATTTACTAAAGATAAAGAAATTATTAAAGTAATATCAATTCCAAATAAACTAGTAAATATCGTTGTAAAATAAAGGCTATTAAAGCCTTTATTTCATGAGGAGGAAACATGCTTGATATATTTGAAAATCTATTAGATAGTTCATTGAAATTAGAAAATTTACTATACATTATAAGTAAAATAAAAGAAATAGATCCAATTTTAAAAGAAAAATTTCAAAAATATGAAGAAGAGTATATAAAAGTAAGAGGCGATTACCACGAACTTTTTAAAGAAATAGATGAAGATCTAGAACTAGAAGATTTAAACATAAAAGGAACAAGTGATTTCTGTAAAGAATACATAAAAACAAAGAATAAAGAAGAAGTAAAAAAGTTATTTGAAATAATATATAACCTATCAAAAATAAGTTTAAAAATAATACAGATAAATGAATTAAAAAAGGAAAAAGAAGAAATTATAAAGAGCTTAAACTATTTTTTACCTAAAGAAGAAATAAACAAATATGAAGTAGAATTAGATTTATTATTTAAAAAACTAGATATAGATATAATAAAAGAATATTTAATAAAATTACAAAAAATAATATTAGAAGACTTCACTACAAAAATAACTAGTATAGATGATTATAAAAAAGGAGATTATTTTAAATTATTATGCTATTCAGTAAGTTTTACAAACTACGATAAAAAAAAGCAAAAAAAATATACACCAACTTCATTACTAACACCAAGACACACGAAAACCTATAGAGAAGGTTATGGATTTATAATGGAACCAAAAAACATTATATGTGCATCAAAAGAAGATGCTCATACAGACATAACTTCAAAAAATAATGATGATGTAGTAGAAAGCATAATACCTAGAATTGATTCAATAGAAAAAATAGAAGAAGAGTGCGAAGACTATAGCGAAATATTATTAGAAGGTTTTAATCCCATAGGAATATTTTGCCTAACAGATGGAAGTAAAACACTTAATTTAAATTACTTAAGAGCGCTTAAATTAAAGGAACAATTTCCAAATTTAAAAATTATAGATATAGATTTAACACTATATAAAGAAGATTTAACTGAAATTAGAAACTCACTTATCAACCACATAAACGCATATCTAGGTAGATTTGAAGAAGTAGATTATGATAAATACGAAGAATTTTTTCAACAATATTTGGAATTAAAAAATAAAAAAGAACTAACAGAAGAAGAAATAATCACACTATTTAATAAATATCAAAAACAAAAGAGTATTTAAAATACAGCGAAACATTTGACAATATAAAAAACATATGTTAAATTATTGTTAATTGACAAAGAAGAATAATAAGTAATTATTAAAATAGGTAATAAGAAAACTAGTGGATGATGAAAACTAGTCAAAATTTAATAATAAAATACATATTCAGAGTCAAATCGGGCCTCGCCGTTATAGAGTTAAAGATGCATAGAAAATACTATGAAATAAGGTGGTACCGCGAGAGTTTTCGTCCTTATGTTTATAGTATTTTTTTAATTAAAGGAGGAATATTATGGAAATAGGAAAGTATATTGACCATACAAACTTAAAAATGGATGCAACTGCTAAAGACATAACAAAATTATGTGAAGAAGCCATAAAATACAACTTTGAAAATGTTTGCGTTCACCCATATTACGTAACACTCGCAAAAGAAGCTTTAAAGGGCACTAACATCGGAGTATGCACGGTAGTAGGATTTCCACTAGGAATGAATACCCCAAAAGTAAAATCATTTGAAGCGATAGACGCTGTAGAAAATGGTGCGGATGAAATAGATATGGTGATAAATGTAGGAGCCCTAAAAGATAAAGACTACGATTATGTAAAAAAAGAAATAGAATTAATTAGAGATGACATCGATGGAAAAACATTAAAAGTAATTATTGAAACATCACTACTTACAGAAGAAGAAATAATCAAAATGACAGAAATATGTAACGAAACATTTGTCCACTTTATAAAGACTAACACAGGCTATGGAAAAAGAGGAGTTAATATAGAAGATATAAAAACCATAAAAAAACATAAAAATGATGTATTAGAAATAAAAGCAAGCGGAAATATTAAAACTTATGAACAAATGAATGAGCTTATCAAAGAAGGCGTATCTAGAATAGGAACTAGTTCTAGTGTAGATATTGTAACAAACATAAAGGAGTAATATGTTCGATTTTAATGATATAGTAAAAAAATATAATTATGATGAAGAAATCAGTGAATTTTTAAATAAAGTATACATAGAACTAGTAAAATATTATGGAAATGAAGATATAATTTATAATGCGTTTTTAAATACTGAAATAATAAGCACGCCAGATATTTACGAATATTTAAAAGAAAACGATATGTTAGAAAATGATACTCTAGTAACAGAAAACGATTTAAGAAGAAGCTCAGGAATATATACAAGTAAACCAATAATAAAAAAAATAAATGAAAGATATGAAATAGCCGATATAAAAAGAGTAGTTTTAGTTAAAGACTTTGATATTAAAAGCACAAATAAAAAAGCTGTTTTAATACACGAACTTTGTCACATGGTAAAAAGTTATGAAAATGAATATAGAGTAATAGCAAACCTCTTAGAAAATAATAGCGGGCTAATACAAAGATACTATAAACTATCATTCAATGAAGAAGTAGAAAAAGATCTTATAAGAGAAAGAGGCGTTGGACTAGAAGAAGGATTTACATCAATTTCAGAAGAACATATAATGAGAAATATAGTAGATAAAGACTATAAACAAACTGGTTATGGTACAGTTTATTCTTTAGCAAAAAAACTTATAGATTATGTAAATGAAAGTCTAATAAAATATTCTGAAATACACCATGATAAAGATATATTATATGATAAATTAATATCATATGATGAAATAGAACACCTAGCTGATTTAGCATATAAATTAAATTTAGAAATGTATGCAAAAGCCTTCGATGAAGAAGGATTAGAAGAAATTAAAAAAATTATAATTAATTTAATGGACGAATATAGAGAAACATTAAATAAAAAGGAAGGAAAAACAAAATGAAATTATATGAAGAGTTAAAATGGAGAGGTCTAATAAAAGATGAAGCAGGAGAGGATTTAGAAGACAAACTAAATAATGAAGAAGTTACATTTTACTGGGGAACTGACCCATCAGCAGACTCACTTCACATTGGACATTATTCATCATTATTAACCGCAAAACGTTTAGCTAAAAAAGGGCATCACCCAATTCTATTAATAGGTGGTGCGACAGGAATGATAGGAGACCCAAGACCGACTGCCGAAAGAGAAATACAAGCTAAAGAAACCATATTAGAAAATGCAAAAAAACTAACAGATCAAGTAAAAGAAATATTCGATGGAAACGTAGAAGTAGTAAATAATTATGAATGGACAAAAGATATGAATATACTAGACTTCCTAAGAGATACAGGAAAATATATAAATGTCAATTACATGATAAACAAAGATATAATTAAAAGAAGACTAGACACAGGAATAACCTTCGCAGAATTTACTTACACATTACTCCAAGGATATGACTTTATGCATTTATATGAAACAAAAAACTGCATAATGCAAGTAGAAGGATCAGATCAGTGGGGTAATATTACAACAGGAATAGATCTTATAAATAAAAAATTAAATAAAAAAGCATATGCCTTTACAATGCCATTAATACTAGATGCAAACGGAAATAAATTTGGAAAATCTGAAGGAAACGCCTTATGGTTAGATAAAGAAAAAACATCAAGTTACGAAATATATCAGTATCTAATTAACTCATCAGATGAAAAAGTAGAAGAGTACTTAAAAGTTTATACATTCTTAAATAAAGAAGAAATAGAAGAATTAATGAAAAAGCATAATCAAAAACCAGAAGAAAGACTAGCTCAAAAAACACTAGCTAAAGAATTTATTACCGACCTAAGAGGCAAAGAAGAATATGAAAAAGCAATAAAAACAACAGAAGCTCTATTTAATGGAAAAGTAAAAGAACTAACTAAAAAGGATATTGAAGAAGTATTTAAAGAAATGCCTACATTTGAAACAGAAAATAGCACCGACATTATAACTATGCTTACAGAAGGAAAAGTAGCTCAAAGTAAAAGAGAAGCCAGAGAATTTGTAAAAGCTGGTAGTATAACAATTAATGAAGAAAAAATAACAGATGAAAACTTTATAATAACTAAAGATATAGCTATAGAAAATGAAGTATTAGTTGTAAAAAGAGGAAAGAAAAAATACTTTATAGGTATAATCAAATAAGAATACAAAAAATAGCTAAGTATTAGCTGTTTTTTTTGTAATAAAATGTAAATTAATTATAACTTTCGAAAATGTAACTTGCTTTTTTTTATTCTTTATTTATAATTAATAATAGAAAGGAGATTAAAATGAAAAAAGCATTAATTACTTTATTAATAATTATTTTGCTTGTGTGTTGCGGTGTATTAGGTTATTATGCGTATACTATAAGAAAAGAAAATAAAGAAATAAAAAAATTAAATAAAGAAACAAATGAGAAAGTAAAAGAATTAGAAAAACAAATTAATAATAAAGAACTAGAATCAAAAGCAACCAAAAGCGTATTTGGATATTATAAAACAGGAACAATAGCTAATTCTGAAAAAGTAGATGATAATTGTATTAAAGGATCGAGAGAAATTTATTTATCAGAAAATGGAACATTCAAAAGTACATATTCAACAGGATGTGATGGAGCTACTCAAAGCGGAACATATACACAAAAAGGAAATAATATAATACTAATATGTGACGCAAATAGTTCTCAATGCCCAGAAGGAACTAAAATAGAATACATTATAAATAATGACGGAACACTAACAGAAAGTCCATCAAATACCGACAAAACTGTCACTGGAATATACAAAAAAGTAAATATTAGTCAATTAGAATTACTAAATAAATAAAACTATAATTACCATAAATTATAGTTTTTTATGTATTGAATAAAAAATATAGAAAAATTAAATAAGAACTAAAAAAACTAAGTTCTTTTATTAAACAAAAAAAGAGCTAAAAAGCTCTTATCTGTTATAGTATTCGATTACTAATGCCTCATCTATATCAGCATTAAGTTCACTACGTTCTGGAAGTCTAACGAAAGTTCCTTCCATTTTTTTCTCATCAAATGATACATATTCAACTCTGTTATTTAATGCCTCTAAAGAAGCTTTAACAATAGCAAGTTCCTTATCATTCTCAGCTAAAGAAATAGTGTCTCCAGGTTTAACTTGATTAGATGGAATATTAACATTTTTACCATTAACAGTTACGTGACCATGATTAAGAAGTTGTCTAGCAA
>CAYRLX010000002.1:0-118929 GCA_964425325.1 uncultured Muribaculaceae bacterium | reverse complement strand
TTATAATAGTTTTTTAGTTCACTTTACAAGTTTTGATGAAAACGGACAAATGGACTCTTCTAAAACAAGAGGTAGTTATGTATATGATACGGCTATAAATTATCTTCCAACTTCATCACTTTGGGATAATAACGGTCTTATAAGTATGAATGGAAATGTAACGAGATTTATAAATCGTGAAGATATAAAAGAAGCTTGTGGTTCTTATTCTGGTGGAACAAATTTTTCTACTTGTCAGTTTTTCTTAGAAAATAGTAGATTTCATAATAATAATTTAGGAAGGGCTGGAATATGGATTGAAAAATATAATGATACTTTATACAGAATACATACAGAGTCTTTAATTGCTACTACTGCTCCGGATGCAGAGAGTGTGAATACAGCTAGACCTGTAATTCAAATTCCTTCTTATGCTATAGAGGGTTATAAAAAGAAACAGCAATTTCATATAGAATTTGACGAAGATGGTGGAAGTAGTGTAACAGATTTTGATCGAACTGAAGGTGATGTATTAGGGCCACTTGAAACTCCAACGAAAACTGGTTATATATTTGATGGTTGGTATACTGATAATGTTGATTACACTACGCAAGTTACTGAAAATACTATAGTAACTGGTAATGCAACTTATTATGCTAAATGGGTTGAAGAACTTACAGTTAATTTTAATGCTAATGGAACAGGAGCATCTGTTAGCCCAACTTCTAAGACTGTTGGAAAAGGAAAAGCTATTGGTGAACTCCCAACTCCTACATATACTGGCCGTGAGTTTTCTGGTTGGTATACTGATCCTATAAATGGTACTGAAGTAACTGCAAGTACTATTATAACTGCAAGTACTACTTTATATGCTCATTGGACTGGGTCAGATGAACTTCCATATGTATTTTATATACCTGGTGAGTGTAATTTTACTTCATCTGGCTTAGCAAATGGAGAAAATGGAGACTGCATAAGTACGATTAATCCAACTGGTTCAAATATAGACTATACACAAAGTACTTTAAGTTCTAAAAAATATATTGATACTGGCGTAGCTTTATATAATGCTACTAATCATGGTAAAGATTATGAAATAGGCTTTACAATAGTGTCTTATTCTACTACTGGTCAGGCTGATAGAGCTACTTTAATGAATACTAAGGCAGAAGTAAATACTACTACTCTTAAATATCCAGGAGTGGTGTTTAGAAGAAATAATACTACAGATGATTTTCTAATTCAATCAAGACAAACACTTAGTGCTAACGAAGAATATACAGTTGCTTCTAGTGATGTTCAAAGTGTTAAAATATATAGAATTAATGATGAAATATATTACAGCATAAATGGGGGAGCTAAAGTTTTATTAAACACTTTAGAATCATATAATCCAGAGTTTGATTTAAATGTTTGGTTCGGTGCTGCACCTTCTAATGCTGGTGCAACAAGTGCTCAAAGATTTTTTAAAGGTACATTAAGTAATTTATATATTAAACTTGAAGAAAAATTAGCAACAGTAACGTTGGATCCTAATTATCAAGGCGCACAAACTACTACTCAAAATGTTATAAAAGGTAGTGCGGTTGGTGAACTTGGAGAACCAGCTGCTAGAACAGGTTATACATTCTTAGGTTGGTTTACTGATCCTACAGGTGGTACAGAAATTACTTCAAGTACAGTTGTTAATAATGATGTTACTTATTATGCTCATTGGGCTGAGAATGTAACAATAACACTTCATCCTGGACAGGATGCTACTGTTACTCCAAATACTATAACTCTTGCTCAGGGTAGTACTGTCGGGGATTTACTTCCAACACCAACATATGCTGGGCATACATTTGCAGGTTGGTATAAAGAGTCTACATTTGATACTTTAGTAACTTCAGAGACTGTAGTTACAAGTAATACAGATTATTATGCTAAATGGGTAGAAGACGTTACAATAACACTTCATCCAGGAGATGGAACAGTTACTCCGAATACTATAACTCTTGCTCAGGGTAGTACTGTCGGGGATTTACTTCCAACACCAACATATGCTGGGCATACATTTGCAGGTTGGTATAAAGAGTCTACATTTGATACTTTAGTAACTTCAGAGACTGTAGTTACAAGTAATACAGATTATTATGCTAAATGGATTGAAAATGTTGTTGTAACACTTCATCCAGGAGATGGAACAGTTACTCCAACTACGTTAGAATTTGTGCCAGGAAGTATGGTTGGCACTTTGCCAACCCCTACATACACTGGTTATTCATTTGACGGTTGGTATGAAGAGTCTACATTTGATACTTTGGTAACTGAACAGACAATTGTTACAAGTAGTACTACAGATTTCTACGCAAAATGGACGTATGTTGATTATGAGGCTCAGATAGGTGAACAAAAATATGAAACTCTTGCTGAAGCTATTGCGGCTGTTCCTACTTCAGGTGTTAAAACAACTGTTACAATATTAAAAGATATTACTGTGACTGAGGCTACAACAATACCAAGTAACAAATGGGTAGAATTAGATATAGGATCATATACTGTTTCAACTAATACTGGTACATTTTCATTATTTATAAATAAAGGAAAATTAGATATTATAAATGGTAATTTGTATTCATCAGCTGGATATATTATTGAAAATATTGCTGGTTCGACTTTAAATATTTCTGGTGGAACACTTACTTATAATAGTGCAAACGAAACAGAACATAAAGTTGCTGAAATTAAAGGCGGAACAGTAAATATAACTGGTGGTTTACTTACTTGTAATTCTAAGGCAGCAGTAATAAATGTTAAGGGTGGCATTTTAAATGTATCTGGCGGACAAATAAAAGGAAGTAATACATTTAAGGGTCAGGCAATATATAATGATGGTGGTACTACGAATATTAGTGGAACTGCTTATTTGGAGAATAATTCACAAACTGCTTCTCAAAATGGTAGATCATGTGTTACAAATAATGCGGGAACAGTAAATATAACTGGTGGAACAATTGTCAGTAAAAATAATGCTGCAGCTAAGAATAATGGTACAATGACGATTGGTTCTGATGATGGAACAATTGATACAACTTCACCTGTTTTGCAAGGAAAAACCTATGGTTTGGAAACTGTTTCTGGTAAGCCTGTTACAATATATGATGGTATCTTTAAAGGTGGAAATGGTAATAATCCAGCAAAAGCTATTAGTAATGAGGCTTATACTTCTCATGGAACGGCAGTTATTACTCATGATACTGAAACAATTGAAGGTGTTACTTATGATGTTGCTTATTTAGTTGATACTTCTGTTAATTATACTGTAACATTTAATGCTACAACGAATGGTGGAACTATAAAAGCAGGAGATCCTAATACTAAGACATATACAGAAGTTGGAACTGTTGGTGAAATGCCTTCAGCTACTAAAACAGATGCAGCATTCTTAGGATGGTTTACAGCGGCTACTGGCGGTGAAAGAGTACTTACAACAACAGTAGTTGATGATGATGTAACTTATTACGCACATTATACAAGTCAGGTAACTGTATGTAGACCTGCAACTACTTTACATTCATCTGGTAATACTGAGTTTGGTCAAATTCCTTCTGGTGATTCATTAAGTGCAGGGGATGCGTTTGACTGTGACGTTAATGGTGATGGAACTTATGATGCGACTAATGAAAGATTCTATTATTTAACAAATTCAAATGATGGTAATGCAGTATTTATATTTTCTAATAACACTTCTCAAGTTGGTGGTAATGCTTCTGCTGTATGTGGTGCTACAGCTATAGCATATGGTTCTGGTGGACCTACTACAGCTATGGGAGAGCTTCCAACTACTAGTCAGTGGACAAATGTAAATATCTATACGGAGCCAAGAAGCATTTCTAATGGAACGGCGACTTTGGCAAGTGATTTTACTTATACGGAAAAAGCTGCAAGATTTGCTACTTTAGATGAAATAAAAGCAGCTACGAGTTCAAGTATTAATGGAACGACAAATGAACTTGCTAATTACACATTCCTTTTAGAAAATACTCCTTCATATACTAGTGGTTGTAGGTCTAATTATTGGCTTGAAACTCCATCTTCAGCTACTTATGTATATAGAATTGATGGAGCTGCAGCTAATAAGAAACTTGGTAATGTGGCTATTGCTTCTAGTAATTCTGGTGTAAGACCGGTTATAGAAGTTCCTTATGCATCAATTGATGGAGTAATGAATATAGTTGAATTTGATACTATGTCAACAGCAATGAGAACATATTTTGATAATATTAGTACATGGGATGCTGGTCAAAGCGATTCTAATCATTCATCATTTGATTCATATATGACTAATAATTTAAACACTAATAAATGTGTATACTTTGAAAATGATAATAGAGATACAGAGGTTAATTATAGTAGTGGTTATACTAATTACTGTGACCAACCAAAACAATATGATACTGGTGTCACAGGTAATGTTAATGTTTATGAATATAATGTTTCTACTAAAACTAGAGGACCACTTGCTACATATGTAACAGCTAATAATGGAAAACTTTATAATATGATTCCAAATCAAGTATATTACTGGGAATCTGCATCAGATTCTTCTAAAAACGGTTATGTTAAACCATTGGGTGAAAGAAGAATTATATCAATCGATAATACAGCTCCTAATAGTGCAAAATATAAGATGAGAAATGTTCGTGATTTAGGAGGAATTAAGGTTGATGCTAATGGTGATGGTACGATAGATGGAACAATTAAGTACGGTAAATTATTTAGAAGTGAAAAAATTTGGGGTGGAGATGGCACTACGGTACAATACCTTAATAAGTTGGGTATTTATAATGAAATGGATTTACGTGCTGATAGTGAAGTAGTAACATCTAATGAAGATAGTCTTCATAAAATTACAAGTAATCCTAGTAGTTCAAGCAATAAGGTATTTGAAATTATTCATTATGGAATTGATTACACTGACAATTATGCCAATTATAAATTAGCAAGAGATGCTGCTGCTAGAGTCATGTATGAATTTGTTAAGGCTCATAATGCTGGCGACGACAATTATTCATTATTATTCCACTGCCGAATTGGTGCTGATAGAACTGGTACACTTGCCTATATTCTAGAAGGATTGCTAGGTGCTCCTACTGAAGAAAGGTATCGTGACTATGAATTAACAGTATTCTTTGGACTAAGAGAAAGAACAAGATATTACTATAATAAGGGTAGCAACACAGTTAAATTCCAATACTTGAAGAAATCTATTCGTGATGCTGGTGATGGTACTAATGAGGATGTTATGACATGGTTCTTAAAAGATGGAAACACGGCAACAGTTACGGATGAAGATACATTGCAAACAGTTACTGTTAATTTACCAACATTAATTAGTGATTTTAGAAGTATAATGATTGATAACTATTAAAGACTATCATAAAAAGCTAAGAAGTGTTTTACAAACACTTCTTTAATGTTTAATTGATTTGTTTATAAAAATTTGATATTATTTTAGTAGGTGATAGTAAAATGGAAAAGAAAGATTTTAAAAGTAAGAAAGATACTAAAAATATTGGGAGAAGGTCAAATAAGAGAAAAAATTCTGATTCTTTAAAGAAAAGAAAATTATTTTTTATTGCAATTGTTTGTGTAATAAGTATATTGATGATTTTTGGGTTAGTTAAATTAATTAGTAGTAATTCTAAGGTAAAAGATGATAATCTTATATACAATAGAAATAAAACATTTATTAAACAACAAAAAATTAAAGGAATTGCTTTTAAAGATATTAACTGTACATATGATGGTAAGAATTCACTTATAACATATACTATTATTAATGAAACAGGTAAAGATATATATTTAAGTAATTATGATATTATTGTAAGGGATAAGAATAAACAAATTATTACTAAAATTGTAGCTAGTTATTCTGAAAATGTCCCACCAAAGAAAAAAATTAGTATGGCTAATAGTATAATAGGTGTTGATTTAAGTGATGCTTATTATATGGAATTGAAACTTAAAACAGGAAATAAATAAAAATTATTATTTAAAACATGATATAGTAGATGATGAAATAATTAATTCATATGTATGTTTTGTATATAATAATGCAGAACATTGTATGAAAGGAGCAGATAATGGGACATCATTTGCAGCCAACACACAAATAATAAGAGATTTCCAAACATTTAATAATTTACCAGACAATTCTAACCCAGGCTGCTATTATAATTCTAGTAGCTCGTATTGTTTTGGTGGTGGGTTCTACGATGAGAGTACAGGTTCAAACGGTTCTGCGTACGTTTTTGGCACTTCATCTGAGAACTGTGGTGTTATTAATAGTGGCTATTCGGTTTGTTCTGAATAATCGTCCACTTAGTCTAACACCTATTATGATATCTAGAATCTGGTAATTGCTGATAAACAATTATTTCTCATTAGGAAAGTGTATAAGTGCTGAATGTAGCGAAAGCGAAATGTATGTACATTTTTAGATATTCATTCAAGGATGCTTACACGCATCTTTTTTAGAAAACATACGTAATAAAAAGATTATAAATTTATAGTTATGTATTAGTATATTAATAAAAACATATAATAAAATATACAAAAATTTTAATAAAACTCTTGCTTTTAATTGATTTTTTGTGTATAATTACTCATGTAATTTGAAAAAGGAAAGAAGAAGTGCTCACTTCTCACCCGATTGTTTTTGATATGACGATGGGTAAATGCCGAGTTAATTATAAACTAATAGGTGTAGTGGGCATTCTTTTGCTCACTTTTTTAATTTAATTATTTGGAGGTGTCTTGTATCGCAAGAGAGAGAGATTTATTTATCAATGATCAAATACGTGCTAAAGAGGTTATGGTAATTGGACCTAATGGTGAGCAACTAGGGGTTAAACCTATTAAGGATGCTCTAACGCTTGCATCTTATGCTGGTTTTGACTTAGTTTTAATGAATCCAGGTGGAAAACCACCGGTTTGTAAAATTATGGATTACAATCGTTTTAAGTATGAAAATAAGAAAAAACAAAAAGAAAATATGAAAAGACAGAGGGAAGCTAATTTAGAGATGAAAGAATTTAAGCTTTCTGTAACTATTGATGTTCATGATTTTAATACTAGACTTAGAAATGCTAGAAAGTATTTAGAAAAAGGTCATAAGGTTAAGGTTAGTTTAAGATTTAAGGGTAGAGAGATTGCCCACAGTAATTTAGGTAAGGATGTTCTTATGCGCTTTTATGAAGAGTGTAAGGATATTGCAATTATCGAACAAAATCCAAAAATTGATGGACGTATTATGGCAATGATACTTGCGCCAAATAAAGAAAAATAGGAGGAAGATTAATGGCTAATAAAGTGAAAGCTAAAACTCATAAGGGTTTAGCAAAAGTTATTAAAGTTAGAAAAGGTGGATCTATTAAGTTTCAACCTGCTAATAAGAATCACAAATTAACTCATAAGAGTAATGCTTCTCGTAGAAGAAGACATCAGGATAGTGAACTTTCTAGTTCTGATTATAAAAGATTAAAAAGTGCTATTAATAAATAAGGAGGAATTTAAATGAGAGTTAAAGGTGGAACAATTCATCGTGCTAGAAGAAAAAAAGCTTTAAAACAAGCTAAGGGATACTTTGGTAGTAAACATAGACTTTATAAGACTGCTAAAGAACAAGTTATGCACTCTGGTGCTTATGCTTATAGAGATAGAAAAGCTAGAAAAAGAGATTTTAGAAAGTTATGGATAACTCGTATTAATGCTGCGTGCAGACTTAATGAAATTAGTTATTCTAAGTTTATAAATGGTTTATCAAAAGTTGGTATTGAAGTTAATAGAAAGATGCTTGCTGAGATAGCTATAGATAATCCAAAGGCTTTTGCTGAACTTGTAAATGCGGCTAAAGCTGGTTTAGATGGTAAAGCTTATACAGCTAAAGCAATAGAGAAAGATACTGCAAAAAAAGAAGTAGCTAAGAAGGAAGTTAAAAAAACTACTAATAAAGAAACTACTAAAAAGGTAGAAACTAAGAAAACTTCTAAAAAAGAAGAAAAAATAGATTTATCTAGTTTAACTGTTTCTGAACTTAAAAAGATGGCTAAAGAAAAAGATGTTAATGGTTATTCAACAATGAAAAAAGCTGAACTTATCGATGCTTTAAAATAAGGAATAAATCCTTATTTTTTGTGATGGTGGTTTTATGAAAAATTTATATATAGATTTTGATGGTGTTATTTGTAATACTATTGAGATAACATATAAAATGTTAGATGAAGCTAAAATTGATAAAAGTAATATTGAAAAAGTAACAGAGTTTTATGAAAACTTAGATTGGCAACATGTACTTGAAAACTGTGAAATAATAAATAATTCTATGGAAAATATTAAGAAAATAATGAGTAGTGGCAAGTTTAATGTGGCTATACTTACTCATGTAAATTCTATGAATGAGATTATTCAAAAAGTTAAATTTATTAGAAAATATTTAAGAGATGTTACTATAATACCTGTTCCTAAATCAATTTCTAAGACAAAAATGATTAATGCAAGATTTTCTATCTTAGTTGATGATTATCCTGTTAATTTGAATGAATGGAAAGAAGCTGGGGGAATCGGTGTTAGATTTGATTTAGATATGGATGGAAAAGGATTTTTGGTAATAGATCATCTTGATGAGCTTTTAGAACTATTTTAAAATATTAAAAAAGATGATATAATTAATAATGGCTTGGAGATGATGATATGTTAATACTTGCTAAGGCTATTATGGCAATTATGCTTGGCTTTTCATTTTCTGTAGTATTTGGATATTTTGTAATTAAACTTTTTAATAGAAAGAAAATAAGTCAATCAGTAAGTTCTACTTTGGGTAAAAGGCATTTGTCTAAAGCTGGTACACCTACGATGGGTGGGATAATTTTTATTATTCCAACAATTTTGATTATGATTATTTTAATGCTTACTCATAAAGTGGAATTTTCAACTAATCTATTTATAGTTTTATTTGTGTTTTTAGCTTATGCACTTCTTGGTTTTACTGATGATCATTTGATCATAAAAAGACATAATAATGATGGTCTTTCTATTTTCACAAAACTTGCGCTTCAGATTGTTATTGCTTTAATATTTTTCTATATATTTTTAAGTAGTGGTAATGATCCAACTTTGAATATACATACTCTTGGCATTAAGATTGACATGGGATTTATGTATGGTATGTTTTTATTATTTGTTCTGGTTGCTACTAGTAATGCGGTTAATATTACTGATGGTTTAGATGGACTTGCAGGGGGTCTTTCTGCAATTGCGTTTTTAGCTTTTGGTATTATAACCTGGGGAGCTAGATGGGCTACCGGTTATGAGGGAATTGCTGTATTTTGTTTTGTTTTAGTTGGTGCTTTGATTGGATTTTTGGTATATAATAGTCATCCTGCTAAGATATTTATGGGTGATACTGGATCACTTGCACTTGGAGCTGCTTTAGCTTCTGTTGCGATAATAACTAATCACGAGATTACTTTGGTTATTGTGGCTTTAGTATTTGTTATTGAAACTCTTAGTGTTATTATTCAGTGGATTGCTATTAGTAAATTTCATACAAAAGTATTTTTGATGGCACCTCTTCATCATCATTTTGAAAAATTAGGATGGTCTGAAGTAGATGTTGTAAGGCTGTTTTGGTCTATAGGATTAATACTTAGTATGGCAGCTATTGCCTTTGGTGTTTGGATTTAATAGGAGGAATTTTTATGAGTAAAAATGAAAAAGAAATAAAAATGGAATTAGAAGGTAAAGAGTGGGAAGAATGTTTAGATAAGGCTTTTAAGAAAAATAATAAAAAAGCTAAGATAGATGGTTTTAGACCTGGTAAAGCGCCTAAAGATGTATTTATTAAAAGATATGGTATTGAGTCTTTATTTATGGATGCTGCCGATGAGGCTATATATGTAGCTTATGATAAGGTAATAAGTGAAAATAAAGATATTTTAGATAAGTTAGTTGCTAGACCTGACATTAATATAGAGTCTATCGATGAGAAGAAAATTGTTTTAAAATTTGTTTTAACTATGAGACCTGAAGTAAAGTTAGGTAAATACACTGATTTGGGTGTAAAAAAAGCTAAAGCGACTGCAACTAAAAAAGAAATAGAAGAGTCTATTGATAATATGAGAAATAGATATGCAGAAGATGTCATTAAGGAAGGTAAAATAGCTTCTGGAGATATTGCTGTTATAAACTTTGAGGGTTTTGTTGATGGTAAGCCTTTTGAAGGTGGTAAAGGAGAAAATTACTCTTTAAAAATAGGTAGTGGTACTTTTATTCCTGGTTTTGAAGATCAGTTAATTGGATTAAAAGCTTTAGATGAAAAAGATGTTAAGGTAACTTTCCCAGAAGATTATCATGCCGAGGATTTGAAGGGAAAAGATGCTGTATTTAAAGTTAAGGTAATTGAAGTTAAGGAAGATAGCGTTCCTGAACTTGATAAGGATTTCTTTGATGATCTAGGTATGGAAGGTATAACTAATAAAGAAGAGCTTGAGAAGACTGTTAAAGAAAATATAATAGCTCGTAAGGAAATGGAAAATGAGAATAAATATTTAGATGATTTACTTGAAGCAGCAGCTAAAAATACTAAGGTAGATGTTCCAGAGGTAATGATTAACGAAGAGCTTGATAGAATGATTAAGGATTATTCTGATCATTTAAAAATGCAAGGTATTACTTTAGAACAGTTCTATCAATTTACTAATTCTGATGAAAGTGCTTTAAAAGGACAAATGAAAGAAGAAGCAAATAAACGTGTTGTATATAGGTTGATGCTTGAAGAAATAGCTAATAAAGAGAAAATTGAAATAACTGATGACGAGGCTAAAAAAGAAGCTAAAGTACTTGCTGAAAAGTATGGGGTTTCAGAGGAAGAGTTCTTAATGAATTTTGGTGGACTTGATATTGTTAAATATGACTTAAGAATGAGAAGAGCTATGGATATTCTTAAAAAATAAATTAAACTTCACTTTATGTGGAGTTTTGTTTTACCATAATTTCACATATTTTAAACATATTTTACTCATATTTAAAGAGTAGAATTAATTGTGAAAAGGAGATGATATATGAATAAAAAAGTGATATAGTATAATTAAAGGTGATGATATGTATAAAATTTGTTTAGTTGAGGATGAGATAAATTTAAATAATCTAATTAAATCTTATTTAGAAAGGGAAGGCTATGAGATCCAAAGTTATTACAGTGGAAAAGATGCTTTAAATCACACAAAAGATAATTTTGATTTATGGATACTTGATATAATGTTAGGTGATGATATAAGTGGTTATGACATTATCAAGAAAATAAGAAGTGGAAGTAATGTTCCAGTAATATTTACATCGGCTAGGGATCAAGATTTAGATAAGATTATGGGATTAGAACTTGGAAGTGATGATTATGTAACAAAGCCTTACTCTCCTAAAGAATTAGTTTTAAGAGTAGGCAATTTAATTAAGAGGACATATAGTAAAGATACTGAAAAAATAATATATGAAAAATATATAGTTGATTTAGATAGAAGACAAGTATTAGATGAAACTAAAGAGCTCTCTCTCACTACTTTAGAATTCGATCTATTAGTAATGTTTTTGAACAATAAGAATAAATCTCTTAGTAGAAGTAATATATTAGAAAAGGTTTGGGGTAATGATTATTTTGGAAGTGATAGGGTGGTAGATGACTTAATAAGGAGACTGAGAAAAAAGATGCCTAAACTTAGACTTATTACAATATATGGATATGGGTATAGACTATCATGAATTTAAAGCATAATTTGTATCGTCAGTTACTTGCAATAGTTGCAGTTGTATTTACTATTATATACATAAGTGTAGCTATAGTACTTCCTAAATCATTAGTTCCAATATATGAAAAGGCAATTTTTTCGTATTTGAAAAATCCTTTAGATGTAGTTAGAAATGACTTTAATAATCAAAAAATTGATAGTTTGGTAGCTTATATATATGTTAATAATGATAATATTTATACATCTGGTAATATAGATTCTGTTATTGATTTAGATACTAAACAAATTTTAAATAAAGTAATATATAATCAAGGTAAATTTAAATTTAAAAATAAGTTTTATTATTATAATACTAAACAAGAAGATAATGGTTATAAAATTATTGCTATTACAGATGATACTTATTTAAAAGAATTAAAAGGTGATTTACTAAAGACACTGTTTCCAATATTGATTGTGACGCTCCTTCTAATTATATCAATTATTGCGTGGTGGAGTAGATCACTTGCAGATAAAATACTAATATTAAAAGAAAAAGTAGATAACCTTGATAATGATAATTATAAGGAAAAACATTATTTTAAAGTTGATGATGAACTTAAGGTATTATCTAATGCTATCGACGATATGAAAATCACTCTTCAAAAAGGCGAAGAATATAAAAATCAAATGTATCAAAATATTTCACATGATTTTAAAACTCCTCTCACTGTTATAAAATCTTATGTAGAAGCTATAGAAGACGGTATAGAAGAAAAAGATAAAGGATTAGAAATAATTAAACAAGAAGTAAATAAATTAGAAATAAAAGTACACTCCTTATTATATTTAAATAAATTAACCTATTATAAAGATATGGACGATTTTAAGAATGGCAAAGTTAATATTGTCGACATATTACAAGAGTCTGTTAAAAAGTTTAAAATTACTAGGCCAGATATTAAATGGAAAATAGATATTTTAGATAAAAAAACAGCATTTATTGGCAATCATGATTTATGGGAAGCGATAGTAGATAATATTTTAAGTAATTTTATTAGATATGCTGACAATGAAATTAAGATAACCGTAAAAAACCATCATATAATCTTTTACAATGATGGGCCCAGTATTGATAAGAATATTATAAATAATGTTTTTACTCCATATACAAAAGGTATAAATGGAAAGACAGGACTTGGGTTATCTATTGTACAAAGAACACTTTCTTTTCTAGGATTAAATGTAATAGTTAAAAATGAAAAAAAAGGTGTTAGTTTTATAATAAAGTAGGAAGTAATGTTTTACTTCCTTTTTTGTAAATTTGACAAAAAATAATGTGACTCGTATAATACCTATTAGAGAGGGATTTTATGGGGAAATATAGTTTAAAAAAGGAAAATAAATTAAAAACAATTATAATAAATCTTAAGAACATGTTTTTTAAAAATAATAGGGGTTTTAATAAGCTTAGAAAAGGTTCGAAAAATAATGAACCTGTTATTGGTAGTCAGGTCCCTAGAAGTTTTAAATAAAAAATCTCCATTTTGGAGATTTTTTTAAATAGCATTTTTTTTCTTAAGAGATCTTATTTCACGAGCAGAAAGTCTATATTTTTTACCATTAATAGTAATAGTTTGTAAATTTAAACCAAATGTATGTTTAGTAGCATTTAAAGCATGTGAACGACGATTTCCAAATAAAGGTTTTTTATCAGTCTTATTGTTTGCCATAATATCCCTCCTTAAAGTTTTTCTTGCTTTATAACTTTACCACAAAACTTGGAACATGTCAAATATTTTGCCTTAAATTATTCAAAAATGTATAAAAATATAGTAGAATAATGAAAGAAGGTGGTAGAGTGGTTCCTTTAAATATAAAAACTAATAATTATTTATTACATAGTATGATAAAAATAAAAGATTTAGTAAAGACTGCTAGGGAAAATAATATAAAATCTTTATCTATTACTGATAATAATATGTATGGGTGTATTGAATTTTATAAAGAGTGTAAAAAAAATGGTATTAAACCTATAATTGGACTTGAGATAAGTTTGCCGGAAAAAATAGTATTATATGCCAAAAATTATGATGGCTATAAAAATTTAATAAAACTAACCACATTAAAATCAGAAGGTGTTTTTAATATTAATTCTTTAGATGAGTATAGTGATGATTTAATATGTATTGTTCCTTTTGAAAGTAAGATAAGATATAATGAATTAAAAAAAATATATAAAGATTTATATGTATCATATAAAAACAGCGAAGAAAAGTCTAGAATTAAAATAAATAATAAATTATATATGCATGAGATATTATGTATATATAAAGAAGATGAAAAATATTTAAAATATTTAAAAGCAATAAAAGATGGTAAAAACTATTTGGAAATTAATGATGATTTTACTAATTGTAGTTTACTACCATTAAAGAATGAAGATACTTCCATAATCGAAGAATTGTGTGATGTTAATATAAAAATGCATAATGATCTTTTACCTATATATACTAATGATGATTCATATGAATTATTAAAGCAAGAATGTATTATAGGAATGAAGAAATTATTTGGTTTAAAGGCTCCTAGAATGTATGCTGAAAGGTTAAAAGAAGAACTTGCAGTAATTAAAAATTTAGGATTTTGTGATTATTTTTTAATTGTAAAGGATTATATAAATTATGCTAAAGATAATGGTATATTAGTTGGCCCTGGTAGGGGAAGTGCGGCTGGTTCTTTGGTTTCTTATGTACTAAATATAACAACAATTGATCCATTAAAGTATGATTTATTATTTGAGAGATTTTTAAACAAAGATAGAGTAACAATGCCTGATATCGATGTCGATTTTGAAGATACAAGAAGAGAAGAGGTTATGAAATATTGTATCAAGAAATATGGGATAAAAAAGGTTGCGCTTATTATTACTTTTGGTACTTTAGCTTCAAAGCAAGCGATAAGAGATGTATCTAAAGTTTTAGATATTTCTTTATCTAAGGTTGATATTTTAAGTAAAATGTTAGATTCTAGAAAAAATTTAAAAGATAATTATACCCTTCAAGTAAAGAAATTTTTAGAAGTAAATCCTGAGTTAAAGAAAGTTTATAAAATAGCGCTTAAATTTGAGGGATTAAAAAAACATACTTCACTTCATGCAGCTGGTGTTGTTATGTCTAGATATGATTTGGATGAGTGTCTTCCACTTGATAGGAATGATGAATTTTATATATCTGAATATGATAAAGATTATTTAGAAGAGATTGGTCTTTTGAAAATGGACTTTTTAGGTTTAAAGAATTTAACTTTAATTTCAAATATACTAGATGAAATAGATGAACTTACATTTGATACTATTCCTGAAGATGATAAAAAAGCAATAAATATATTTAAAAAGGCAAATACTGTTGGGATTTTTCAATTTGAATCACCTGGTATGATTAATTTTTTGAGAAAATTAAAGCCTGATTCTTTTAATGATTTGGTTGCTGCTCTTGCTTTATTTAGACCAGGTCCTATGAAAAATATTGATTCATATATAAGAAGAAAAAGGGGTACTGAGAAGATAGATTATTTTCATGAGGATTTAATGGAAATTTTAAAACCAACTTATGGAATTATAGTATATCAGGAGCAGATAATGAAAATTGCTAGTACTATGGCTGGCTATTCATTTTCAGAAGCTGATCTTCTTAGAAGGGCAATGAGTAAAAAGAATGAAGAGTTATTGATAAAAGAAAAAGATAGATTTATAGCTGGTTCTATAAAAAAGGGTTATGATGAGGATCTTGCTAAAAGAATATATAGTTTGATATTTAAGTTTGCTGATTATGGTTTTAATAAATCTCACTCTGTTGCTTATGCTATGATATCTTATAGGATGGCTTACTTAAAGGCTCATTATCCTGCAATTTTTATGAAAAATTTACTTTCTCAAGCTATTAATAGTGAATTTAAAACTAAGGAATATATATATGAGTGTATTAAGTATAATATTAGTATTGTAGGTCCTAATATTAATATTAGTACAGATAATTATGAAATAGTGGATGGAAATATTGTTTTTCCTCTTAATAATATAAAAAATGTTGGTATGAATGCAACTAGAATAATATTGGAGGAAAGAAAAAAAAGAAAATTTAATGATATTTTTGATTTTGTAAGTAGATGTTATAGGGATAGTGTTACTGTTAAGACAATTGAAAACTTGATA
This sequence comes from uncultured Muribaculaceae bacterium, assembly GCA_964425325.1. Lineage (GTDB taxonomy): Bacteria > Bacillota_I > Bacilli_A > RF39 > UBA660 > Coprosoma. Next base: position 102,972 of record CAYRLX010000002.1, on the reverse strand, counting down.
TTAGCTGGAGCATTTGATTGTTTTAATATTTCTAGAAAAGCGCTTATGGATAATATTGAATTAATTACAAATTATGGGGAAATAGGTTTTTATTTGGATGAGGATATGTTTAAACCTCAGATTGAAGATAATGGTGAGTATAAGAAAGAAGAGCTTATGCAATATGAGTTAGACTTATTTGGCTTTTATCTTACTAATCATCCTGTTACTGAATACAAAAGAAGATATGATTCAATTGATTTAAATAATATTGAAAGTTATTTTGATAAGCAGATAGAAACTGTAGTTTTTGTAGATAAATTAAGAGAAATAGAAACGAAGAACAAAGAAAAGATGGTTTTTATTTCTGCTAGTGATGAGTTTTCAAAAATAGATTTAGTTGTATTTCCAAAAGTTTATAAACAAACTAGGAAAATTGTTTATGGAGATATAGTTAGAATTAAGGGTAGAGTTGAAAAAAGGTTTGATGAATATCAGATAATAGTAAGCTCATTAATTAAACTAAATTAGTCTGTATTTTTTGTAAAAAATATGTTATTATTAAAGTAGAGGTGGGAAGAATGAAAAGGGAAGACAAACAAATGATTTTTATTTATTTTCTTATTTTTGTTATTATCGTATTATTAATAGTTCTTACAAAGGTAATTACTAGTTCTGTGAAAAAACCAGAGCCAGTAAATGAAAGTCCTAGTACGGTTCAAGAGACGAAAATTAATCCATATCCTACTGTAAATGAGGAATGTACATTTGATGTAAGTCTTAATGATTATAATGCATTAACTGGGGCTGGATGTGAAGGTGGATATACTAGATATAATATAAATGATATAGTTCTTAATCAAATTTCTTTAAATGTTTCTATTATTTATTCTGATAAAAATCAGATAAAAACTGGTTTGTTCGTAAATGATAAAATGGTAAAATCTGGTATTGATGCTATAGGAAATATTAAATTTGGAATTTTTGATAATAAATTATTTGTTCATGATACTACAAATAATGAAGCTAATGCTCTTGCATTTAACAACGAAGGAAAAGAAGTATATAATTTGAAAAAAGTATTAGAAAAGGAAAAAATAACTGATTTATCGACGGGTGATACTTATATATCTTCTAAGACTTTAAATAGAGATACTTTTAAGTTTACTGAGGGTGTTATTGAATTTGATTCAGTTTCAAATAATTGTTCTAATGGTGAAAAATCAAGAGGCTCTCATTATAGAATAATTTATAAAGATGAGAAATTTGAGAAGCCTGAATTTATGGAGCTGATTGGATGCTAAAAAACTGTGATTATATAGTCACAGTTTTTACATATTATTTTTTAATTTATTAAGTATTGTTTTTCTTTCTTCTTCTGAGGAATTTGTCCAAAGTAATTCAAAGAAAACTCCTAATCCTGGTAAGGTAATGTCGTCACCATCTTTAATTGAATCAACAATTGAGTTTTTTATATCCTCTATACTTGTGTTTTTAAAATTATTTAAAATATGACTTCTAATATCTATATTCATATAATCATCCTTTCTTAATTATTATGTGTAGGGGTAATATAATTATTCTTTAAAATATTTTAGTTTTATCATTTTTCTATTGACATACAAACAAAAGTTTGTTAATGTGAATATTGTATTTAATTTATATGTAAGGATAATTTTATGATTAATGTTATATATTTTAAGGAGGTATAACATGAAAATTGAAAGTATTAAAAAATCTGGGTTTAAGTATAAAATTATTTTAGATAGTGGGGATGTTATAAATACTTATGAGGAAGTAATTATTAATAATGGACTTTTATTTCATAAATATATAAGTGATACTCTTTTTGAAAAGATAAATACTGATACAAATTATTATAAAAGTTATAATAAAGCTATGAATATGATAAGCCGAAGGCTTAGAAGTGAAAAGGAAATTACCGAGTATTTAAAAAAGTCTGAGGTTGATGACAATGATATAAATGAAATAGTTCAAAATTTAAAAAGAATTGGACTTATTAACGATAGATTATTTGCAAAAGCATATACTAATGATAAGATTAATTTATCTAGTGATGGACCTTACAAGATAAGAAAATATTTGGAAAGTAATAATATTAAAGAAGAATATATTAATGATGCTTTGAATAATATTGATCATGATATTATTAATGGTAAGATTGATAAAATAATAGCAAAAAAAATAAAATCTAATACAAAATATACTCCTTATATTTTAAGGCAAAAAATAATGAATTATTTGGTTAATTTAGGTTACAGTAGGGAAGATATTATGTATCGGTTAGATAGTGTTAATATAGAATCTAAAGACATGACGAAGGAGATTGAAAAAATATATAATAAATTAAGTAAAAAATATAAAGGTGATGAGCTAGTTTTTAAATTGAAAAATAAGTTATATTCGAAAGGATATACAAAAAAAGAAATTGATAATTTTATATTAAAAAAATAGTTCAACCGAACTATTCTTCTGAATCATTACTTGATTCTTTTTTTTGATTTAAAGCATTTTTAACAGAACTATTATATGATTTTTTTAGTTTAGAATCTGTAATATTTAATTTATATTTTTTTCTAAGTTCAACTAAAGCTTTTGTTTGTAATGTTGTATCATTTGATGTTTTTTGTTCAACAATTTTATCTATTATATCAGATTTAACTTTACTTAGTTTTGGTTTATCTTTTTGTTTAATTCTATAAATTATGTGATATCCATATTCTGATTTTACTGGTTCTTTAGAGTATTCTCCATCTTTTAGGCTAACAGTTCCTTCCCAGAATTCATTTACTACAGCTCCATAAGTAACAGTTAGTTTTCCTCCGTTTGAGGCAGTTCCTTTATCGTCAGATTTTTCTTTAGCTAATTTTTCAAAGTCTTCTCCTTTGTCTAATTTTTTAATGATGTTTTCGGCTTCTTTTTTAGCTTTTTCTTCGGCTTTTGTTTTTTCTTCGTCACTCATGCCATCTTTTGTATTAGGACTTATTAGAATATGTTTAGCTTCAATATCTCCATATATGTTTTCTTTGTAGTATTCATTTATTTCTTCATCAGTTATTGTTTCTTTAACATATTTTTCAGTTACTTCTTTTTTCTTATAGTCTAAGATTAATACTTCTTTAAAAGCTTCTTCACTACTATAGCCTGCGTTTACTAATGCTTCAGTAAAATTCATTCCATAACTTTCATATGATTCTTTATATTGTTTAATTTGATTTTCTGCATATGTTTTAGCATCTTCATCAGTTTTAACTTCTTTGTTAACAATATATTCGTCAATCATGTTAGTTAATGTTGTAGCTCCTCCTTGAGTTTTAAGTTCTTCATATAATGCTTCTGCTGTAATTTTTTTACCATCCATTTTTGCAACTAATTTTTTTCCATTTTTTAATGTTGCAGTTCCACATCCAGTTAATAGTAAGATGGCACTAAAACCAATTAATATTTTTTTATTCAATTTTAACGCTTCCTTTCATATGTATGCCACATTCATACATATCAATAATAGCAAATTTTCTTATAAAAAACAATATTTTTAAATTATTTTAAATAATAGTACTCACATAAATTTGTTTTTTCCATAAAATAATGTGAAAGATAAAAAGGAGGATGATTTATTATGTATAGTGGATGTAATAATGGAGCAGCCATCGTACTTGTTTTATTTATTCTTTTAATAATCATACTAGGAGCTTGGATTTAAAAATAGAAAGGAGTTTTGATATGCAGAATAATTCTTGTGAAAAACCTAATTGTGGTGGTCAAGGAAATACAAATTATCTTATTATATTAGTTCTTTATATTTTACTTGCAATACTTTTAGGTTCAACTTTATTTTATTAGAAAAACTTGCTTAAAATTTTAAGCAAGTTTTTTAATTTCATCTCTAGTTTTATCATTTTCTACTTTTAGTATTTGGAATATTCCTTCTCCTACTTTTATTTCTTTAGAATATTTAGAAAAAAGCTTTATATCTTAAATTATTTTTGATAAAATTGAAATATAGTAGGAAGAAGGCTGAAAGATGAATTTAAAAACAAAACAAGATAAAAGAAATTATATAATAATTGGATTATGTGCAATATTAGTAATTATGGGAGTGGGATATGCAGCATTTAGCCAATTACTAACTATAAATGGAACTGCAAACATAACAAACTCATGGAATATAGAAATAACTAATATTAGAGGAGTTAATCTATCTAGTGTACAAAATAATGGAGCTTATGATAAAGAAGAACCTACAGTAGGATCAGATAAAGTATCAGCCACTTTTCATACAGGACTTATTTCTCCTGGAGACACAAGAATATATGAAGTAGAAGTTACAAATAAAGGGAGTGTAGATGCAGATATAACAAGTGTATTTAAAAATACATTAAGTGATTCAATTTATTTTTCATATGATGGAGTAGGACCACTTGGAGGCACCGGCACTGATGTTTTAACAAATGCAGGAGTTTATAATACTAACGAGCTAACAGCAGAAGAACCATTTAGTCTTCCAGCAAATACTAATAATGTAAGATATATTTATATAACAGTAAAATATAGAGAAAGTGTAACTAGTCAGCCTACTAACTTAGAGGCAACAATTAATCTAGAATTAAATGCTGAGCAAGCACCATCAGGAAGAGAAGAAGTAAATTCAGGACCGCATTATTTAAAGCAAAGTGGACTAGAAATACCGATAGTAAAAAGTGGTGACGGACTTTATGAAACATCAATAGGAGAGTATTTTTATAGAGGAGAAAATCCAAATAACTATTTAGAATTTGAAGGAAACACTTGGAGAATACTTAGATTTGATTTAACTGGAATAAAAATAATAACTAATGAAGCAATAGACTTAACAGGGTATGAAGGTGTTGATCCATCAAATAATTATTATGGAGCTTTTGATATTTCAAATCACAGGTCTACAGCCAACAATTCTTATTGTACAACTACAGCTAATGGATGTAACGTATGGGTTAGAACAAGTAAGATAAATGGTGCGCCAGGTGAATACGTTAATGGGACACATCATGGAACAGTAACAGAAGACTCAAGTTTATATACATACTTAAATGGGGATTACTATAATAATATTTTACATGCTAATTCTAATATAATTGATGGAACATTTGATATAGGACCATTTACTAATACTTCATTGTACACGTGGACTGGCAAAATAGGATTATTATCTCAGCAAGAGCCTAAAGAAACCTATATTTTTAAGAATATATCTTATCCTGTTTGGTTTATAAATCCAGATTCTTATTCTTTTTCAAGTGGTGTAAGGAATGGCTATTGGAATAATAATAGGTATGTTGGTTATACAAGAAATTCAAGTTTATATGGTGAAGTAAGGCCTGTATTATACCTTTCACCATCAGTAATTATAACAGGTAATGGAACAAATGATGAAAATATATATAGAATAGTAAGTTAGCTTTGGATTTTTCCAAAGTTTTTATATGTAAAGTTTTATCAAATAAACGGAAATATGTGGAAAACTATTTACAAAATAAAAGCTAGATAGTAGAATATTACTATAAAGTGAAAAATAGTGGGGAAAAGTGGGTGATTTTATGTTCATGGGAGAATATCACCAAAAAATAGATGATAAAGGAAGACTTACTATTCCATCTAAATTAAGATATGATTTAGGTGAAAGTTTTATTTTAACTAGAGGACTAGATGGATGTTTATTTATTTATCCTAAAAATATTTGGGAAAAGATAGTAAGTAAGTATGAAGAACTTCCTAACATAAAAGAAACTAGAAACTTTATGAGATTTTTTCTATCAGGAGCTAATATTCAAGAATTTGATAAACAGGGAAGAGTAAATATATCTTCTTCATTAATAAAACATTCAGAACTAAAAAAAGAATGTGTTATTATTGGAGTTGGTCAGAGAATTGAAATATGGGGGCTTGAGAGATGGGAGAAATTTACTAAAGAAAATGAGGAAAGCTTTTCTGAAATTGCTGATAAGCTATTTTCACAAGATATAAGCTAGGAGGATAAATGTGCATATAAGTGTTTTACTGGAGGAAAGTATAAACTACCTTAATTTAAAAAAAGATAGTATCATCGTAGATTGTACATTGGGCTACGGTGGACACTCATCAAAAATACTGGAAAAAATAAAAGATGGGTTTTTATATGCTTTTGATCAGGATGATGAAGCTATAAAGGAAGCTTCAAAAAAATTAGAAAAAATTGGTAATAATTATAAAATAATTAATAAAAATTTTGTAAATATAGAAGAGATAAATCAAAAGGTAGATGGTATACTTTTTGATTTAGGAGTATCGTCTCCTCAGCTAGATGAAGATTATAGAGGCTTTAGTTTTCACAAAGATGCTAAACTTGATATGAGAATGAATAGGAGTCAAAAACTTGATGCTTATACTGTTGTTAATGAATATTCATTAGATAAATTAATAGATATTTTTAGAAAATATGGGGAAGAAAAATATTCAGTAGTAATAGCTAAATCTATAATTAAGAATAGGCCTATTAATACAACTTTAGAACTTGCTGAAGTCATTAAAGAAAGTGTTCCGGAAAGTTACAGAAGAAAGTCGCATCCAGCTAGGAAAATATTTCAGGCTATTAGGATAGAAGTGAATGACGAGTTAAATGTGTTTGAAAAAGCACTTAGGTCATCATTGGATTTATTAAAAATTAATGGAAGAATATGTGTGATAACTTTTCATTCATTAGAAGATAGAATTTGTAAGGAAATATTTAAGGAAGTTAGTACTGTAAAAAAGGAACTTCAAAATCTTCCAATTATTCCGGATGAATATAGACCAAAATTTAGGATTGTTGCAAATATAAAACCAACAGATGAGGAGATAGAGAATAATAAAAGATCTAGGAGTGCAAGACTTAGAGTAATAGAAAGGGTGAGATAATATGGCTAAGAAGAAAAAAAATAAAAATCGTGTTACAGTTGGCGAAAAATTATTATATATTTCTGCTTTTTTCTCTTTTATTTTAATGCTTGGACTTAAGATATTTTGTGGAGCTATTGTTGGTGAAATGAAAATGAGTATTGAAGAGACTAAGTTTAAGATAGATAATCAGGAAAAGACAAATGAGAGTTTAACGATGAAAGTTAATGAACTTACTTCTTTTGAAAATGTAAAAAAAGTTGTGGAGGAAATGGGACTAGCTTATAATAACGAAAATATAATTGTCGTAGACAAGTAGGTGAGGCAAATGAAAAAAAACAGGAAAAAAACTACAGAATGGAAATATCCTAAAGGGGTCTTTCTTGTTTTTTTGTTTCTAATAATTGTCTTATTTGCTAAATATTGTTATTTAGCTCTTTCACCAAATATTAATGGAAGAAATATGCAAAAATTTGCTGAAAGTAGAAATACTGTTTCTAAAACTTTGAAGGCTAAGAGGGGAACTATATATGATTTAGAGGGAAATATTTTAGCTCATAATGTTACTTCATATACTTTGATTTTATATTTGGACTCAAGTAGGAGTAAAGGAAGTATTATAAATCACGTTAAAGATGTTGATAGAACAGCTAAAGCTTTGTCAGAAGTACTTCAAGCTGATGAAAATGAGATTAGAGAAAAAATATTAAATGGAAAATCTAAAAAGAAGTATCAGATAGAACTTGGTAATATTGGAAAGAATATCACGGAGATGAAAAAAAGTGAAATTGATAATTTGAGTTTGCCTGGTATTGATTTTATAGAGAATGATAAAAGATATTATCCTAATGGTGATTTTGCTTCTTATATTCTTGGCTATGCTAAAACAAATGAAAAAGAAGATGAAGAGGGTAATATTATAAATTCAATTGATGGAGAACTTGGAATCGAAGCTAAATTTGATAGTGAACTTAAGGGTACTGATGGTTATTATAAGTATCAGCAAGATAGATTTGGCTATAAGATTCCTGATACAGCTGAAACTAGAATTGAAGCAATAGATGGTTATAATATTTATTTAACAATTGATTCTAATATTCAAAGATTTGTCGAAACTGAGGTTCAGAATATAGCTTCAAAGTATAATCCTGAGTGGACTATTATGGCAGTTATGGATGCTAAAACTGGTGATATTTTAGCTTCTTCTGGTACTCCTTCTTTTAATCCGAATTTAAGAAATTTAGTTAGTTATCAAAATCCACTTGTTTCTAATGCTTTTGAACCTGGTTCAACTATGAAAGTATACACTTATATGTGTGCTATGGAGAAAGGAACTTATAATGGTGGTGCTACTTTTAGATCTGGTAATATAGAGGTAGCTGATGCTGTTATAAAAGATTGGAATAATGTTGGATGGGGAACTATTACTTATGACAAAGGTTTTGAATATTCTTCTAATGTTGGTGTAACTACTATGATTAATCATTTTATTAATAGAGATGAATTAAAGACTTGTTTTAAAAAGTATGGTTTTGGTAATCCTACAGGTGTTGATTTGGCTAAAGAAGTTAGTGGGACTCTTGGATTTAAATATCCTGTAGAGGTAGCTAATGCTACTTTTGGGCAAGGTATAAATACTACTGCTATTCAGCATTTAAAAGCACTTTCTATGCTTTCTAATAATGGTTCTGAATTAACTCCGCATGTGGTTGAAAGGATAGTTGATCCTAATAATAAAAAAACGATATACAAGCGTAAGGTTGAAAAATCTGAAGCTTTAGTAAGTGAAAGTACTGTAAATAAGATTAAGGATTTAATGTATAACGTCGTAAACAGTGATGATCCTGTGGCTACTGGTAAAAAATATCAAATTGAAGGATTTGATGTAATAGGTAAAACTGGTACTTCGCAAATATATGATGAAAAACGTGGTGGTTACTTAAAAGGTGAAAATGATTATATATATTCATTTGCTGGTATGTATCCTAAAGATAATCCAGAAGTAATAATATATGCAGCTATTAAGAAACCAAATACGCCAAGCTCAAACACAATTAGTGAGTCTGTTGTAAATTTAATGAAAAACATTTCAAAATATAGAAATATTTTTGATGATGGTGGTAAAGTAGCTAGTGATGTAACTTCTCTTACTTTAGATTCTTATATTAATAAAAAAACAGCTGATGTAAAGAGTATAATGGATCAAAATAAGATAAAAAGTGTAATTATAGGTGATGGAGATAAAATTATTAATCAGTATCCTAAAAAGGGAGAGACTGTTATTTCATATGATAAGGTATTTTTAATTACTAATGGTGGAAGGAATAAAATGCCTGATTTAACTGGTTATTCTAGATCTGAGGCAATATACTTAATGAATACTTTGGGCTATAAGTATGAATTAGAAGGTTATGGTTATGTAGTAGAACAAAGTATTAAGCCTGGTGAAGATGTTAATGAAAATGTGATAAAGATAAAACTAGAGTCTAGTCAATAGATTCTAGTTTTTAATAATTATGTATTAAAAGTGTAAATATGATATATTTTTCGAAAAAATTACCTTGTTTTTTTTTTTTTTTTGCGATATAATATATTTATAATGGAAGGGAGTATAAAAAATGAATCTAAAAATAAAAACTGATAAAAGAAATTATATAATAATTGGACTATGTATGATACTAGTAGTAATGGGAGTAGGGTATGCAGCATTTAGTCAATTACTTACAATAAATGGAACGGCAAATATCTCAAATTCATGGTGCGTAGGTTTTGATAATACTAAAGGAAGTGACTATACCGCAAAAGCAGGAATTACTGGAGGAACTACACCAACGGGAAATATAACTTTCTCAGGAAGTACTTGTGAAACTAAGTATCAACCTGACGCATCTTTAACGGCTACATTTAAACAACCTGGAGATCAAATAGAATACACACTTACAATAAAAAATAAATCTACTGTACCAGTAGCTATAAAAAGCATACAAGTCGAGAATAACAATGTAACAACAGATACAACAATAAAAAAAGGAAATATAGAGTTTATAGTACATATGCCAGAAGCAACTAATCTTGCAATAGACGGAGAAACTACAATGAGGGTAGTTGCTAGATTCCAAAACACTACTGATGTAACTGGAACTTATAATGGAGAAGAACAATCTCTTAATGTTGAGATAAATGCTGAGCAAGGTACAGGAAATGATGGAATGACAACAACATATTCAGGAACAATATATAGAAATAATACAAATACGGTTTATAACGGAGTAAACATTGTAAAGAGCTATGTATTTTCAGATAGTAATGGAAGTATGAAAAATAAAAATATATTTAATACTTTAGAAGAATGTCAAGCTCAGTATCCAAATGATGGTGATAATACTTGTAAGCTTGCTACAAATGTACTTGGAAGTTATACAGAAGATGCTTCAACTTTAAATAAAACATATTATTTAAAACATGATATAGTAGAAGATGTAATAACAAATTCATATGCATGCTTTGTTTACAACAATAGCGAGCATTGTATGAAAGGTGTAGATAGATCTTTGTTTTCTACAAATACTCAAATAATAAAGGATTTTCAAAATTTTAATAGTTTAGGAGATTATAATTACAATGAAGGAAATCCAATTGGTTGTTCTTTTACATCAAATTCATCTGATTGTTATGGTGGTGGTTTTTATTCTATATTTGCAGGTAAAATGGGTTCCATTAATGTGCTTATTTCTCAACATGTGGGGTGTAATGTGGTTTATAATGGGAGTTCTGCATGTATTGAGTAACGTTTTACATTGTTATTTGTTTATTTGATAAGACTTAATAAATAATCCAGTGATTTTAGTCACTGGTTTTTTCACCTTGATAGATATTATTTTTATTCATTATTTTATCTATTTCATTTAATACATCTATTTTTTTCGTAGTCCATTTTGGTTCTATTAGTTCTTCTTTCATTGGATCTCCTGTAAGTCTTTGGATTACTATTTTAGGATTTAAGTGTCTTAATTGTTCTATAGTGATATCTATGTATTCTTCTTTTGAAAGGATATGAAATTTATTTTTTTTATAATATGTTTCTAGTGGAGTATTTTTTAAAATAGAAAGCATGTGTATTTTAATTCCATCTATTTTAAGTCTATTTAGATATTTTGCTGTTTCTATCATCATTTCTTTTGTTTCAAATGGCAGTCCATTAATAATATGAACTACTGTAAATATGTTATTTTTTTGTAGTTTTTTTAGTGTTTCTTCGAAGCATTCTAAGTCATGACATCTATTTATTAATTTAGATGTTTTATCATGAATTGTTTGAAGTCCTAATTCTATAGTTAGAAATGTTTTTTTATTTAGTTCTTTTAAGTATTCTAAGCATTCATCTGATATTGCATCTGGTCTTGTGGCTATAGAAAGTCCAACTACATTTGGTAAGTTTAGAATTGTTTCATATTTTTCTTTTAGTATTTCAACAGGTGCATATGTGTTTGTTCTTGCTTGAAAGTATCCTATATATTTACTGTTTGGCCATTTTTTATCCATTATTTTTTTAACTTCATTAAACTGTTTTATTAAATCTTCTTTTGGATTACCCGCATATTCTCCTGATCCTGTTTTTGAACAGTAAATACAACCGTTATATCCTTTTGTTCCATCGATGTTTGGACAAGTAAAACCTGCATTAAGGCTTATTTTACATACTTTAGAGTTGAATTTTTGTTTATAAAAATAGTCTAAAGTATGGTATCTTTTATTTGTATTTGAATAAATAAACGTGTTCATAAAATCACCAAAATTATTATAACATTGTTTTATTATTTTAAAAAATTATTAAAAATGCTTTAAATTATATGGTATTTTTGCTATAATTTTTATGGGAGGTAGAGAAAATGAAAAGAAATTTACTTAAAGTTATTGGAATATCTTTCTTTGTTTTTGTTATTTTGAGTTGGATTATTCCAGTAGGCACTTATACTAGTGGGAAACTTAGTACATCTGGTATCAGCCCAGTAGGACTTGGTGATTTATTAAATAAACCTATTTCTGCAGTTGTTACATTTGCTTTATATGGTGTTGTATTTGCAGTTATTGGTGGCTTTTATGGAGTTGCTGAAGAAACTGGAGCTTTAGAAAAAGTCGTAAATAAGATCAGTAAAAAATTTGAAGGAAAAGAAAATAAATTTTTAGTTTTAACTATTGTTTTATTTATTTTGCTATCTTCATTAACAGGTCTTATCATTCCACTTTTTGTTTTAGTTCCATTATTTGCAGCAGTTTTATTTAAATTAAATTTTGATAAAATAACTGTTATGGCTTCTACTGTAGGTAGTTTACTTTTAGGAAGTGTTGCTTCAACTTATGGTTTTAACATTTCTGGTTATACTAAAAATTTATTATCTTTAGATATGAACTTTCAAATTGTTCCTAAAGTAATTATTTTAGTTTTAGTTATTTTACTATTCTCTTTATGGACTATAAAAAATAGTAAGAAAACTACTAAGAAAACAGAAGTGAAAGAAAGCAAAAAAGCTGAAGAAGTAAAAGAAGTAAAAGAAACTAAAAAAACTGCTTCTAAGAAAGTAACTCCTAAAAAGAGTAATACTAAAAAAACTACTAAAAAGACTTCAAGAAAGAGTAATACTAAGGCTTTAGCTGTTATTGATGATGTTATGAAAGTAGGAAAGAATGATCATATTAAAGGAACTGCTTTTATTATATTATTAGTTCTTATGCTTATAGTTGCATTTGTTGGAATGTATAACTGGTATTATAGTTTTAACATTGATATATTTAGTAAAGCTCATGAAGCTGTTATGGGTGTTAAAATTAAAGACTTTGCTATTTTTGAAAATTTATTTGGTGGTATAAGTCAATTTGGTTATTGGAGCAATATTGAGTTTGCCGCACTTTTAATTGTAACTTCTATGATTATGGCTTTTGTATATAAATTAAGTCTTAATGAATATATTGAAAGCTTTATTGCTGGTATGAAAAAGTGGCTTCCAACTGCTATTTATTCTACTTTAGCTAGTGTTATACTTGTTATTTTATATCAATCACTTCAAAGTGGAAGTGGAACTATAGTTAGTACTATAAATGCTAAGGTATTTGATTTAGTAGATGGTTTTAATCCTATTATTACAGCTATTGGATCATTAATAGGAAGTTTCTTCTTTAATGATTTATATTATTTACTTGCTGATATGAGTTCTTTTGTATCTGGATATAAAGGTACTGATTTAAGTGTAGCTGGACTTGTAATTCAATCAGTTTATGGTATTGCTATGATGCTTTTCCCAACTAGTGTAGTTTTAATTTCTGGTTTAAGTTTATTTGATATTTCTTATAAAGATTGGATCAAATATATTTGGAAATTTGTTTTAATTACTTTACTTTTAGTACTAGTTGTATGTTCTATAGTAGTACTTTAATAGAAACGATTTATTCGTTTCTTTTTTTTTCTTTTTATGTTATTATTGTATACGGTGATATGATGACTTTTAATTATAAGTTAGATGGTGATAGTTATGTTGTTAATGTTGTTAAAAAAAATAATAAAAATACTTATATAAAAATAAAAGATGATTTAACAATTTATGTAACAACTAATTATTTAACAACCAAAAGATATGTTAAAAATGTGCTTGATAATAATAATGATTTTTTAAGAAAAGGTATAAAAAGAGTAAAAAATAGATTACAAAAAGAATCGGAATTCTATTATTTAGGAAAAAAGTATGATATAATATATTCAGACTTTAATAAGGTAGATGACGATAAAATTTACTGCAAGGGTGAGTCTTATTTAAACAAGTGGGTTAAAAAGCAAATGCAAGATGTTTTTTCAAAAAGACTAGAATATAATTATAATTTATTTTCTGAGGATATTCCATTTCCTAAACTTAAAATAAGAACTATGAAAACGAGATGGGGTGTTTGTAATAAAAGAGATAATTCTGTTACTTTAAACAGTAAGTTAATAAAATATAGTTTGGATGAAATTGATTATGTAATTGTTCATGAACTTAGTCATTTTGTTCATTTTGATCATTCTAGGGATTTTTGGAACACTGTTGAAAAATATAAGCCTGATTATAAAAAATCAGTTAAGGTTTTAAAGGAATAAGGTGGTATGATGAAAAGATTTTTTAATGTTTTATTGGTATTATGTTTATTTTTTTCTTTTAATGTAAGTGCGAAGGAAAAAACTTTAGGTGAACTTAAGGCTGAGGCTGAAGCTAATAGAAAAGCTTACGCTCAAGCTAAAAGTGATAAAGAGCTTACTATAGAAGAGAAAAACAAAGCTACTGCAGAGAAGGAAGCTGTTCAAAAAGAAATTTCTACTATTCAGGAGTCTTTAAAGGCTATTGAGAAGCAAATTGCTAAAATACAGGAAGATATCGAAAAAAAAGATAAGCAAATGAAAGAAATTATGGGTTTTGTTCAAGTATCTAATGGTGAGACTAAATATTTGGAATATATATTTGGAGCGACTGATTTTACTGATTTTATATATAGAGTTTCTGTCGCTGAACAGCTAGGTGATTATAATGAACAGTTAATTGAAGAGTATAATAATGATGTTAAAAAGTTAGACGAAAAGCAAAAGGAACTTACAGCTAAGCAGCAAGAGTTAGATAAAAAAGAACAAGAGTTAACTCTTTTAGAGGCTAAATTAAATAAAGAAATTGAGCAAATTTCTGAAGGAATGCTTAGTAAAGATGAAGAGTATAGAGCTACTATTAGTTTGATTAATAATATGACTAAAGTTATGGGTTGCTCTGATAACCAGACTAAAAGTCAATGTCAAGCTATGATAGATGAGAGAAACAGACAAGCTGCGGCTAGAGCTAGTTCATCTGGTGGTGGTTCTTCAAGTTATAGCGGTGGAGTTCCAGTTAGTACTAATGGTACTTATATGCCTATTGCTTATGGTTATGTTACAAGTGACTATGGTTGGAGAGGCGGAGAGTTTCATACAGGAATTGACTTTTCTGGAACTGGTCATGGTTCTAATGTTTATCCAGTAGCATCTGGTACTGTTGTCAATATTACATATCCTGCTTATAGAGGAGCTTGTGGTAATCATATAGTTTATGTATATCACAATATTAATGGCGTTCAGTATACGACTTCTTACTGGCATTTGCTTAATGCATCTGTAAGGGTTGGACAGTATGTTACGCCTAATACTGTTATAGGGCATATGGGTGGACTTCATAGTGAAGATAGCTGTGCTTATGGTGCTCATGTGCATTTGAATTTGTTCAGAGGTCTTTCTACTAATAATAGTGGTAGGATTAATCCTAGAATTATGATGCCACAAATTCCATCTGAGTGGAAATATTTTAGAAGATAATTAAAGAGGATGTTATTCCTCTTTATTTGACATATTAATTTATTGATTTTTGCTATATTATATTTGGTGGTATAATGAAAGTGAAAGTTTTTGATGAGGGGCATGAAAAAGATTTAGAAGATGATATTAATAATTTTATATTAGAAGAAGAGCCTGAAATATTTGATATTAAATATTCTGTGGCTCTTGCAATTTCTGAAGAACAGATTTATTGTTTTTCAGCTCTTATTTTATATAAGTAGGTGGTTTTATGAAGAAGACAGGTTTTTTAGCTGGAGCAGCTATATCTACTATTGGAATAGTATTATGTAAGATAATTGGTCTTGTATATGTTATTCCTTTTTATGCTTTAATTGGTACTCAGGGTGGTGCATTATATAGTTATGCGTATTCTATTTACAATATATTTTTAAATTTGGCAACTTCAGGTATTCCTGTTGCGATGAGTAAAGTTGTATCTGAATATAATGAGCTTAAGTATTATAATACTAAGGAGCGAACTTTTAAAATTGGTCTTAGAATTATATCAATTTTATGTGTTATTTCTTTTTTAGCTTTATTTATTTTTGCTCCTTTTTTAGCAGATAAGATAATTGGAAATGTAAAAGGTGGAAATACTGTTTCTGATGTTACTTTAGTAATTAGAATTATTTCTACTGCTATTTTAGTTGTTCCTCATCTAAGTGTTTCTAAAGGATATTTGCAAGGACATAAAATAATGCAGGTTTCTTCAATAGCTGATGTTCTTGAACAAATAGTTCGAGTTTCTGTGATTTTAATTGGTAGTTTTTTAGTTTTAAAGATATTTCATTTACCTTTAAGAGTTGCAGTAGGTATTTCTGTTTTTGCTGCAACTATAGGAGCTTTTGTTTCTTATCTTTATGTTAGGAAAAAAATTAATGGTAGTAAAAATTTAAATAGGGGAGCTAAAAGGTTACCTAATGAAACTAAGATAACTGATAAAGCTATTAGCCGTAAGATAATTTTTGTTGCAATGCCTTTTGTAATAATTTCTCTTTTGGAAACTTTATTTTCTAATGTGGATGTTTTTACTGTTGTCAAAGGATTAACTGGACTTGGATATACAACTAAAATAAGTGAAAATGTGGTTAGTGTTATTTCTACTTGGGGTTCTAAGCTTAATATGATTGTTATGGCTGTTTCTACGGGAATTATAACTAGTTTGATTCCAACTATTGCTTCTAGTTATGTTGCTAAAGATATGAAAGAAGTTAATATACGTGTTAATCAAGCTCTTCAAATTCTTTGTTTAGTTATAATTCCACTTTCAGTAGGTATGAGTTTTATGTCTAGAGCGGTTTGGACTGTATTTTATGGATACAATGAACTTAATAGTTCTATTTTTAGCCTTCTTATTTTATCTCAAATACCCCTTGCTATATGTTCTATATTAGTTAATACTAATCAGGCTATGACTAATACTCGTGCTACTGTGACAGCTTTAATTGGATCATTAATTTTAAAGTTTTCTTTAAATGTTCCTTTTATGCATTTGTTTTATAATCTAGGATTTGAAGCTTATTATGCGACTATATGTTTAAATATTTTAATTGATGGATTTGAGTCTATATATTTGATGTATAAGGTTAAAGAAAAAACTAATATTAGTTTTAAAAGTTTCTTTATTAGTTTAGTTAAAATTATTTTGTGTACTATTATAATGGTACTTGGGCTTTCTATTTTAAATTTAATTATTCCAAATTATTCTCATTCTAGAATTTTATCTATAATATATATTATTATATATGGAATAATTGGCGTTTGTATTTATTTTATTATGGCTTATAAGTCTAATACTATCGATAAGATAGTTGGTAATTCTAATATTAGTAAAATGTTTTCTAAATTTAGTAAAAATAGAAAAAATGTGGTAAAATAGCTATGTATTTGATTTGGAGGTGTGATTATGGAAGAATTATCTTTTTTAGAAAAACTTACTGTTTTATATGATAATATTTTGGATCACCCTCTTTTTGTGTTGTTATTTTTTGTTCCAATTGTTTTACTTTTTTTACAGAAGAGACATGGGAAGAAAATATATATTGTTGCTTATTTTTTGGTTATTTTTATTTTGTTAATTAGTTTTGGGGATATTATTTTTAAACTGTTCGATAATTTGATGGATGGACTTTTTATGTTTTTATATTTTCCAAATTTTATAACTTTATTTTTAGTTGTTGTAGCATGTTCATTAATTGCTTTAGTATCTTTATTTAGTAAAAAAGTTAATAAGGTTAGTAAAATAATTAATTACGTATCATTTGGTGTTGTTCAAAGTTTATTTTCTTTAATTTTAATTACTGTTAGGGTAAATAAAATTAATATATATAAAGATAATGCTTTATATACAAATAAAGATGTTTTAACTTTAATGCAACTTTTAATTGGGACTTTTTCTATTCAAGTTTTATCTATTGTTATTATTAATCTTATTAATAAAGCTACTAACGTACTTGATAATAAAGCTAATATTTCTTCTGATGTAAAAAAACAAATCAGTAATTTATCTATGACTAAAATAAAACCAGTTAATATTGATAATAATAAGATAGGGTATATTAATGTTGCTGATAAGAGTTTAACTAGTAAACCAAAATTAAAACCTTTTAAATTTAATATTAGTAAACTTGAATCTATTAATTTTAGTAATTCTTTTTCAAAGCCTTATTCATTTTTTGATCTTAGTGATAAGGATGTTAGTTATAAGAATGAGGTAAATTCTAGTAAATTATTTAATAAGGCTGAAATTAATTATAATAGTAATTTTAATATTAATGTTCCGGATAATTTATATAAAACTTTTAAACTTAGTAATAAGGATTTTTACTATTTAAATGAAGTTGTTAAAAGAAGAAAGTTAAAGCCTGTTATTTTAGATTCTAATAAGATTGTTTATTTAAGATTAATCAGTAAGGGGTTTACAAGAATTATTTTGGAAAACAAAAATGCTTACTATTTAAATGAGGTTGTTAGAAGAAGAAAACTAAAGCCTATTGTGATTGACTCTGAAAAAATAGTTAATTTGAAAGTACCTAATAAGTCATTTAAAGTTTTTACTTTGAATAATAATCTATTTGGTTATTTGAATGAAGTAAATACTGATAGAAATTATAAAAAAGTGGATTTAGATTTTAATAAAAATGTTAATCTTAATGTTCCTTCTAAGTCTTATAATAAGGTTTCACTTAAGGATAAAGCTTTTAAATATTTAAATGAGGTAGTCCAAAAATTTAAACCAGTTAAACTTGATGCTGAAAAAAGCAATAATGTTAGTTCTAATATTTCTGAATTTAAGTTTGATGAAGATTTATTTAAAAAGAAGGAACCATTTAGATATGAAAATAAAAAAATTTCAATTGATAGTTCAGAAAAAGCATCTGAATTTGACAAGATGTTTAATTCTAAACCTGATTTATTAAAACCAATGGTTAGTGAGCCTGAAGAAAATAAGCCTGTTCTTCCAGTTATGATTTTTCCTCGAAAAGATAATAAGGTTATTGATAATTTACAAATTATTGATATGCAGTCTACTTTAGATGTGGCAATTAAATATCATTTGATGAAAAATTATAATTTAAAACCATATGAAAAAATGACTGTTAATAATTTAGAGATATGTAATTATAAATTACTTTCTAGTATTATAAAGGTTTATAAAATTATTAAGTAAATTGCAAGTGAATAATTCACTTGTTTTTTTTGTCTTAAATTGTTTGATTAAATATTATCAAAACTATTCATTATAAACATAGAATGATAATGAAGGGAGAATAATATGTTTGGTAATTTTGAAGAAGATGCGAGAAAAGTTTTAGTTAATGCTAAAAAAGAGATGTATGATTTAAAACATCCTTATGTTTCTTCTGAACATTTATTACTTTCTATTTTAAAAGGTAAAAATGATGTTTCTTTAAAGTTAAAAAAATATGATTTGGATTATCAAATTTTTAAAAAGGAAATAATCAATGTGCTTGGTGTTGGTAGTAAAGCTAGTGAGTGGTTTTTGTATACACCTCTTTTAAAGAGAATAATTGAGAATGCTGTAATAGATGCTAAGGAAAATAATGATGGTGTGGTTACTATTAATCATTTATTTGTAGGTATGCTTGAGGAGGGTGAAGGGGTAGCTATTAGAATTTTGCTTGGTATGAATATAGATATAGATGAGTTATATAGTGATTTTGCTTATAGAATAGTTAATAAAAAAAATAATAAGAAATTATTGATTGAAGAGCTTGGATGTGATTTAAATAAAAGTGTTTTAGATGGAAAAGTAGATCCTGTTATAGGTAGAGATATAGAAGTAGAGCGGGTTTTAGAAATTTTATCTAGGAGAAATAAGAATAATCCTATTTTAATTGGTGATGCTGGAGTAGGAAAGACCGCTATTGTTGAAGAGCTTTCTAGACGAATTGTAAATGACGATGTTCCAATTTCTTTAAGGGGTAAGAGAATTATAAGTTTAGATATGGCTTCTTCAGTTGCTGGTACTAAATATAGAGGGGAATTTGAAGAAAGAATAAATAAAATAATAAAAGAGCTTGAGGATAATAGTGACATTATATTATTTATTGATGAAATTCATACTTTAGTTGGTGCTGGTGGAGCAGAGGGAGCTATAGATGCTTCAAATATTTTTAAACCTGCTCTTGCTAGGGGGAAAATAAGATGTATTGGTGCTACTACTACTGCTGAATTTAAAAAATTTATTGAAAAAGATAGTGCACTTGAGCGAAGGTTTCAAAAGGTTTTGATTAAAGAGCCAGATATGGAAACAGTTAGAAATATTCTTTTAAATTTAAAAGGTATTTATGAGGGATTTCATAATGTTGTGATAAGTGAAGAAATAATTGATTTGATTATTAATTTATCTCTGAAATATATTTATAATAGAAAAGAGCCTGATAAGAGTATAGATATTTTAGATGAGGTTTGTGCGAGGGTTAGTTTAAAAGAGACTAGTGATTATAAAAAATATAAAATGAAAACTCAAGAATTGAAAAAAATAATTAGTGACAAGAAGAAGTCAATAGTTGATAATAATTTTAATTTAGCTAGTAAGCTTAAATATAAGGAATATTCTTTGATGGATGAAATAAATAATTTAGAGCTTTCTTTATATAAAAAATGTAGAAAAAATGTTACAAAACTTGATGTAGCTAGTGTTGTTAACATGAAAACTGGAATTCCTATTTATGAAATTCTTAATGAGAAGAAGAATAATATTAAGGAATCTTTAAAATTAATAAGATCTAATATTATTGGTCAGGATAAGGCGATTAATGAAGTTATTAAGATTTTTAAAAAAATTAAATTTGGTTTTAATGATAAGTGTTATTCATTTTTATTTTGTGGACCTTCTGGAGTAGGTAAAACTGCTTTAGCCTCTTGTTTTGGGGAAGCTTTAGTTTCTAAGAAAAATGTTGTTAGGCTTGATATGAGTGAGTTTAAAGAAGCTCATAGTATTAGTAAAATTATTGGTTCTCCTCCTGGTTATGTCGGATATGATGATGATAATGTACTTGATTTTATTAAGAATAATCCTTATAGTGTTTTGATATTAGATGAGATAGAAAAAGCTCATAGTAATGTTATTAATTTGTTTTTACAGGTTTTAGATAATGGTAAAATTAAAAATAGTAAAGGTGAGGTTATTCGTTTTGATAATGTTATTATAATAATGACTTCTAACATTGGCTTTTTAAATAGTAGTGTTGGTTTTAATAATAATGTCTCTGAAAATAGCAAGTTAAATGATAGTTTATCTATTCCTTTTATAAACAGAGTAGATAATGTTGTTGAGTTTAATTATTTAGATAAAGATTCTATTATTAAAATAATAAATTTGAAAGTTGATAGTTTAATTGAAAGATATAAAAAGAGAATAAAGGTTAAAATTGATAAAAATATTTTGTCTGATATTTTAAGTATGTGTGATTATAGGGTATATGGCGCAAGAAAAATAGATAAGATTATTAAGGATAAGATAGAAAATCAAATAATAGATTCTTTAATAGATGGAAAAAATGAGGTTTACATTAATAATATTTTGCAGTTGATTTAATTTGTGTAAAAAAAGCTGAAAATTTATTTCAGCCTTTTAAGTCTATGAAAAATGTTTTATACCATATTAGATATACAAATACTGTCCATAGTTTTCTACAGTGGTTTTTCTTTGAAGTATAGTGTTCATCTAGCATTTTTATTAGTAACTTTTGGTCGAAGAATTCTTTTGTAAAGTCTTCTTCAAATATTTGTTTTACAATACTGTAGTATTTTTCTTCTCTAAACCATTTTATAATTGGTACTGGGAATCCTTTTTTTCTTCTTTTATACCATTCTTCAGGTATTCTTTTTGATGCAGCTTTTCTTAGAATGTATTTAGTAGTGTTGTGTGATAATTTATATTTTGTTGGTATTGTTTTAGCAAGTGCGAAAACTTCTTTATCTAGTATTGGAACTCTAAGTTCTAGTGAATTTGCCATGCTCATTTTATCAGCTTTTAGTAGTATATCATTTGGTAGCCAAAAGTACATGTCTAGGTATTGCATTTTTGTTAAATCATCTTCTCCGGCTACTTTATCAAAGTATGGTTTGGTTATTTCTTGATATGTTAGTGTGCTTTTATATTTATCTGTCAGTATTTTATTTGCTTCTTTGTTATCAAATATGAAGGCATTTCCTACATAGTAGTCTTCTATTTTAGATCCACCTTTGGTTAAAAAGTTTTTTCCATGAAAACTTGGAAGAGGGGATACTATAGTTTTTAATGCTTTTCTAATAAAGAAAGGTAATTTTCTATATTTTTTTAATTTAATGTCTTCATCATATGAAGTATATCCACCGAATAGTTCATCTGCTCCTTCTCCTGATAATACTACTTTTACGTCTTTAGAAGCTAGTTTAGATAAAAAGTATAGGGGAACTGCTGATAAGTTAGCTGTTGGTTCATCGGCGTAATACTGCACTTTATCTATGCTTTCAAAGAAGTCATCTGAGTTGATGAGTTCATTTTTATTTTGTATGTTTAACATATCTGATAAATCCTTGGCCATTGGAACTTCATTAAAGTTTTTATAGTCAAATCCTACTGAGAATGTTTTATCAGGTTTTAGGTAACTTACTACGTATGATGAGTCTATTCCTCCTGATAGATAAGCTCCTACTGGGACGTCACTTATAATGTGATAGTCTATTGATTTTGTAATTGTATCATCTATTTTTTCTACTAGTTTATCGAAATTTTGGTCTTTTGGTTTAAAATTAATATTATAGTATTCTTTTGTTTCTATTTTATTTGTTTTGAAATCATATTTTAGATAATGTCCTGGTCTTAATTTATAAACTCCTTTGAAAAATGTTTCTTCTAAAACTGATGTTTGGAATGTTAAATATGGTTTCAATGCTTCTTTATTTACTTCTTTTTTAAAGTCTGGGTGATAAAGCATGCTTTTTATTTCTGATGCATACATAAAGGTATTATTAAATATTCCATAATAGAATGGTTTTTGTCCAAAATGATCTCTTGCACAAAATAGTTTTTGATTATTTTTGTCCCATATTGCGAAGGCAAACATTCCTCTTAATTTATCTAGTATTTTTTCTTTGTATTCTTCATATCCATGGAGTATAACTTCTGTATCGGCGTTTGTTTTAAATTTATGTCCTTTTTTAATGAGGTCTTCTTTTATTTCTTTAAAATTATATATTTCACCATTAAATGTAATTATCATAGAATCGTCTTCGTTTGTCATTGGTTGTCTTCCACCTTTTAGGTCTATGATTGATAGTCTTCTAAATCCCATAGCAATAAAGTCATCTTTATAATATGACTCATCATCTGGTCCTCTATGGATTATAGCATCGTTCATTTTTTTAATACTATCTTTTTCTTTTTTATTTATATATCCGCAAAATCCGCACATTTTAATTTCCTTTCTTGTTAAAAAATTTTAGTATATTATCTACTTCTATTTCTAATGGATCGATAAATATATCTGTTAGATTTAATTTTGGTTTTAGAAGTGATAGTTCTGTACATCCTAATATGAATGCATCTGTCTTTATGTCTTTTATGCATTCGTTAAATAATTCATATGTAACTTCTTTTCCAGCTTTTATATAATCGTATATAATTTTTGTTACTTTTTCCTCGTTTGGAGTAGTGTATTCAATATTCTCTTTTTCTAGTTCCTTTTGATATAATTTTGATTTAATTGTGCCTTTGGTTGCTAGTATAGCTACGTTTTTAATATTTTTTTCTTTGATATACTTTAATGTGTTTTTGACTAGGTTACTAATAGGTATATTTATTTCTTTTTGCAATTCTTCATGAAAATAACATGAGGTATTACATGGGATGGAAATCATTTTTACTCCTAAGTTTTCTAATATTTTTGCATCCTCTATTAAAAATGGAAGAGGGGAGTTATTACTTTCTTTTAATATGTATTTTGTTCTATCTGGTATGCTTGGATGACTAAGAATTACTATGTTTAAATGATCTTGGTCTTTTTTAGCTTTTTCTTTCTTTGTGATCATTTCATATAAGTAGCTACTTGCGAGTGGGCCTAGGCCACCGATTATTCCTAAATCATATTTCATTATTTATCATCCTTTGGTGGATATAGTTTGAATAGTTTATAGTCTTTTAGATATATTCTATTTATCCAAAACCATCTATAAAGGCTTTTATCTTTTTTGTATTTAAGTGTGTATGTGTATTTTTTTTCTTTTATTAGTTGTTTTGCTTCTTCTAGACATTCTTTATTATAAACGTATTTTTTTAATAAGCTTTTTGGAGTAGCTAACCATAGGTGTTTATTATAGTTGTATTCTGTTATTATATCTTTATCTTCTATATAATCTTCGACTATATATTTACTTAAATTTAGTCCTGCTGCGGTGGTAAAAAAGCTGCTTCTTCCTTGTCTTATGTTTATTTCAAATAGTTTATATTTTTTGTCTCTATAATCGTATTTTAAATCGAAATTTGAAAATCCTACGTATTTAATATCTTCTAGGAAGTTTTTAATTTTTTCGTATAGTCTTTCATTTCCTTCTGAAATAATGGCTTTATAATTTCCAATTCCGTATGGTGTATGTTCTTCTAGGATGCATCTTCCTAGACACATCATTTTTACTTTTCCATCTTTATTTGAGTAGCAGTTCATTACGTACATGGTGTCGTCTTCTCCGGGGATAAAATCTTGAACTATTATGTTTGAGTTATAATTTGCTTTATATATGTTATTTATAATTTGTTTTAGTTCTTTTTCATTATTTACTTTGTAGCTTTTTTCTTTTCCTTCGAAATTTACTTTTGAATATTCAGTTGAACTTGATGGCTTTAAAGCTACTGGATAAGAAAAAGGTAAATTTATATTACCATAGTTTTGTCTTGTTACGATGTATGTTTTAGGGTAGTCTAAATTATATTTTTCACATATGTTATAAAATGATTCTTTATCTTCTAATTTATCTTTTAAATTCTTATTCATGAATGGAAGAATAAAATATTTTTCTAATTCTTTTCTATTTGTTACTATTAGGTCTGTATACCATTCAGCACATGATAGTAAGATTAGTTTATCATATTTTTCTTTATATTCTTTTCCTATTTGTTTCATTATTTCTTTAAAATTTTCTTTTAAATCTTTATATATTATTACATCTATTATTTTACTATTTTTAGTTTCTATTAGCTGCGTTACTCCTAGGCTTAAGGATTTGATATTATACTGTTCATAGAATGATCTAGCTAGTCCATAAGCATTCGCATCTGTTCCTAAAATGATTGGTAAAAACTTTTGTTTCATAAAAATCACCTATGTATTATTTTACCATTTATAAATATATAAGTAAATTAATAAGATTGTTATTATGTAAAATAAATTATTAACATAATGGTGTTAAAAAGTTTTATCCACATATGTGTGTGGAAAAGTGTTTAAAAATAAGGGGTTTTGTAAAGTAAAATTAGGAAAGTGTAAAAAAAACGTCAAAAAAAAGTAAAAAAATGATATACAAAAAATCTTCATTATGTTATAATCGTTTTAGGTGAAAGATTTATGATCGAGGAATTTAAAAATATACTTGATGAAAATCCTAATTTAACAGCTGAAGTTAAAGATAATTTACTTGAGTTAATAAATATTTTTATCTCTAATTTTAAAGATGTTAATTTGGATACTTTAAAGATGCGCCTTAAGAGTTTAAAAATAAAAAGGGAGAGTATGTATTTGGCTAAACTTCCGTGTGAATACAAGCCATTTAATAATGAAATTATAATTAATGTTCCAAGGTTTGAGGAGTGTGATGCGAAGCATTGGCTAATGCATGCACTACTTGGTATTATAACAGCTAAAGATAATTATTATGGATTTAATAATGCAGATGATACTTTTGTTGCTTTAAATGAAGGTTATACTGAAATAGTTACTAATTTTTTGGTTGGTGATGTTGAAGATAATTTCTTTACCGATGAAATTGTTATGACTAATTTAATAAGTAAGATAATTGGTGAGAATACTTTTTATGAAGCTTATTTTAATAATGATTCAGAGAGACTTTTAAAAGCAATGATTGAAGCGGAGGCTAAATAATATGAATAATAGTGTTTTACTTGGTATTAATGAAAGAACAAATAGTGAATATTATAAGCGATGTAATGGTGCAAGTGATGGAAAAGTTGCTTTTGCTAATAATTTGGTTAGTTTAGGTAATTTAAACGAAGAAGTACGTAGAGAAATTGATTTATATCCTTTGGGTGTTATTTTAGGGGATGAGCTTGCTCAAGAAGTAACTCAAAGTATTAGTAATATTAATAATGTAAATAGTGTTAATGTGCAGATGAATAGATAATTTATCTGTTTTTTTTCTTGCTTTTTATTTTAAATGTGCTATAATTTATTTATACTTTTAAAAGCGATGAGGAAAGAGTAGTACTTTAAGCTCTTATTTTAAGAGAGCTAGCGTTAGGTGAGAGGCTAGTAAATAATCTTTTAGGAATTCACTTTCTTAGCTATTGTTTAAAGACATATCGTAGGAGTACGTTATAACTTTTTGAGGTAGGTTTATACTTACGAATTAAGGTGGTACCACGTAAATCACGTCCTTATTTGGATGTGATTTTTTTTAAATTTAAAGGAGGATATTATGGAAGATATTATTAAAAATTTGAAAAAGGAAATTACTTCAGTAAAAAGTATTCAAGAATTAAGTGAGTTAAAAGCTAAATATCTTGGTAAAAAAGGTAGTATTAGTTCTCTTTCACTTAAAATGAAAGAAATAGCAAATGAAAAGAAAAAAGAATTTGGAATGAAGCTTAATAAAATTAAAAATGAGGCTAATGATTTACTGGATAGTAAAAGAGAAGAGATTGAGAAAAAATTACTAGATTCTAAGCTTAAAAATGAAAGTATCGATATAAGTTTGCCTGGTTTAAGTATTCCAATGGGAAAACCAAATATAGTTGAGAAGATGGTCGAAGAAGTTGAAGAAGTATGTATGAGTATGGGCTATGATGTAGTTGATGGACCTGAAATTGAAAAGGATGAGTATAATTTTGAGATGCTTAATTTACCTAAGGGACATCCTGCTAGAGATGCACAAGATTCTTTTTATGTAAAAGGTGAAGAGCTTCTTCTTAGAAGTCAAACTTCTCCTGTTCAGATTAGATGTATGCTTAAAGGTAAGGGAGAAGAGCCTATTCGTATGATATGTCCTGGCAAGACTTACAGAAGAGATGATGATGATGCGACTCATTCACATCAGTTTATGCAGATAGAGGGGTTAATTGTTGATAAAAAGGTAAGTTTATCTGATTTAAAAGGTACTTTTGATGTAATAGCTAAAAGTTTATTTGGCTCTGATACAGATACTCGTTTTAGACCTAGTTATTATCCATTTACTGAGCCTTCTGTTGAGATGGATATAATTTGTCATCACTGTAAGGGAGAAGGATGCAGTATTTGTAAAAATACTGGTTGGATTACTATTGGCGGCGCTGGTATGGTTCATCCTAATGTTTTAAAAAACTGTAATTATGATCCTAAGAAGTGGCAGGGATTTGCTTTTGGCTTTGGTGCTGAACGCTTAGCTATGGTTAAGTATGGTATAGATGATTTAAGAGTTTTTTATACTAATGATTTGAGGGAAAACAGAAAATTTGATAGAAAGGAGTCTAACTAATGATAGATTTAGAGTGGGTAAGTGATTATATTGATATTTCTGACCAAGATTTAAATGAACTTGCGGTTAAGATAACTAAGGCTGGAATTAATGTTGAGAAGGTTATAAGTAATCACATTGATAATTTAGTTGTTGGTCAAATAGTAAAATGCGAAGATCATCCAAATTCTGATCACTTACATGTTTGTGATGTTAATATAGGAGATAAGACTTTACAAATTGTTTGCGGAGCTTCTAATGTTAGAGAAGGTTTGAAAGTTTTGGTATCTCTTCCTGGAGCTATTTTACCAGGTGGTGAGATTAAAAAAAGTAAGATTCGCGGAGTAGAGTCTAATGGTATGATATGTGCTTTATATGAGCTTGGGTTAGAAGCTTATTCTGATGAAGCTTATGAGCATGGAATAGAGGAACTACCTGATGATGCTCCTATTGGGATGGATGGACTTAAGTATTTAGGAAAAGACGATACTTTATATGAGCTTGATATTCATAAACATAAGAATAACGATTGTTATTATCATATTGGATTTGCTTATGAAATTGCATCTATTTTAAATAGAAAGGTAACTCTTCCTACAAGTAAAACTCATCCAATTAAAGAGAGTGTTAAAGATTATATTAGTGTGGATGTTAAAACTAAAAAATGTCCTTATTATTTAGCCAAGATGGTTAAAGGAGTTAAAATAGGGGAAAGCCCAGAGTTTATTAAAAGAAGACTTAGTGCTTATGGAATGAGAAGTATTAATAATGTAGTTGATATTTCTAATTATGTTATGCTTGAATATGGTCAGCCTCTTCATTTCTTTGATAAGAATACTTTAGGAGATAAAATAGTTGTTAGGGATGCTAAAGAAGATGAAATGATTACTACTTTAGATGGGGTAGAGAGAAGTCTTAAGAAATCTGATATTGTAATTTCTGATGGAAAAAGAAGTGTTGCTATAGCTGGTGTTATGGGAGGAGAAAATACAGAGGTTACTGATGATACAAAAGATATAGTAATCGAAAGTGCGATTTTCGATCCTGTTAGTGTAAGATATACAGCAGCTAATTTAGATTTAAGGAGTGAGTCTTCCATTCGTTTTGGTAAAGGACTTAACTTTGAATATACAGAAATGGCTATTGAAAGGGCGTGCTATTTACTAGAAAAATATGCTGGTGCTCAAGTTTTGTCTGATACTGTAGTTTACGATAAAATTGATAAAACTCCTAAAATTACTGAATTTGAGACTTATGAGATAAATGATATGCTTGGTATTACATTAACTGATGATGATGTTAAAACTGAGCTTGACCGTTTAGATTTTCCTTTTGAATATAAAAAAGGTAAATTTAAGGTTACTATTCCAAATAGAAGACTCGATATTGATTCTAATGTAAATGATATTGCTGAAGAAGTTGGAAGGCTTTATGGCTATAATAATTTGGTTTCTACTTTACCTATTTGTTCTACTAGAAAAGGGCAGTATGTAGGGGATGTTAAATATAGAAAAATAATTTCTAAGCGTTTAAGAAGTTTGGGACTTAGTGAATGTAAAACTTACACATTGGTTTCTCCTTCTATGGCTAAAATGTTTAAATATGATAGAAGAGAAAATGCATTACTTCCTAATCCAATGAGTGTGGATAAATCTGTTATTAGAACTACTTTGATTCCTTCTTTGATTAATGTTTATAATTATAATAAAGCTCGTAAGATAGATGATATTATGATTTATGAAATTAGTAAGACTTATGATAAGGATTATAAAGAAGAGAGTAAGATTGCTATTTTAATGAAAGGTAATTATTTAATAAATGAGTGGCAAGGCATTAAAATACCAGTAGATTTTTATCTTTTAAAAGGTATAGTTACAAATGTATTAGATTATTTAGGATTTAAAAATAGATATAGTTTTTCTAAAGGTGATATTCCTAATATGCATCCTGGTGTGAGTGCAAGTATAATGCTTGACAGGAAACAAATTGGAATTTTGGGAAGAGTTCATCCAAGTGATATGAAAGATGATGTTTATGTTTGTGAGATTAGTTTGAATGCTTTGATGGGCGATGTTAAACCTCTTAAATTTAAGGCTGCATCTAAATATCCTGAAATTAAAAAAGATTTGGCTTTTATAGTAGATAAGGAATTAGATTCTTATTTGGTTTCTAATGTTATTAAAAAAGCTGGTGGAAGACTTCTTACTGATATTCATATTTTTGATGTATATACAGGTGAGAAGGTAGGTTCTTCTAAAAAATCTATTGCTTATTCTTTAACTTTTTCTTCTGATGACAGAACACTTAGCGAAGAAGAGGTAATGGAGGTATTTAATAATATTATTAAAAAATGCGAGAAAGAGCTTGGAGCTGAACTTAGAGATAAATAAAAAAAATCACATTTCTTTTGAAATGTGGTTTTTAAATTCCTAGTTCTTCATCTGATATAATTTCATCATTTTCTTCAAAGTATTTTATATCTTTTAGATTAAATATGTTTTTGAATGGTGCAACTGGGAAATTATTAATTAGGGTATTATAATTTGTGACGCTTTCATTATAAATGATTTTAGAATTAGCTGTTTGGTTTTCATTTTGCTCTATTTGGTTTAATAGTTTTATAATGCTTTCGTTTGCTTTTAATTCTGGGTAATTTTCTAATATCATTTGGAATTGTGAAGAGGTTTTTAATGATCTATTATCTGATATTTTCAAATGTGTTTCTTTTTCATGTTTCATGTATTTATCGGCTACTTTATTTGCTTTTTCTATTAGGGTGGCATTTTTTTTAGATAGTATTTTAATATTGCTTTCACTTTCTAGTATTATTTGTTTTAAATGGTTTAGTTTATTGTATTTAAGTATTATTGTTATAATTATTCCTGTAAGTAAGCCTAATATTAATGACACTCTATTTAAAAAGTCGCTTATTTCTTTATTTTTTGGGGTGAATATAGCAAATATAAATATCCATAGAATCCAACCGCAAATGGTCCATCCAAATACTTTTAATAGTTCTACTATTACATTTTTTTCTTTCATTTTTTATCACTCCTTACAATAATTTTATCATATTTTTTTTATTTTATATATTGTTTTAGAAAATATATTTTGTCTAAGTTATTTTTAAATATTAAATCCGATAGTTCAAGTGCATCTTTTAAATATATTATATTGTATTTATTAAGCCTTGAATAGATATTTTCTCTTTTTTTATGTCTTATTTGGATAGTATTATTATCAAAATTAGGATTTTTACTGTATTCTAATAGTTTTACAAATAAGCTCGTATTATTTTGCCATATGATAGGGTTTAATGTTCCATTTGGACAGCGAAATTCTATTGTGTTGATATCTGGTCTTTCATATGAAAGAAGGTATTTTAAACTTACGCCTCTATTTCTTGTTACTGTAACTTTTTTTATTATTTCTTCTCTTGGTACTAATAGATTATTTTTATATTCATTATATGTTTGCCAAAAGTCATTGCTAATTGGTTTTGCATATTCTTTTATAACTTCTCTTGGTTTTTTATCTTCTCCGTATGAGAAATAGTAAATGACATGTTCATATGTTGACCATAGTTTTAAAAAATTTAATAGTGATTTATTTGAATCTCCTAGTACTTGCTTTCCTATATGTATATGTCCTCCGCAGTTTTCTTTAATTACAGAGTGTATTTTTAAAAAATTACATATATTGTTTATTTCTTCCCATGTTTTTTTATTGTCTTTTAAAATAGGTGTAGGTATTTCGGCACCTTTTTTTAAGCTTGGATCAAAGAGTAGAAACCATTCTTCCTTTTTTGAAAATAGGTAATTTTTAATAATTTCTATGTCTGCGTTTTCTACTTCAATTTCATATCCGAATGTTGATGTTTTTTTTAAGTTTAATGTATCTCTATATTCTAGTGAATAATTAGTTAATAGTTCTAAAAATATATCTTGCATGTTTTTGCTCATATTTGAAAGAATAGTATTATCGTCTGGTTTTATTAATTTAAATAATTTGTCATTTGTATTTATAATTCCTAATTTATTATTGTTTTGTCTTACTACAATTGAATTCATTTTATTCCTCTTTATCTAATTTTGTTATATATACTAACATATTAGTTTTTTTTAGTCAATGAAAAATACCATTGATATTATAGTCAATGGTATGTGATAACTTTTATAAATCTATTTTTACATCATCTTTTTTTATTTCATCTGCTTCGAAGAATTCTTTTTTAGTCATTCCTTTATTTTTGGCAATAACACTTGTTGGGAATGAAACTAGTAATTGATTATATAATGAAACATTAGAATTATAAAGTCTTCTTGCTGCTTGCAGGTGTTCTTCCACATCTGCTATAGATTGCTGAAGTGTCTTATAATTTTCACTTGATTTTAATTCTGGATAATTTTCAGCTACTATATTAATTTTTTTAAAGTTTTCATCCATATCATGATTTGCATCATTTCTTTCTTTTATAGACATGTCTTTACGTAGATTAATTACTTTAAATAGTGTTTCTTTTTCATGTTTAGAATATGCTTTAACAACTTCAATCATTTTTGTTAGAACATCATATCTTTTTGTTAATGCTACATCAATTCCAGAAAGTGATTCATCAATTTTAACAATTGCTCTATTTAATTTGTTTGAAATTGATATATACCATATTATAAGAATAAGTATAACTACTGCAATTATAATATATAGTGAATTCATGTTACACCTCCCTTCTAAATAAATCATTATCTAAACTTAGTTCGTCAATAAAATTTGTAATTAGTTTTATATCTTGTGAAATTTCATTTGTAACTTTTTCTTCATCTATTCTTGTAAATATACCATGTTCAAATGAATCTTTGTTATTTTGAAGTCCTATATGTAATTTATTATCTATGAAACAAAACAATAGTTTCCCAGAGATATTATTTGTTAATTTTTTTATTTTTTCCATTAATGAAGGTGTTAAAATATAAAATGCTTCGTGTTCATCTTGTGCATATGTTTTAAAACTGTTATTAAATTCTTGGTCTTCCATCATAACTTTTTTATATTTTATTTTTGAGCCCCAATTACTTAATTTAGAATTTCCAAATCCTTTTTGACTTATCTGGATGTTTGCTTTGAAATATTTGTTAAAATCAAATATCATCCATCTGCCTTTAAAAATTGTAATCCAAGTTGTTGTAGTATTACCATCGCTGTCAGTTGATGTGTGTTCCTCTTCAATGTGAACATCAGCTTGAATGACATTAATATTCTTGTATTTTCCAGAAATATAATCATTTGATGAATATCTATCTCCCATATACATCATTTTAGTGTCTCTTATTATTGATTCATCTAATCCTTTTTCTGGTTCGTAAATTAAATCTGTAAAAATGGTTTTTAGTGATTTTAAAACAAATGTTTCTTTAAATGCTAGTACGAATTTTTTTCTTGGTTTTATGCTGATTATTTGGGTTATTATTGTTCCTATGATAATAAGAATAATTGAATATAATGGAGAATTTAACATGACAAATAATGCAATAGCAGTTATTATAGTGAAAAATGTTCCTATTAATATAGTATTTTTTGCTTTTTTTCTTAATATTTCTAATTCTTCAACGCTCATAATTTACTCCTTATATATGTTAATTAAAATAATTTTACTTTAGTTTATTATAGCATGAAAACTATTTATTTTTTTAGAAATATATATTTTCTTTGTCAATTGTTGTCAATTGTTAAGTTTATTGAAAACAAGTCAAATAAATGACTTGTTTAATTGTATTATAATTAAGCTTCTTTTCTTACAATATAGACAGCTTCTACTTTTATTTCATACTCGAATGTTGATGTCATTTTAAATTAAATGTACTTCTATATTTTAGTGAGTAGTCAGTTAATAGTTCTAAAAGTATATCTTTATATGTTTTCGCTCATATTTGAAAGAAGGCATTATCATATGTTTTTTTAAATTTAAATAATTTGTCATTTGTATTTATAATTTCTAGATTTATTATTGTTTTGTTTTACTACAATTGAATTCATTTTATTCTTCTTTACCTAATTTTGCTTTTTATACTAACATATTAGTTTTTTTTAGTAAATGAAAAGCCCTTTAAATATAAGGGCTTGTGGTTTAAGCTTTTTAAAGTTTCTGTATTTTTATTTGATATTCTTTTTTAGTAATTTTTCTTTGTTTTTATTGCTGTATTCTGCATATTTTACTGCGCAGTTTAAAAGTGCATTAGTTAATAAATCTTTTGGATAGTAACTATTTTCATATTCTTCTTTTTTTATTATCTCGTTTAAATTTAAGTGGCAAATGATATTTTCTATATCATAATAAACTTCAAGGTCTGTATCAATATCTTTCCATTCTATATCGTCAATATGTCCCCATACAGCTTCGCAATGGTCATACAATGATTTTCCATCGGCTTGAATTTCATCAAAATTCATGGGTGTATCTAAATAAGTATATATGAAATGATTGTCATTATATATTTCGCCACCCTTTAATGTTAAACTCATTATTCTTCTATTAAGTTTTTGATTATGTTTTAAAAGTGTATCTTTATCAACTGGCTTTTTTCCTATAATATATATGCCTGTTGAAAATGAGACTTTTATTTTAGATTTGTCAATACCACTTAGAATAGATAGTTCATTTATTAAATCACCTAATTTTACAGTTATTATTTCAGATTTACCATAACCATTTAAATCTAATAAATTATTAATACTTTCAATCTCACATTCTGCTTCGTGAATATCTTGTATTAGTGGCTTTAATTTTTCTTCTAGGGCTTTTAACATTTCTTTTAAATATTTTAATTCTTCTTCTTTTTTAGCACGTTCATCAATACAACTCTTAAGGTATTCTTTAGTACTTATTTGCATATTGTTTTCTCCTTGTTATCTAATTTTGTTATATATACTAACATATTAGTTTTTTTTAGTCAATGAATTTTTTTGTTTATAAAAGTGACTGTTATTTATTGTAAAAAATGTGTAAATATATATTTATTATTAAAAGTTTACTTTTATTATTATTAATTAATTAGTATAATTTGTTTGTAAGGAGGATTATTATGGATAAGATGAATTTATTTTTTAAAGCTTTAGCATGTATTATTTTGTTAGTTATTACTTTAGCTATTGGTGCATTTGGAGGAAATTATTTAGGAATATTTAAGGAAGATAAAGTGTGCGAAACTAATGAGAATAAAAAAATAAACAGTAATGAGGAAACAAAAAAATATGATTATGACAGCTTTAGTGGATTGTATTTATTTACTAGCAAGCCTTTTTATAGTGAGGCAAATGATGGAGTTGTTACTCCTACATATAAATTATATTTATATGATGATGGTACTTTTAATTATCAACTAGGGTATGTTATTTCTATGGGAAAAGTAGGTAACTATATTATTAAAAATAATACTATAGTTTTAAACTATTTATTTGAAACTTCTAGCGATGCTGCTTTAAATGTTGTTAGTGGTGAAAAGGTTCTTTCAATAAATGGTGATAATTCTTTAACTGATAATAATCAGGAGATACCTATTGTTGAAGACAAAAGTATTATTTTGAAAAAATCAAGTGCTGAAGAGGAAGAGGAGTTTCTGAAAAATAACATGTCAGTTGAAGAAATGATTAATAAATATGATGTTGTAAAGGTATCACCTTAGTAATTAATAATTTTTATAATATAAAAAAGAGGATGTCAGAAGTAAATTATTTCTTGATATCCTCTTTTAAATATTTATTGGAGGGCCTAGTCGGATTTGAACCAACGATCAGGGAGTTGCAGTCCCACGCCTTACCACTTGGCTATAGACCCATGTGCATTTTCATTTTATTATATTTTATTCAGTTTGTCAATAATTGTGAAAAATTTGTTGAATGCTTATATTTTAAATGTTATAATTAATAATAAGGGAGGTTTAATTATGAAGGAAAAAAAGACAGATAATCTTGTATCATGTGGTTTTCTTAGTGATAAAGATCTTGCTAGAATTATTAATTACTTAGAAGATTGTGGTATGAGTGAGGATGATATAATATTGATTTTAGTGGACAGAGGTTGGGCTGAATTAAAAGATGATGTTAAAGGAAAAGGTAAAAAATGAAATATGATAAAATAGCTATTTTAATACCTTCTTTCAATCCTAGTAAAAAGTTAGTTAAGGTTGTCTATTTATTACATAAAAGTGGATTTAATAATATTTTTGTTGTTGATGATGGAAGTAATGATAAAGGAATTTTTTCTAAATTAGATGTATCTAAAGTAATTATTAATGAAACTAATATGGGTAAAGGTAATGCTTTAAAAAAAGGATTTAAGTATTTAAATAATTTAAATTTTTTGGGTGTTATTACAATTGATGATGATCTTCAGCAGGATATTTCAGATGTTGTTAAAATAGCTAATTTATTTTTGGAAAAAAATGCAGTTTATGTAGGTGTTCGTGATTTTAAGGGTGCACCTATTTTAAGAAGATTTGCAAATAAAATGAGTTCTTTGTTTTTTAAATTTATTTATGGAATTTTCATTTCTGATACGCAAACTGGTCTTAGGTGTTTTCCTACTAGTTTATTAGAAAAATTAGCAGATGTTTATGGTGATAGGTTTGAATATGAAATGAATGTTTTGAAATATTTGGTAAATAATAAAATAGATATTCATGAAGTTCCTATTAAAACCATATATAATGATAATAGTTCTCATTTTAATTCTATAAAAGATTCTTATAGAATTTTAAAAGTAATGTTTGATAGAAATAATTTTTGATGTCATAACTTGTTTATTTTTTTAATTTAAGTTATACTTATATAGTACTCAAAGGAGTGATTTGATGAGTAAAAGACGAAGTAGAAAAAGACATGGCTTTTCTATGTTTTTAACCTTTATTAGTAATTTAATATTAATAGGTGGTAGTGGATATTTAATTTATAATATATCTTTACTTAATAATGTAGAAAATAATTTACGTTTAATAGGGTCTATTATTTTAGGATTTATTTGTTTGATTTTATTTCTTTTGTCTATTAAATATTATAAAAGACATAAAAATGTTAAACTTGCTTTTGTAATTATTTTTATGCTTATTATAGGAGTAGGCGCTGGCTTTGGTGGATATTTAGTTAGTAAGGGTTATACTACTTTAGAGAAGATAAGTGATACTTCTGGTTATAAAACTTAT
Source organism: uncultured Muribaculaceae bacterium (assembly GCA_964425325.1). Classification (GTDB taxonomy): domain Bacteria; phylum Bacillota_I; class Bacilli_A; order RF39; family UBA660; genus Coprosoma. Next base: position 66,336 of record CAYRLX010000002.1, on the reverse strand, counting down.
TCTTCTAGTATTGTTACTTTATCTACTAATAATGCGACTTCTTTAAAAGATATAGGCAATGATGAAATTGGAATGATAAATGATGATAGTAGTATTGATGGGTATGATATTCCTAAAGAAATTATTAAATCTGAGGGTTTAACTAACAAAGTAAAAGAGTATAGTACTTTTATTGAAATGATAGATTCTTTATATAAAGGAGATATTAAATATATATTCTTGCCTACTAATTATTCTGTTATGTTTGGCAGTATGGATGGATATACTGATATTAAAGATAAGACTAAGATTATATATACTAAGAAGAAAAAGGTAAAGGAAAAAAATACTTTAAGTAGTAAGGGTAAAAGTATAAATGAACCTTTTACAGTTTTACTTATGGGGGTTGATTCTGAAGAGGAAGGAATTAAGGGAAGTTCTTTTAATGGAGATTCTTTGATGGTAATTACTTTTAATCCTAAGACTTTAAGTACTACTATGCTTAGTATTCCTCGTGATTCTTATGTTCCAATTGCTTGTTTTGCTGGTAAGAGGAAAAATAAAATTACTCATGCGGCTTGGAAAGGCGAGAGCTGTATGATTGATACTATTCAAGATTTTCTTGATATAGATATCGATTATTATGTAAAAATTAATTTTAAAGGTGTTGTTAAACTCGTTGATACATTAGGCGGTGTTGATATAGATGTTCCTTATAATTTATGCGAGCAAGATAGTAATAGAATGTGGGGAAGAAATACTGTCTATATTGAAAAAGGACAGCAGACTTTAAATGGAGAACAGGCACTTGCTTATTCTCGTAATAGGCATCCAAATCCTGATAAATGTTCAGCTAAGTGGACTAGTTATAATAGTAGTGATTTTGTTAGAGCAGAACATCAACAGGAAGTTGTAATGGCTTTACTTAATAAGTTTAAAAATGTTAAAGATTTAGATACTGTATATAAGCTACTAGATACTATAAGTAGTAATATGGTTACTAGTATGAGTACTGATCAAATATTATCACTTTATAATGTATTTAAGGACGTTGCTACTAAAAGTGATGGACTTAGTGATATGTCTGATGTTTTAGGTATTCAAAGATTATATTTAAATGGTTATGATGCTAGAATAGTCGATTATGGTGGAACTAATTTATCGTTATATAATTATGTTTTATATAATGCTTCTGTCAAAGCTTGTAGTAATGCGATGAAAGAAAACTTAGGTCTTAAAGAAACTAAAGTTATTAAATCATTTAGTTTTGATATTAATACTCCTTATGAAAAAGAAGTTATTGGTAAGAAAGTTACTGATAAAACTTCACTTGTTTCTGTTCCTAACTTTGTTGGACAAACTTCTAGTTATGCTCAAAGTTGGTGCTCTTCTCATGGAATAAAAGTTAGTATAAATGGTGGTAATGGTTATGTAACTAGTCAAAGTGTTCCTGCTGGTTCTAATGTGGATGATGTTAAATCTATTACACTTACTGTAGGTGGAACTAAGACTGATGATAAAACCACTAAGAAAGATGATAAGGAAACGACTAAGAAAGATACTAAAACGGATGAGGATGATTCAAAGGAATCAAGTGGTAGTAATAAAGATAATAGTGGAAATTCTGGAAACTCAGGAAATTCTGGAAATTCTGGAAATCCTTCTGGCAGTGGTTCTAATGGAGAAGGTGGAGGAAATTCTTCTGGTGGAGAAACAACTATTGATGATGGAGGTTCTTCTACTTCGGCAAGTGGTGCTGCTGAAAATAATCCTTAAGAAAGTATTTAATACTTTCTTTTTTCTTTACTTGAAGTTATATTTTATAAATGGTAAAATAGTAGCAGTGTTTGAGAGGAATGATAATATGGATAGAAAAGAGTATGCTGATTTTTTACTTAAAACTGAGCACGACTATGAATATTATGAAAAAAAGTATCCTAAACGTAATTTAAAAGATGGGGCTATGGTTACTAGACTTGCTCCAAGTCCAACTGGGTTTGTTCATTTAGGCTCTTTAGATGTCGGATTTGTAGATAGAATTATGGCTTCACAAAGTGGTGGTGTATGTTATCTTAGAATAGAGGATACTGATACTAAGAGAACTGTTGAAAATGGTATTAATGAGATAATTGATAGCTTAGATAAGTTTGGTATTACTTTTGATGAAGGGGTTACTAAAGATGGTGAAATTGGTGAATACGGTCCTTATATTCAAAGTAAGAGAGAAGATATTTATAAAGCTTTTGCTAAAAAATTAATTATCGAAGATAAAGCTTATCCTTGTTTTTGTTCTCATGAAGATGTTGAACATATAAAAGAGATTCAAGCTAAAAACAAGGAACAACTCGGTTATTATGGAAGATGGGCAAAATGCAGAAAGCTTACTATGGAAGATGTTATTGAGAGAGTCAATAACGGTGAGAAATATATTATTAGATTAAAATCACGAGGTAATCCTAACCATAGAATTAAATTTAGAGATGAGATAGTAGGAAAAATGGAGATTCCTCAAAATAATCAAGATTTAATTATAATAAAATCTGATGGTCTTCCTACTTACCATTTTGCTCATGCAGTTGATGATCATTTAATGGGGACAACTCATGTAATACGTGGTGAAGAGTGGCTTGCAAGTTTGGATAAACATATTGATTTGTTTGAAAATTTAGGATTTGAGCTTCCAAAATATGCTCATATTTCTACTTTAATGGTTGATGATAATGGAACACGTAGAAAGCTTTCTAAGAGAAAAGACCCTTGGGCAGCTGTTAGTTATTATCATAAACAAGGTATTCCAAATGAAGCTTTAGTTTTATATATGGCAACGATTACTAACTCTAATTTTGAGATGTGGATGAATCAAAATAAGGATAAGAGTTATAAAGACTTTGAATTTAGTTTCAAGAAAATGCCTAAGGGCGGAACAATGTATGACTATGATAAAATAATAAATATTTCTAAGAATTTTATCAGTACTTTAAAGGCAGAAGATGTTTATAATAGGGCTTTGGAATATGCACTTGAATACGATAAGGAATTATATGATTTACTTATTAAATATAAAGATTATTCTATAGGTGTGTTTAATATTGAAAGAGAGCAGAAGAAACCTAGAAAGGATATTGCTACCTTTAGCGATGTTAGAGATCAAGTGTGGTATATGTATGATGAACTATATAAACCAGAAAGTTATGAGTGGCAAAAGGTTACTGATAAGGATGAAATTATAAATGTAGTTTCTACTTATTTAGATAAATATGATACTGATGACGATAAGGATGCTTGGTTTAATAAGATGAAGGAAGTTGCTAATAGTTTAGGGTATGCTGGTGAAATGAAATTATATAAGGAAAATCCTGATAATTATAAAGGTAGTATAGCTGATTTTAGTACTATTTTGAGGGTAACTTTAACTTCTAAGAGTAATACTCCTGATTTATATGAAATTATGAGATTACTTGGAAAGACGAGAATGGAAGAAAGGCTTGATATGATAAAATAGCCTTTTTTTTGTTGACTTTTTTATTTAAAAAAAATATAATAATTTGTGATTTTTGGGGGAGATATTTATGGAAATGTTTGCTTTAATAAAAGACGGTAATGGTACTAGGATAGTTAAAAGTGATGAAGTAGAGGAAAAAGCTAATTTTATTATTAGAAAAATGCTTAATGATTTTTTTGATGCTTTAATTGAAAAGAATGGTGAAAATTATAAATTTACATATGAAGATGCTGATTTATTTGAAAGTTATGACGAGCCATTTAGTGAATATATATCTGATAAAATTCTTAGAAAAAATATTAATAAAAAAAGGAAATTTGAATTAAAAAGATTATTGCGTAATGTTTTTAATGAATTTAATATTGATACTAAATTAATAAGTAATCTTGATAAAAATTATAATCTTTTTTCTTATTTTTATTCTGAAAAAGGAAATGTTTGTTTTAATTTAAACGGCGTTAGAGATTCTTTTAGTAAATTATTTGGGGATTTAGTTAGTAATCAATTGGTTAAAGAACTTAATAGACAATTATCTGTTCATGATTATAGTTTAGAGTATAATGTTTTAGAACTTAAAAATTTTATTTTATCTAGTGATAATATAGTAGAGGTAAATCGAAGAAATTTTGAATATTTATTACATGAAGTTGGTGAAATATCTGATCCTAGAACTCTTGCTTCTTTAAGACATAAATGTTATAACTGTGATAACTTGTCACCTTTACATTGTGAAAAAGCTAAGATTCATAAAAAAAGAATTGATGCTTATCCTTTTATTAATCAAGGTTATCAGGTTTTTATAACTACTGATTATAAGGATCTTTCTATGGTTAGCTTTATAGTTGAAGATTGTAATGATTATAAGTCTTATAATGATGGTTTTGTCGATAATGATGAGTATTCATATGTTAAGAGAATGCGTAAGTAATATGGAAGACATATTACTTTTTATGTGCTAAAATAATATTGGTGGTTTTATGAATATCGAAGATGTTATTTTTAAAAAATATGTACCTGATTTTGATAAACTAATTAAGTATGGTTTTAAAAAAGATGGAAATGAATATGTTTTTAAGAAAAACTTGATTGATAATTTTGAAATTATTATTACTATAGATGAATTTAAAGTTATTGGTAAGGTTATCGATTTGGACTTTGACGCGGAATACACTAATTATAGGGTTGAGGATCAAACTGGTGGTTTTACTGGTATGATTCGTGAGAAATTTATCTCTGTTTTAAATGATGTAAGAGATAATTGTTTTATAAGTAAACCTTTTGTTTTTGAACAGTCTAATAGAATAACTAATTTGATTTATAAAAAATATGGAAAAGAACCAATTTTTAAATGGGAAAATATAGATGCGGCTGTTTTTGAAAACAATGAAAAATGGTTTGGAATTGTAATGAATGTAGATAGAAGTAAATTTAGTGATTTATCTGGTGAGGCAGAGATTTTAAATGTTAAGCTAGATAGACATAAGATTAGTAATTTAATAGGTAAAAAGGGATTATATGAAGCATATCATATGAATAAGAAAAGTTGGATAACGATAGTTTTAGATGATACTTTATCTGACGATTATATAATGGATTTGATTGATGAGAGTTATAGTTATACGGTAAGTATTTTAAAATCATCTGAGTGGGTTATGCCTCTTAATCCTAGTTATTTTGATATTTTTAATTATTTTGACAGTACTGATGTTTATTATTGGGACAAGCGAGGTAGTTTTAAAAAAGGCGATACCATTTATATGTATGTTACTAAACCTATTGGGGCAATAATGTATAAATGTATGGTCGATGATATAACTGATGATTTTATGATAGTTAGAAAAGTGTGCAAATACGAAGAGGGTAAGTATAGTTTAGATGTTTTAAAGAAATATGGTCTTACTTCTGTTAGAAGTACTAGACATATTCCTCTTGCTTTAAAAAAATATATAGAAGGTGGTATGTGATGAATATTAATGATTATTTAGTTTGGAGAGGGGATATTCCTTTTAGTAGTGATTTTCCTTTTAACGATGTTGATGCTCTTATATTAGCTAGGTTTTCTTATCTTCCTTTTGATAAGATTAAACTTAGTGATGAGACTATTTCATCTATATCTTCTAAAATGGAAAAACTTGATGTTTCTTTGTTTAAGATAGATGATGATAAACTTTTAATTCATAATTTAGGTAAAAGTGAGCGTTTTAAAAATTTAAAGGTTAGTGATTTTGTATTTAACAGGGTTAAGTCTCTGGAAAAGCAGTTTGGAGCTGTAACTATTCATTTATCTGATTTTATTTATGTATCTTATATTGGGACTGATAATAGTTTAGTTGGATGGAAGGAAGACTGTAATATGTCTTTTAAGAAAAATGTTCCAGCTCAAAAGGATGGTGTTAAATATCTGAGTGAGATAGCATTTAAATATAAAGGCAAGATTATACTTGGTGGTCACTCTAAAGGTGGAAATGTAGCTGTATATTCTGCTTTAAATGGTGGCTTTAGTGATAGGATAATTAGGGCTTATAATTTTGATGGACCTGGATTTGCAAAGAGCGTTTTTGATGAATGCTCTGATAAGACTATAATTGATAAGATAATAACTTATATTCCTCAGGACTCTGTTATAGGAAGACTTCTTGAACACGAGGAAGAGTATAAGGTCGCTTCTAGTAATAATAAAGGTCTTTATCAACATGATATTTATTCTTGGAATGTACTTAAAGATAATTTAGTAATGCTTGATAGTGTTACTGATTCTTCTGAGTTTATTAATCAGTCTATAAGGCAGTGGCTTAAAAATACTGATGAGAGTCAGAGAAAAATATTTGTCGACTGTATTTTTGAACTTTTATATTCTTCTGATGCTATTACATTTAGAGAACTTTCTAAGGTGTGGGTTAGTAAAATTCCTATGTTTTTAAATACATATAAGTCTATTTCTAAAGAAGATAGGGAGACTGTTAATTTGATGCTTAGAGAGTTTGGAAGTGCGATGGGACATGTTTTTAAGGAAACTAGTAAAACTAAATTTGAAGAGTTAGAAGAAAAATTATTTAATAGTTGATTTTCTGATTTATTTATGATACGATTAAATCGTATACAAATGATTGGAGGGCGTATATGAATATTTATGATATTAGCGTTAAAAAAAGAGGTGGCGATGAGGTTTCTTTAGCTGATTTTAAGGGTAAAGTTTTACTTGCCCTAAATACAGCAACTGGTTGTGGATTTACTCCGCAGTATGAGGCAATAGAAAATTTATATGAGAAGTATCATGATAGGGGATTTGAGGTTTTAGATTTTCCTTGTGATCAATTTGGTCATCAAGCTCCTGGAAGCGATGATGAGATTCATGAGTTTTGCACGGCTAAGTATAATACTAAGTTTGAGCAATTTGCTAAAATAGAGGTAAATGGTGAAAATGAGGATAAATTATTTACTTATTTAAAAAATTCTATTTCTAAAGATGAGATAAATGGTGTTAAAAACAAAATGACTATGGCTGGCGTTAAAAAAATAAGTAAAACTTGTATAAATGATAATGATATTGTTTGGAATTTTACTAAATTTTTAGTTGATAGGGAAGGTAATGTTGTTAGAAGGCTTTCTCCTATTGAAGATCCTATGCTATTAGAAGATGATATTAATAAATTGTTATAGGGTGATTTTAGATGTATGATTGTTTGAAGTTAGAGAATCAGCTTTGTTTTCCACTTTATTTATGTAGTAAAGAACTTACTAGAAAGTATTCTAAATTTTTGAGTGCGTTTGATTTAACTTATACTCAGTATATAGTAATGCTTTATTTATGGGAGAAGGAATCTTGTAATGTCAGAGAGCTTGGGAAAACTATTTTACTTGATTCTTCTACTTTGACCCCTCTTTTGAAAAAATTAGAGGTTAAGGGTTATATAAAAAGAGAAAGAAGTAGTTCTGATGAGAGAAATTTAAATATATCTCTTACTGATGAAGGAAGTAAATTAAAAGATATGGCTATAGATGTTCCTAAAGAAATGGGCAAATGCATAAATTTAGATGAATCTGAGGCAAAAGAATTAGGAAGAATTTTATATAAAATATTAACTAGTTTAGAAAAGGAGTGATTTTATGGTAAAAGATGTTACTAAGGATAATTTTGAAAAGGAAGTTTTAAAAAGTACAGGATTAGTGGTTTGTGATTTTAATGCTGATTGGTGCGGACCATGTAAGATGCTTAGACCTATAATAGATGAGGTGTCTGAGACTAGAAGTGAGGCTAAGTTTGTATCTATTAATATAGATAATGAGGATGAACTTGCTTATAAATATGGTGTATCATCTATTCCTTGTTTGGTCTTATTTAAAGATGGTAAGGAAATTAAGAGAAGTGTTGGATTAATTCCTAGAGAGAAACTTGAAGAGTTTATAGAGGAATAGAAATGTACGATATTATAATTGTTGGTGCTGGTCCTGCTGGTCTTACTTCGGCTATATATGCTAGAAGGGCAATGAAGAGTGTTTTAGTACTTGAAGCTTTAAGTTATGGCGGACAGATAATAAATACTTTATCTATTGAAAATTATCCTGCTATGCCGGGTGTTTCTGGATTTGATTTTGCGACTAATTTGTATAATCAAGCTAAGGATTTAGGAGCAGATATAAAGTTTGAGAAGGTTTTAGAAATTAAGGATGGATCTTTAAAAAAGGTTGTTACTTCTAAGGAAGAGTATGAGTGCAAGTGCGTTATTATTGCAACTGGATGTAAAAATAGAAAGCTTGGTCTTCCTTTGGAAGAGGAGCTTACTGGAAGAGGTATTTCTTACTGCGCTACTTGTGATGGAAATTTTTATAAAGGTAAAATAGTAGCTGTAGTTGGCGGCGGTAATACTGCACTCGAGGATGCTCTTTATTTAAGTGATATAGCTTCTAAGGTTTATTTAATTCATAGAAGAGAAGAGTTTAGAGGTGAAGAGACTACTTTGAATTTACTTAAGAAAAAGGATAATATAGAATTTATACTCAATAGTAATGTAACTAAATTAGTAGGAAATGAGAAATTAGAAAAAATTATAGTTAATGATGATAAAGAGATAGATGTGGATGGGCTTTTTGTTGCTATTGGTAAGATACCGGAAAATGAAAATTTTAGAAAGTTAATTAATCTTGATGATAATGGTTATATAGATTCTTCTGAAGATTGTCATACTAATATTTCTGGTATTTTTGTAGCTGGGGATGCTAGAAAAAAAGATTTAAGGCAGCTTGTTACAGCTACGTCTGATGGGGCTGTAGCGGCAAATGAGGCTATTAAATATATTAATGAGGAGGAATAGAAATGTTTGATTTAAAAGGTGATGTTGCAGTTATTACTGGGGCTTCTTCAGGTCTTGGAAGACAGATGGCAAGAGCTTTTGCTGAAAGAGGAGCTGACTTAGTAATTCTTGCTAGAAGAGAAGAGAGATTATTAGAACTAAAAAAAGAGCTTGAAGGAAAAGTTAAAGTGCTTCCTATAAAGTGTGATGTAACAAATACTTCTGATATAGAAAATGCAGCTAAAAAGGCTGAAGAGGAATTTGGAAAGGTTACTATTTTAGTAAACTGTGCTGGGTCATCTAAGGATGCTGGAGTTCTTGATATGACTGATGATGAGTGGGATTTTACCATAGCTACTGATCAGACTTCAGTCTTTAAAATGACTAGAGCTTTTGGAAATATAATGAAGAAGAATAATTATGGTAGGATTATAAATATAGCTTCTATGTATGGCCTTGTTGGTAATACGGCTATGGGAACTATTGCTTATCATTCTTCTAAAGGTGGAGTTGTTAATTTTACGAGGGCAGTTGCTGCAGAACTTGCTAAATATAATATTACTTGTAATGCAATATGTCCTGGTTATTTTGAGACCGAACTTACTAAGGCGGTACTTGATACTGATGATTTTAAAGCTTATATGAAACAAACTGTTCCAATGGGAAGATATGGTCATGAGGGTGAATTAAATGCTGGAGCTATATTCCTAGCTAGTCATGAAGCTAGTTATGTGACTGGTGTTATTCTTCCTATTGATGGTGGATATACTTGTGTATAAGAAAATTCCAATTATTTGGAATTTTTTTATTTTTCCATAAATTTACTGTTATAAAAACAAATGTTCGTGGTATAATAATCTAGGTGATTCGATGAATAAGGTTTATTTAGTGATTGATTTAAAAACTTTTTATGCATCTGTCGAATGTGTGGAAAGGGGGCTTGATCCATTTAAAACTGATTTGATCGTAGCTGATGAGTCTAGGGGGAAGGGTTCTATTTGTCTTGCTATAAGTCCTTCTTTGAAAAAGAAAGGGGTTAGAAATAGATGTAGGGTATTTGAAATTCCTAAATATATTCATCCTATTATAGCTAAACCTAGAATGAGAAAATATATGGAATATTCTGCTAGAATATATGGAATTTATTTAAAGTATTTGAGTAAGGATGATATTCATGTTTATTCTATAGATGAGGCTTTTTTAGATATTACTAATTATAGAAAATTATATAAAAAAAATTCTATAGGGTTTGCTAAAATGATAATGAAGGATATTTATGATACTACTGGCATTACGGCTACATGCGGTATTGGAACTAATATGTATTTAGCTAAAATAGCTTTAGATATAATATCTAAGCATGTTAAATCTAATATTGGTGTTTTAAATGAAAAAATATATAGAGAAAAGTTATGGCATTATACTCCTTTAACTGATTTTTGGAGAATAGGAAAGGGAATAGAGGCTAGACTCCACAGGCTTCATCTTAAGGATATGTATGATGTTGCTCATGTAGATTCGAATATTTTATATAAAGAGTTTGGGGTTGATGCGCTTTTATTAATCGATCATGCTTGGGGTAGGGAGTCTTGCACTATTTCTGATATTAAAAAATATAAACCTATAAGCAGGTCTATAAGTAATGGTCAGATTTTATTTAAGGATTATTCTTTTGATAAAGCTAGGGTTGTACTTAGTGAAATGGTTGATAATTTAGTTTTAGAACTTGCTACTAAAGGCCTTTATACAGGATGTGTTGGCGCTTATATAGGATATTCTAAAAATGGAATTAAGCCTTTAAAGTTTTCTAGGAAAATTGATTATACTAATAGTTACTCTAAAATATTAAAGGAGATTTTATTTTGTTATGATTCTTTAGTTTGCGACTATCCTATAAGAAGAATTAATATTTGGTTTGGGTGTCTTACTAATAAGAAAATAAAACAATTAAATTTATTTGAAAATGAGGAAGATGATAATGTAGAAAGTACACTAATTGATATTAAAAATAGGTATGGGAAAAACTCTATTTTAAGAGGCATTAGTTATCTAGAGTATTCTACAGCACGTGAGAGAAATAAACTTATAGGAGGTCATAATGCAGGATAGTGATTTTAGAGCTAAACAGTTTTTGCCTTTTGATTCTTTGTGTGGATTTAGAGATTATTTAAAGAAGGTAGAAGATGGCTTTTTTGAGGAAAGTCTTTTATTTGATAGTATTAAATTTGGTGATAAGGTTTTGGTTAAGTATTTTTATAATGAGTCTATTTTAGAAAGTATTGGTATTATAAGGAGGGTTGATTTAAAAAGAAAAAAGTTATATTTGGTTGATTCTATTATTGATTTAGATGATATTTTAAGTATTGAAAAAATTTTGATATAATATTTTTGGTGATAGTATGAATAAAGATGGTTTTGTAGCTGCTTTAGATCAAAGTGGTGGAAGTATAAAAAAGGCATTACTTTCTTATGGAGTAACTAATTTAGAGGGAGATTTATTTGAAGTAATGCATGATATGCGGGTAAGGGTAATTAAAAATTTAGATTATAGTAAGATAAGTGGAGTAATTATATTTGAGGGTGAAGTTAATGAGAAAATAGATGGTAAAAATACTGTAGATTATTTGATTGATAAGGATGCACTTGTTTTTGTTAAAATAGATAAAGGATTAGAAGAGAAAACGAATGGAGTTTCTCTTATGAAAGATATATCTAATTTAGAAAATACTTTGGATTTATTAAAAGAAAAAGGTGTATATGGCACTAAGATGAGATCGGTTATCTACGAGAATAATATTTTAGGTATTAGAAAGTTAGTGGATCAGCAATTTTCTTTAGCTAGAATTGTTTTAAAACATGGGCTTGTTCCTATAATTGAGCCTGAGGTCGATATAAATGCTTTAGATAAGGAAGAATGTGAAATTACTTTAAAAAAAGAGCTTGATAGAAATCTTAAGCAACTTGGAGATGATAAGGTTATATTAAAACTTACTTTACCTAGTTTGGATAATTTTTATTTAGACTATACTTCTAACAAAAATGTACTTAAGGTTTTGGCTTTATCTGGAGGTTATAGTAGAGAAGTGGCTTGTGATAAGCTTTCTAAAAATAAGGGTGTTAGCGCGAGCTTTTCAAGGGCTTTACTAGAGGGCTTAAATATTAATCAAACGGATAATGAATTTAGAGATGTACTTAATAAAAATGTATATGATATTTATATTGCTTCTGCATGTGAATAGATGATATACTAAAAGTGATATTTAGAAAGGATTGATATTATGAAAAAACAAACTGCTGGAAGAGAAAGACTTGGTGAGCTTGCTCCTAAGTTTGCAGAGCTTAATGATGATGTTTTATTTGGAGAGGTTTGGAGTAGAGAGGATAAGCTTTCTTTAAGGGATAGAAGTTTAATTACAATTTCTGCTTTATTTTCTGCCGGGCTTTATCCTCAGCTTAAAAGTCATTTAATTATGGGAAAAGAACATGGTCTTACTAAAGAAGAAGTAGTAGAAGCTATTACTCAGCTTGCTTTTTACTGTGGGTGGCCTAAGGCTTGGAGTACTTTTCCTATGATTGAAGAGGTTTATAAGGATTAATATGAGAAATATAGAAGTTAATAGAATATACAAGCATTTTAAAGGTGATTTGTATTTAGTTGAAGGAATTGCAACGTTTTCGGAAACTGGTGAAAAATGTATTGTATACAGAGAATTATATGGGGAAAATAATTTATGGGTAAGACCTTATGACATGTTTTTAAGTGAAGTTGATCATGAAAAATATCCTGATGTGAAGCAAAAGTATAGGTTTGAACTATATGAGGTAGAAAAGGTTAATAGGGCTTGACTTTCAGCCCGTAAAAATTTATAATTTAGTTAATATATGTTATCAAGAGTGGACGAGAGATTCGGCTCTATGACTCCACAGCAACCTATTTAAGTTAGGTGCTAAAACCGACAAAGTATATAGTACTTTGACTGATAATAATAAAAGGTCTTTATAGTGCTATAAGGCCTTTTTTTCTTGGTTACATATATAGGAAAGGATTTGATTTTATGAAAAAATATTTTACTTCTGAGAGTGTGTGCGAAGGGCATCCTGATAAGCTATGTGATTTAATTTCTGATAGTATTTTGGATGCTTATTTAGAAAAGGATAAGTCTTCTAGAGTAGGCTGTGAGGTTGTCGCTGGTAAAGATACTATATTTGTAACTGGTGAGATTACTTCTAAGGCTTATGTCGATATTGAAAAGGTTGTAAGGGATACTATTAAAAAAATAGGTTATTTTGGTAAGGGAATAGATATAGATTGGATGACTTGTGATGTTATTATCAATGTATCTAAGCAGTCAGCTGATATTGCTCTTGGAGTTGATAGGTCTTTAGAGGATAAAAATGGGGAAGAGGTATGTTCTTTTGGAGCAGGAGATCAAGGTATCATGTTTGGATATGCTACTGATGAGACAGATGAGTATATGCCTCTTGCCATTAGTTTAGCTCACAAGCTTACTAAAAGGCTTTCTTATGTTCGAAAAAATAACATTATAGAGGGTCTTGGACCTGATGGTAAAGCCCAGGTTACTATAGAATATGATGGTGATAAGCCTACTCGTATTGATACAATAGTTATTTCTGTTCAGCACTCTTCTTTGGCCCAATTATCTATATTAAAGAAGAAAATAGTTTCTTTGGTTATCGAAGAAGTTATACCAAATAATTTACTTAATAATACTAAGTATTTAATTAATCCTACTGGAAGATTTACTATAGGGGGTCCTTTAGGTGATAGTGGTCTTACTGGAAGAAAGATAATTGTTGACACTTATGGTGGTTATGCTAGGCATGGAGGAGGAGCTTTTTCTGGTAAAGATGCGACTAAGGTTGATAGGTCAGCTTCTTATATGGCTAGACATATTGCTAAAAATATCGTAGCTAATGGATATGCTAGAAGATGTGAAATTCAGCTTTCTTATGCGATTGGGGTTGCTAGGCCTATATCTATATTTGTTGATACTTTTGGCACTGGAAGTATTTCTAATGAAGAGATAATTGATAAGATTAATGATAATTTTGATTTAACTCCTAAGGGTATTATAGATTATTTTGATTTACAAAGACCTATTTATAAATTAACTACTAATTATGGGCATTTTGGAAAAGATGAATTACCTTGGGAGAGGATTATTAAATTTTAGCTAAAGTTTTTCTTTAGCTTTTTATATATAAAAAAAGAGTCCTTAGACTCTTCTTATTCCTATTATGTGTTGTCCCCAGTTTTTCCAGTTGTTTAAGCTTGATTGCTGAACACCTTTATTACTTGTTGCATGGATAATTGTTCCGTCACCTGCATAAATTGATGAGTGAGCGGCGCTATTACTACCATTGTTTGCCCAAATAATTATATCTCCAGCTTGCAAGTCTGATTCACTAACGGCAGCTCCGTTTCCAAGTTGTGTTGATGAACTTCTACTAATACTTTTACCAACAGCTCCGTACACGTATTGTACGAATCCGCTACAGTCAAATCCACTATTTGGGTTAGTACCACCTGATGTATATCTTACTCCAATTAATGATTTGGCAGCTGATATAACGTTTGATGTATCTACTGAAGCTGGACCTGAGTAGTAATTTTGGTTAGTAGTTGTATTTGTTTGAGTTCTTTGAACTGGAACTACTACTGGTTTAGGGTTAACTTTAATTTTATAATTTGATGAAGTTGCATTGTTGTTTGAATCTACTGCATTAATATTAACAGTATATTCACCAGGTTCGTTTTTGAAGTCTGTTTCTACTATATAGTGTGCATTTTCTTCTTCTTTATTCTCTGTATAAGCTATATCTCCATCAACTAGGTCATTAACTGATTGAATATTGCTTTTTACGTCAAATTCGTCACCTGCTGTAATTGTAACTTCTTCGTTATTTAATTTAATTTCTGGGGCTACAGTATCTTTTACATTTACTTCTATTTTATATGTTCTAACTACGCCTTCTTTTTCTACTTCGAAGACTAATTCTTGTTTACCTAATTTAGTTGTATCAATAGTTTTTGTATATTTCTTTATTTTTCCATCTTTTACTTTTTTAACTAAATCCATTGGATTATAGTTAGCTGTTCCATATTCTATTTCTTTAACGCTTGTAAAAGATATTTTCATGTTGTCATAGGTATGTTTTACGTGAACTGCGTTAGCAACATATGTTGTAAATGTAAATAAGAATACTAAACCTATAATAAATGTTCTTTTTTTCTTCATATTTCTTTTTGTTTTATTTTTCTTTGAAACGACCGACACAGGATCTTTTTCTGAAATCATAATAA
Source organism: uncultured Muribaculaceae bacterium (assembly GCA_964425325.1). GTDB lineage: Bacteria > Bacillota_I > Bacilli_A > RF39 > UBA660 > Coprosoma. The sequence continues at coordinate 51,239 of CAYRLX010000002.1, read as the reverse complement.
CTCTCCTTTTCTCACGTCTCAATTAAATTTTATCAAAATAAAACAGTCATGTCAAATTGTGTAAATTCTCCTATTTATAGTATATGCAGCCTTTGAAAATAAATGCATTTTAGTTATTTAAAAATTTTAAAAAAATATTTTTTATTAAATTTTTTTATCTTTTAGCATAAAAAATTACTGAGGTGTATTTATGAAAGTATGTGTATATGCGATTAGTAAGAATGAAGAAAAATTTGTATCAAGATGGGTAGATTCTATGAAAGAAGCAGATGAGATATATGTATTAGATACTGGTTCCACTGATAATACTGTAAGTAAGTTAAAAAAAATGGGTGTGAATGTAATTTCTAAGATTATTTCTCCTTGGAGGTTTGATGTGGCTAGAAATGAGTCTTTAAAGTTGGTTCCTCAGGATGCAGACGTGTGTGTGTGTTGCGACATGGATGAGGTTTTCGAAAAAGGCTGGAGGAAGAAATTAGAGAAAGTTTGGAGTGAAGGGATTACTAGACTTTCTTACAATTACAATTGGAGTTTGGATGAATCAGGGAGGCCTTTAGTAAATTTTTATATTCAAAAGATACATAGTAGAAATGACTATGAGTGGACTCATCCTGTGCATGAGGTTTTAAAATATATTGGTGATGGAAAAGAAAATATAAAAATTTGTGATGATATTACCGTAAATCATTACCCTGATAAAAAGAAATCAAGGAGTAGTTATCTTCCTTTACTTGAACTTTCTGTTGAGGAAGATCCTTTAGATGATAGAAATATGCATTATTTAGGAAGAGAATATATGTATTATGGAATGTGGAATGAGGCAATAGATACTTTAATTCGTCATTTATCTTTAGAAAAAGCAACTTGGAAGGATGAGAGGTGCGCTTCTATGAGATTTATTGGAAGATGCTATAAAAAGCTTAAAAGATATGATGAAGCTAGAATGTGGCTTGATAAAGCTATTGAAGAAGCTCCTTATTTAAGAGACCCATATATGGAAAGGGCTATTTTGGAATATGATTTATCTAATTATGAGGATGTTAAAAAGTACTGCCAGCTTGCTCTTAATATAAAAGAGCATGAAAAGACTTATATTAATGAGTTATTTAGTTGGGATAATACGGTTTACGATTTGCTTTCTGTAAGTTTATATTATTTAGGTGATTATGATGAGGCTTTAGAATATGTGAAAAATGCTTTAAAAATGTCTCCTAATGATGAGAGACTTAAAAAAAATTTAAAATTAATTATGGATAAATGTAATAAAAATGTGTAATAGTAGTTTTTGAATATATATAACCTCATATAATAATTTAGAATTAATTGAAGGGAGGTTATGTATGGATCAAGAAGATATATTTAATATGAAAAGATGTAATAGGAAAGATAACTGCAGTGAAATTGGAAAGAATTGTTGTCCGCTTGCAATTATAGGACCAACAGGCCCACAAGGATTAGCTGGTGGAACTAATTCTGTTTCTGCTCATCTGGTTATTATGCAAATATCTTAGAGTGAATTATTCACTTTTTTTTTATTTACATGATTTTATGACTAGGAGAGAGAAATAATTATTATGATTTAATAAACTCTATGTGATATAATTATTGTAGATAAAATACAGATATTGACTCTTACCTTAAGGTTAATGATATATTCTAAGTGAAGGAGGACTTTTTATGATAAAAATAGGAGAATTTGCTAAATTATTTGATGTGACATTAAAGACTGTAAGATATTATGAAGAAGTAGGATTACTTATTCCTGCTTATGTTGATATTTATACAGGTTATAGGTATTTTAGTGAAGAAAATGTAGATAGAATGAATGAGATATTGTCACTTAAAGATTTAGGTTTTTCATTAGACGAAATAAAAAATTTTAGTGAAGAAGAGGTAAAAAATAAAATAAAAGATTATAATGAAAAGGTAAAAGATTTAAAAAGAAAACTTACTATATTAAAAGAGTTATCCTTCAAAGGAAAGGAAGTTTTAGAAATGAGATTTATTAATGATGAAAATGCTATTGGAAAATGGCAGTTAGTTGGAATTGCAGAAAATATGGAAAGTGCAAAAAAAGAAGAGTTTATCCCTGATGATTTTAAAATTAAAGAATTATATCTTATGCCAAATGGAAAGGAATATTGGGTTATTTCATGGACAAAAGGAATTATTAAAATCAATGGAGTAGAAGATCCATACGAAATAATAGATGACAAGATGTATGTTACTATAAACAGTAATTTTGACGAAAGTAAAATAGCAGTTTATAAAAAAATAGATAATAAAGAATATAATCCTGAAGATATCCGTATAAAAGATAATATTAATTTGAAATTTATAGAAGACAAGAATATAGTTGGTTTTTGGAAATCTATAGACTGTATATTTAACAAAGATAATTTTAATCCAGAAGTCAAACAATATCCGGGTGAATTATATTTAACTGATATATCTGTTAGTCCAGACGCAAAGGTTACAATTAATTTTTCGGATGGGGAAATTAAAAAATCATCATATACAAAAGACTATATTTATAATCTTTGTTATGATGATACTGCATGCAAGTATGAATTAAAAACTATAAGCGGCAAAGAATACATGATAATAGAATGGAAATCTGGAGATTATGTTTTTGGTGGATTTGTAGTTTGTTATTATGTTTTAGAAAAAATGAATTAATAAGTTATTCTAATAGGTTAATGAATCAAGTAAATTGTTAAACTGAAAATAAAAGTAATTTAGAAACAAAATCAAAAAAGCATTTTAGATGAATATAAATCTTTTATCATAAATTTTAAAAGATAAATGTAGAGGGAAGCAATGAAAATGAAAAAATACATAAATAGTGAAACTTTTGAAATAGAAAATAATATTTTTGAGGTTGATGAACTAATGGCTGATAGTATTATTTTATTAAATAAAAAAGGTTATATTACTGAATACTGCTGTCAAGGTCATTATAGTAATTTTATACATAAAGTTAAATGTAATAATAATGATATTAAAAAAATAATAAAAGTAAATAAAATAAAAGACTATGATTTGGTGCAAAAGGCTAATGAGAGTATATTATATTTTTCAGATATAGATACTAGAATTTATATTAATTTTAAATATGCTTATTTATTTGATAATCTTCCTAATGGTTTTAATAGAACTAAAAAGTGGGATGATAATAGAAAAGAGTGGTTTATAGACGAATCAAAAAGTGTGAAAGGTATTGAAAAATATATTTCTTTTTATAATGGAAATCAAAAAAAAACTTCTGATGAAATTGAAGAAGAAATAAAAAAAAGCAATATGGATATTTATAATTGGGTAAAAGAATTGCCTATAAAAAAGAAAAAAAAAGTAGTTCAATTAGGATGTTTAAATATTTTTAAATAAATAATTTATATTAATTCATTACAAATTATTAAATATTTATTTATTTTTTTGATATACTTTTACAGCAGGATTTAATTGTGTATCAATTGTGTATATGATTTTACAATCTTGAGATATAATTCCATAAGACTTAGTTCCATTATTTTCAAATGTAATTACATTGTTATTAATTGAATAATTTTCTTCCCAAGCGCTAGTACCAGCAACTTGATTAACTTTATTATCGTTTCCAAATGTCATTGATGTTTTTTCAGTAATTGGTCCACCATTTGAACCATCATTACCACTATTTTCAACAACATATGAACTTCCTTTTACTATTTTAGAACAATCAGTAATTTCTTTTTCATTATTTTCTTGCTGGCTTGTTGTATTTTCTTTTTGTAATTGTTGCAATTGTGATTTGTAATCATCTATTTCGTTTTTGTATTTTGTACTGTCTTCCTTTAAAGTATAAGTAGAGTATCCCAATAATCCACACCCTATTAATAATATAAAAATTAAAATAATTGTTAATGTTTTTTTCATTATTTCACACCTTCCTATTTTCTTTACAATAATATTTTATCATAGATATAATTAAAATTATATAATCATCATTATAAAAAATTGTACTTTACATTTTTATTTTACATAGCTCAAAAATACATAAATATTTATTAGGATAAGTAGATGATATTACAATATTAAAAATAGTAGTGGCACTAAAAAAGTTCAAACTATGAAAGTTTGAACTTATTATCAACCTGGAGCAGGTAAAGAAGAAGTACAACAACTTTTTCACAAGTCCAAATATTAGTAATTAGATTTACTAACATATTTATTAATTTATATTTTAAAAAATCTTTTTATATACTGTTATTAACTTTATCAAAACACAGCATGATGCCAAAGTGTCTTATAGTATTTGTTATATCTTTAGTTATTGATTATTTAATTCGTAATTTTTATTTGATGAATCTTCATATTTATCAATTTTCCATTTGTTGTTTTCATTAGTAATTACAAAGGTTGTTTTGATTTCATTTAAATAAGTTTTATCATTTTTTTCACATTTGTCATAATTTTCTAAATTTTTACAATAGTATTCAGTTACATCATATTCAATCTTATTTTTTGATATATTTTTAACTAATAATTTTGAAAGATTTGACATTCTTCCTTGCAAACAATCTCCCCATCCATCGCTTACATAATACTCATTTTCATAAAACAATATTCCTTTAAGTTTTTTGTAATTATCAGCAGCATTTTGTGTTAGTTTATTAGTCTTATCTGATGAGATCAAATAGTACAGCCAACCATTACTTTCGGTTCCATTATTTCCATCATTTTGAGTAGCCGGACGCATTTTGCCGTTAGAATAATAAAACATATTGTTTCCATCACCAACTGTACATTGATTATATAAATCCATTGCATCGCTATATAATGACTGTCCAAGTCCTAATGCTAAATCGTTATTCAATGCATCATTATCATTCTTTTCTTCAACTGTATTTGTTGTCTTTTCGGTCTTCTTAGTTTCTTTTATTAATGCTTTATCATAAATGATATATCCCCCTAATCCTAATACTGCGAGTAATAAAATAACTATTGCTACAGTTTTTCCTGTACTTTTACTTTCCATAATTTTTACCTCCTATTTTCTACAAATATATTTTATCATATATATGATTAAAATTATTTAATCATCATTATAAAAAATTGTGCTTTACATTTTTATTTTACATAGTCCAAAACACTCAAATGTTATTAATTTTTTTATCAGAATAAGTAGATGGTATTATAATATTAAAAATAGTAGTGGCACTAAAAAAGTTCAAACTTTTATAGTTTGAACTTACTATCAACTTGGATCGAATAACATACAGCTTACGAACTAGTTGTCTTTCAATACAATTATATAACATTCTAATTATTCTTTACAATAATATACTTAATATCGGTGAATTTATTTAAAATAATCAGTAACAATCTTCAATTATAAATCGATAAATGGTAAAATAAAATTATTAAAATAGAGGAGTTGAATCAAAGTGGTACATTATTTTTTTGTTGGTATATTATTAATTCTCATGGGAATAAGTTTAATAGGAACTATATTGCAAGATAAAACCTATTGGTTTGAGAATTCTCAAAATATGTTTTTTGGTTGTATAGGCGGATTGATTGCATCTATTTGTGGATTTTCAATTATTCATAGCTTGGTAATATTCTTTATTTGTATAATAATTTCATATTTCATTTTCTCTCATTTAATAAATAATACTGTTTTTGTTATAAAGTCAGTTATTGTTAAAAAAAGAATTCTTTGTTTATCTGTTATTATAGTTTTATCTGGTATTTTTGTTATAAGCATATTTCCTAATTTTCATTTTATATTTGATCACTCAGAACTTTTGATTATGTTTACAATATTTTTTATTCCTTTTATTATAGGGGTTGTAAAAGGAATTCCATTATTTATAAACTTTGTTATGAATTTTAATCCAGATAATTTTAAAAATGGTGAGAATGTTTATATAACAGATAGTTATTTTGATTCAACTCAAAATGGTACTATGTTTTATGGTGATAAAAAAATTAATACTAGGAGTATACATTATATAATTGATAAAGTTTGTAAGATAGAAAAGATAAATGGTAATAATGTTATTAATATTGATGGGAATATTTATTCTGTAGTAGAGAAAAATAATAAGTATTTAGCAAAGGATGATATAGTAGTAATTACTAGAGATAATTTAAAAAAAGGTATGATAAGGGAAAATGACTCTATAATTGTAAAAAAATTCAATAATAAAAATAGATTTTTAAATTATCCATTTATTAGTTCAAGTTTAGCTGGACTGGTATGCTTTATATTTGTATTTTTAGGAGCTAGTTCTTATAATTTTTATCTTTATTCCTATGAAACAGTTGTTATTAATACAAAAGACGTAAAAGTGGAAAATAGTGATAATTTTTATTATCGCGATATTACCGTAAATTATATAGGAAATAATGTCACCTTCCAGACTGAAGAACAAACTGTTAGAGAATTACCTAATATTGGTGATAAAATAACAGTATATAAAATCAAAAATGGAAATATAAAAAATTTAACCAAGCATGATAAAAGGGGAATAATTGTTTTTTTCTTATTTGGTGTTTTATTAGAATTATATGCAATTAGTAGTGTGATTAGAAAACCAATAAAACCAGAAAAATAGTCATCTATTTATATATAAGTTTATAAAGCTACAAACATAATATATCTTTTTATGAAACTGATATAATTTGCTAAAATAATATGTGTATTTTTAAATTTAAGCCACTCATTTTTGTGAGTGGTTTTAGAATGATTAGGGGATTGGGGAGTCTCCCCATAACATTAAAATTTGTATATACAAATTCAGTGCTGGCTATACTATTAATTAATATAATTTCATATGATATTTTTATACTTTTTATACTTCAGTTTTAGGAATTAATACTAAAACATTAACTAAACTATCATCTTCAAAATATGGACAACTTATAATTCCATCTACATAAAAATGTCTTCCTTCCTAGAAAGAGAACATTATCTTTATATCTGACAAGCACAGCTTTCAAGCAGACTACGGGATTACAAAATAAAAACTCACGAACCATTACAGTCCGTAGGTTGTATTCAAATGGAGCAAGTGACCAGAATCGAATTGACATCTTAGCCTTGGCAAGGCCATATACTAACCGTTGTATTACAGCTGCACACTTTAATTATATAATATTTTATTTATAAATTTGCTTAATTCTGATATAATCTATTTAAAGTAGGTGAAAAAATATGAAAACAAAGATAATTAATGATTTGTTAGAATTAAAATTTGGTGTTAAAAATGAATATTCTAAAGAAGAGTTAGAAAAGATAAAAGAATTACGACTTGATAAATATGATGTTATTGGAAATGCAAATATTGTTATTTTTAATGAGCTACTTAATTTACCGGGGTTAGAAACTCTTACTGTAAATGGATTTGAAATTGATGATAATCTTTTACAAATTATTTTAGCCTTAAATATCAAAAACTTAATTTTAGAAAATTGTAAATTTATAAATAGTCCCATTAAAATTTTTCAAAATGAAAAAATTGAGTCTTTAATTTTTAATAATGTAATTATTGATTTTAAACTGTTTAACAATCATCATTATAAATATGTCGAATTTGTAAATATAAAAATAGATGACGTTTTTTCTATTAATGTAGATGAATTAAATATTTCTAGAGCAACTATCACAAATACTAATTTTTTACTTATTTCTAATATTAAAGACTTAGTTGTTAATGAAAATCAATATAATAGGTATAAAGAATTAATGAAAAATGTATCGAAAATAATAGTAATGGAACATAATGAGTTTGTAAAATTTGAGGTGAATAATAATGGCTAGTTTTAAAAAGTGGAATTGCCCTGAGCAATTTAGTAAAGGTAAAGAATTGGTTAGAGCAAATTATGGCTTCTCATTAGATGACGCGTATTTAGTTAGCGGTGTGCTTACAGAAGAAGATGTAGAAAAAATAAACTCATTCAATAGAGAATTACTATTAATATTTGACAATACTAAAGATATAAAACCGGATATGTTAAAAAAAATAAGTGATAAGGTTACTATAAGTATAAAAGGAGGATTAGATTACATCGAAAAAACTAAATATCAAAAATATTATGAAAGATATTTTAATGATACTTTATATAAGCCATTGGAATTAATTCCTATTATAGAGTATTTTGAAAAGATAGAAAGTAAAATAAAGCCTAATTGGACAGATACGCAAAAAAGCTTATATATTTTTAAGACTTTAGCGCGCAATTTACACTATCGATATAAAAATGAGTCTAAAACTGAAAATGGTAAATCGGTTATAGATTGTTTAAGAGGCTTATTATATGGAAAACTTATATGTGCTGGATTTTCGCTAGTTTTTAAAGAAACTATGGATAGAATTAATGTACCTTGTTTTTATCAAATGAGTCATAAATCCTGTCATGCTTGGAATATTGTTATTTTAGATGGGAAGCCAAGAGGCATTGAATTAACAGGTGCTTGTAGCAATAAAGATGAAAATGGAGGAATTTCTCCTGATTTTTTTGGAGCAAGTCCTAATTTTTATGATGATCCACATCATGACTTAACTGATGAGCCAGAAGAAGAAAAATTTGAACTTGTTCCATTTACAGATGATGAAATTTATGAAAATAATGAAATTATTAATATAAATGATGTGTATGAAGGCTTGAAAAAAGGAAAACGGGATAAATTAGATGATTTTATTGAATATGCTTCTGCGACTAGTTTTTTAGATAATTTAGAAATCGACTTAAAGAATAGATACATATCTCAAGATGATATAACTATTATTATTAATAATATTAAAAAATTATACAATTTGGATGAAATAAATAATATTTTTGGAGAAAAACTTGATATTATGTTTAAAAAATACTGTCAGTTTCAAGCAGATGATATTAAAGTGGTAAGTGTTGAAGATTTCATTGAAAGTTTACAGCAAGAATCTAAGAAACAACAAGTGGAGCAATCAAGAGAAATTGACGAAGAGAAAGATAAGTACGAGGAAGAAAAGGCAAGAATATTGCGAGCACGTTTTTCTGAAGAAGCTAAGAAAAGATTACTTCAGGAGCTTGAAGAAGAATATAATTTGTCAGAAAATTCACAGAGAAGAAGATAATTCAAAAAGATGATATTGGAGTTTGAACTGAACCCCAAAAGTTGGACAGTTTATAAATAGTTTCTAATTAGAGGATTGTAATCTGTATTCTAAATATACGAAAATATAAAAAATGAAAATACAAAGTGAAAAATATAATATAAAAAACCCTTTTAAAATCAAGGGTTTGTATTTTTAATGGAGCAACTGACCAGAATCGAACTGGCATCTTAGCCTTGGCAAGGCCACATACTAACCGTTGTACTACAGCTGCACATTCACATTATATAATATTTTATTTATCTTGTAAAGAAAAAATTCTAAAAATAGGGTAAGCAAGTGTTTTAAGAATAGTTTATTTGTGTTAAAATCATATAGAGGGATTAAAATGGAAAAGATTAAAGGACTTAGTTTAGAAAAAGTAGAATTTTTAAGAGAAAAAGGTTTAGTTAATTATAAGTCTGATGTTAAGACAAAATCTATAGGTCAAATAATTAGAGGTAATTTTATTACTTTATTTAATATTTTGAATTTAGGTCTTGCTTTAGCTATTTTTTTTGTTGGATCTTATAAGAATTTGCTTTTTTTAGGTGTGGTTTTTTGTAATACTTTAATAAGTACTTTTCAAGAGATAAGAAGTAAACTTACTGTTGATAAACTTTCTTTATTAAATGAAAGTAAGGCATCTGTAATTAGAGAAGGAAAAACATATAAAATAGGTATTTATGATATAGTTCTTGGTGATGTTATAAAATTTAAAAGTGGCAGTCAAATACCTACTGATTCTAGAGTTTTATCAGGTGAAGTCTTGGTAAATGAATCTCTTTTAACTGGAGAAGAAGAGTCTATATTAAAAAAAGAGGGCGATGAACTTTATTCTGGCAGTTTTATTGTAAGTGGTAATTGTCTTGCAGAAGCTATTCATGTTGGAAAAGATAATTATGCATCTAAGATTGCCAATGAAGCTAAGTATATTAAAAAAGTTAACTCTGAAATTTTAAATTTTATTAATAAAATTATTAAATATATTTCTATTATGATTGTACCTATTGGGATATTTTTGTTTATGAATCAATTAGGTGAGTCTAATTATGAAGAGGCGGTTGTTTCAACTGTTGCTGCTTTAATTGGTATGATACCAGAAGGTCTTGTTTTGCTTACTAGTAGTGTACTTGCTATTAGTGTTATGAGGCTTGCAAAATATAATGTTTTAGTGCAAGAATTATACTGTATTGAAACTTTGGCTAGGGTAGATACTATTTGTTTAGATAAAACTGGAACTATTACTGAAGGTGAGATGGAAGTTTCTAAAATAGTTCCTTTAAATGGTGTTTTAATGAGTGATATAACTGATAGTCTTGGAATAATAAGTTATCATATGAAAGATGATAATCAGACTATGAAAGCTATTAGTGATAAATACGCTAGAAAAAACAATTATAAAGTTTTAGAAATTATGCCATTTTCTTCTAAGAATAAGTGGTCTGGAATTTCTTTTGAAAATGAAACTTTTATTTTAGGTGCTCCTGATGTAATTTATGATAAAAAAATAAAAGAGATGGATGATTATATAAGTAATAGAGTGGTATTACTATGCAGGAGCAGTAAAAAAATAAATAAGAAACTTCCTACTGAAATAGAGCCTATGGCTTTAATAGTTATAAGTGATAAAATAAGAAGAGATGCTAGAGCTACTTTAAGGTATTTTAAGGAAGAGGGAGTTGATTTAAAAATAATATCAGGTGATAATCCTCTTACTGTTTCTTATATTGCTAAAAGAGTCGGATTTGAAAATGTTAAATATATAGATATGAGTAAATGTGATAGTAATATTTCTGATATAGTAGAAGATTATAATATTTTTGGTAGGGTTAAACCTGATCAGAAAAAGGAAATAATTCTTGCTCTAAAGGCTCATGGACATACTGTTGCGATGACTGGAGATGGGGTTAATGACGTTCTTGCTTTAAAAGAAGCTGACTGCTCAGTTGCTATGAACAGTGGTAGTGATGCTGCCAGAAATGTATCTCAGCTAGTACTACTCGATGATAATTTTTCATCTATGCCTAAGGTTGTTTCTGAGGGAAGAAGAAGTATTAATAATATTCAAAGGTCTTCGTCACTGTTTTTATGTAAAACAACTTATGCAACTATACTTGCAATTATTTTTACTTTTTTAGGTAGAGCTTACCCTTTTATTCCTATTCAGCTTACTTTAACTAGTATGGTAACTATTGGTATTCCTTCATTTATTTTAGCTTTAGAGCCTAATAATGATAGGATTAATGGAAAGATTATAGTAAATGTTTTAAAAAGGTCTATTCCAACAGCTTTAACAATTGTAAGTAATATTCTTTTAATAATGATTTTACCTTCTTTTATTAGGTTAACAGAAGATGAAGTTTCAACTTTATGTGTTATTATGACAGCTATAATAGGCTTTATGCTTTTATATAGGATAAGTGTACCTTTTAATAGAAATAGAAGGATCTTATTTTATTCTTTAGTAAGTATTTTTGTATTTGAAATTATTTTTATGAGGGAATTTTTCTCACTTACTGTTCTTACTCCAATGTTAATATTATTAGTAGCTGGTCTTTTTTCTATCTCTGTTATGATGTTTAACTTTTTTACGGATTTATTTTATAAGTTAAGTGAGAAAATTAAATGGTAAATTTACTTTACAATTATTGACATAGTATATTTTAAAGATGTATAATTTTTATAGTAGATCGTAGGTGATGTGATGTTAGTTCAAGAAAATAATGGGGCTAGAGCACGTAATAGAATAACTAATTTATATCCTGATCATTTTATTTGGATTAATTCACAGATAAAAGCTAACAAATATTTAGCTACTAGAGAGAGAGAAGTTTTTATTAAAAAATTTGGCTCCTCATCAGTTAATATAGTAAATATTCCTCCTAAGGGAGATCCTGATTATTTTGGGTCTTGGATAAGAGTTTATAACTTTGCTTTAGATTACTTAGAGAGTGTTATTAATAATGCGTGCCGTGAAAATAAGTTTATAGAAAATAATAATAATAATAACTGGCTTTTAAACGGAAAAGTTATTGTTTGGCCTAGATTTAATGAGGAAGATGCAGAATATGCTAAAGGACTTGATAGAATATTTGATGAGTATGTTACTGCTAAGAATAATTATATTAAGAATTATATTAATTCTCCTAGGCAAGAAGAGGAAGGAATTAGTTTTAAGAAAAGCAGTGTTAGTTTGAAAGAACCTAGTGAGATAGTTATTCCTGATGAAAGAAAATACATTAAATCTATCATAGAAGCAAGTGATAAAAAACCTGATAAAAACCCTAATAGAAATACTTTTAACAATTATAGAGTTGTTTTTAATAAAGGCGAGCCTACTTTAGTTGAAAGAGACATGGTTATTCAAAAAGTTTCCGATGGTGACAAGCTAGATAATATGGATATAAGTAAGCTTAGAGATAGTAAAACTGATATTGTAGTGCTTACTTGTATGAATACTTTGGCTCCTAAGGAAGAGGATATATTTTTAGAAAATGCTTATAAATGTCAAAATGAAGGGTTTAATACTGGGGCATTTATCTATGGCGGGGCTAATAATGAACATATAGCGGCAATCGAGATTAAAAGAATTTTAAGAATGTTAAGTAAATGCGATGATAGTTTTTCTGGGCTTGTTATTTATTCTATAGATAATAATTATGTTTTAAAAAATAGAGATAGTGATATTAAGCTTTTAGATTTTATCAATATGATAAATTCTATTGGAAATACTTTAAAACAGTATGGTTATATAGTTATGATTTCAATGAATTTGGAAAGTGGTAAAATATTAGATGATATAAATAATAGATATAATATGCAAAGTGAACATGACATTATTTATATGGCATTTGTTCGTGATGAGTCTGAAATTGGAGATAATACTTCTTCTATAATAGTTGATCCAGGGAACGACTACGACATAGTAAAAATTAAGAATAAGGAATTAATCGAATCTATAAAAAATGGTATGAAAGGTTTAAATAAGAAAATTTAAATCTTTTTAAATGAGGAGTGTTTTATGAGAAGAAAACTAAAAAAAATAATATCTAAGTTAAAAGAAAATAATAAAACTATTAGTACAATGGAGTCTTGTACAGGCGGAGCTCTTGCTAGTTTAATTACTGATATTAGTGGGGCAAGTGCAGTATTTAAATATGGGGCAGTAACATATTCTAACGAATATAAAATTAAAATGGGTGTATCTAGTGAAGTTATTGAAAAATATTCTGTTTATAGTATGGAGACTGCAAGAGAAATGGCCAAGGCTATTTCTAATTTTACAGCTAGTGATTTTGGTATTGGAATAACTGGAAAATTAGGTGAAGTGGATCCTAATAATTTATCAGGTGATAATAACAGAGTATTTATTTGTATTTATGATAAGGAAAATGATAATTATATAGATTTAAATACTTATGTAGATAGTAGTGATAGGGTAGATGATAAAAAAGAAGTACTTGAATTTATAGTATCAAAGCTTGATTTATATGTATAATAATTTGAATATTTTATTTTATAAATTAAATAAATCTAAATTTAGAAGTAGTTTTCATCTTAATAAAAAAATGAAGGAATATGTTAAGATAAAAGGAATTGATGTTATAAGAGAGCATGCTTATGATTTTGTAAATACTAGGTTAAAACCTAAGATAATTTTAAATGATGGAAAGCAGACTCCTATGAGACAAGTTCATCCGGTTTTTATTTCACAGCATGCAACTGGAACGTGCTGCAGAGGCTGCCTTTATAAATGGCACGGAATAGAAAAAAATAAAGAGCTTAATGAGAAAGAAGTAAATTATATAGTTTCTGTTATAATTAAATGGATAAAAAGTGAAATTAAATAAAAAATGTGTTATAATTGTGTTGGAGGCAAAAGTAGTTCCTATTTTCAGATAATTTAATTTACTACTCGCCTCCTTTTTTTGGAGGTTTTTTATGAATGAGGTATATTCAATAATTAAACTTTTTAAATCTTATATAGGTGATAGTGAGAAAGAATTTGAAGTTGATAAAGATGCTTTAAAAAAGGGCATTATTATCGACAAGAATGCTCCTAAAGATGTAAAAGAAAAAGCCATTAAAATATGGGGAGTAGACGGCTTTTTAATTAATCAGACTTTTCATAAATCTTTTGAAAAAGTTACTTCTTCTTCTATAGAAAAATTAGTTATAGAGCAGTTAGTTCATTATTTTACTACTTATGGATATGAAACTTTGGGTATAAAAGATGGGACTGTTTATATTCCATCAGAAATGCTTGACGTTCCAGACTTAGAAGATGGATATAATTTTATTTTTATTAAAAAAATAAGTTTTAATGATCTTAAAAGAAAACTATGGAATTTATGTGAAAGTGGTATAGCACTTTCCCGTGATACTTTAGAAAATATGGAAGAGCTTTCTTCTTATATGGGTATAGATAAAGATAATATTTCAAAAATTAAAAATAAGGAATTTAGGGTTAGGATGTATGATAAACTTTCTATTGTTCCTGAAAATCCAGAAGAGTTTTTGAGATATTTACTTTATAAATTAACTGGAAGTTCTCTTCTTATAAAAGATGATGATACTATGGGCTCTTTAAAATCTTCTAATAAGACTAAAGCTTATATTTTAATAAATAGATATAAGGATAATTATGGTCTTACTGGGCTTGCTCAAATTTTTAATAGATTTAAACCTTTGTTTTTGTCTTTAAAAACTGATATATCTGAATTAGGTCAGTTTTATCTAGATGAAGATGAAATTGAAGATTATTATTCTGAAGACTGTAAGAAGTTAAATAGTTATATTAATAAGATAAGTCATTTGAGTAAAAAATATCACAAACCTTTTCAAAAAAATGATTTAGATATGTTTTGTGATTGGGTGAAGTTTAATAAAGATAAAAATGATTTTGATGTTATTTTAAAAGAAAAATTAAAAGAAGCCGGGGTTTTTAGAGCTATCAGGATACTTAATTATTTAAATGATAAAGGAATTAATAGAGTATACAAAATTAGAAATGGAAAAGCTTGGGTATGTGAGAAGGATAGTAATAAAGATATTTCTAAAGATGTTTTAACTATTTTAGAAGATTATATAGTAAGTATATTAAAGAAAAATGTTTCTTCTAAAAAGATATATTTAGATGATAAAGTAAATTTAGTTCTTCCTCAATCTGAAAAACAGTTTATGGGTAACATTCCATTTGGATCAAGTATTTGTTTTGATAAGGATAATTTAATTGTCGGTATTCACTGGTTTGATACTGATGATAGAATTGATTTAGATTTAAAAATAATTTCTAATGATTATTCTATTGGATGGAATACTAATTATAAAAAGGAAGATAAGCTTATATTTTCTGGTGATGTGACTGCAGCTCCTAAACCTAATGGTGCATCTGAATACATTTATATAGATAAAAGTGTAGATGATACTATTTTTAGTTTAAAGGTTAATAATTTTACAAGTTATGTAGAAGGGTGCGAATTTGAATTTATAATCGCAAAAGCATCTAAAGATGATATATGTAAAAATTATATAGTTAATCCTAATAATATAATTTTAAGGATTCCTGGTAATAAGCTTCAAAAAGGAATGGCTGAACATTCTATTGGAAATATTATCGTAAATGATGATATAAAACTTGTATTTACTGATTTATGCACATCAAATAGAAGTGTGTCATTTAATAATGATGTAGAAAATATTTTAAGAGAGTTTACGTTGTATGATAGTGAAAATAGATGCTTTTTAAAGGATTTCTTAGTAAAATCTGGTGCAATAATGGTAGATAAAAGGGAAGATGCTGATATTGATTTAAGTATTAATAATTTAAATAAAGATTCAATAATTAGTTTATTTAATTAGTAGGTTTTTCCTACTTTTTTTGTTATAATTTTTTTGGTGGTTAATTTATGGATTATATGGAATATGCTTTAGAAATAATAAAAGGTAATGAGGATATTTTTGATAAACAAGCTAAAATATATGAAATAAGTGCTGGTTTTAATAATAAACTATTTAATGTAGATGATAAGTATATTATAAAAATTTGTGTTAATAATAATTTATCTGATAAGTTTAAAAAAGAAGCAAATTTTTATAAGTTAAATAAAGGTGATTATATAGGTAAATTATATAAGTATGATGATTCTAAATCTATAATTCCTTATGTGTATGAAATTATAGAAAAAATAGATGGCATGTCTTTATACTATTATTGGTATAAGATGAATGAAACTCTTAGGGAGGAAACTATAAAAAAGTTGGTTTATGTTCTTAAAGATTTTCATAAGCCTATTAAAAATTATAATTTTGCCAATTTTTTAAAAAGTCAGTTAAGAGATTATTTAAATAAAAGTCAAAAGTATTTTAATAGTGAAGAGATAAATGTTATAAAAAAGGTTATTGATATTTTAGATAGATACTTTGTAGATGAAAAAATTGTTACTATTCATAATGATTTGCATTTTGACAATATTATTTATAATAATGGAAAAATTTATTTAATTGATTTTAATGATTTATCTTATGGACCTATTGATTATGATTTAAGATATTTATATTTCTGTCAGTTTAAACCTTGGAAGTGGGCTAATGAAGAGATGGATCCTTTTCAAAAAGTTGAAGACTTTAAAAATATATTTAATTATTTAATAAAGTACTATGATGAACTTTCTATAATTAAAAATATTGATGATAGAATGATTATTTATATGATAGTTGACGATATGAGACTTTTTTCTAAAACTTATAATTCTGAGCTTAAAGATAGTGTTTTAAATAATTCAAAAAAACTAATTTATAAGTAAAGTAAACGTTAAAGTAAGTGGGTTTTAATTTTAAGCCTGCTTTTATTATGTTATAATTTAGGTGGGTGAAAAATATGAGTAAAATAAAAGATGGAGTATTTGGAGTAGCTATTGGAGATGCGATGGGGGTTCCAATAGAATTTAAAAAAAGAGAAGAACTTTTAGATAATCCAGTAACATCTATGATAGGTGGGGGAACATATAATATGCCGGCGGGAGTTTGGTCTGATGATACTTCTCTTACTTTGGCAACTATGGATTCTATTATAAAATCTAATAGGCTTGATTATAAAGACATGGCAGATAGATTTTGCTTATTTATGAATAAGGGTGAGTATACTGCAACAGGCGTTACTTTTGACATTGGAAATACTACTAAAATAGCTTTAGAGAAATATTTAAATGAAGGAGTTAATCCTATTTTATGTGGCGGAGATAAGCTTAATGATAATGGTAATGGATCACTTATGAGAATGCTTCCTATTGCCTTATACTGCCACTATAATAATTTAAAAGATGATGAGGTTTTAAATGTTGTTAGAAAGTCTTCTTCTATTACGCATGCACATGATGTAAGTGTACTTGGATGCTTTATATACGCTCTTTATGTAATGTTTTTACTTAATGGTAAAGATAAATATGCTAGTTATAATATGATTAAATGTTATGATTACTCTCTATATTTTGATCCTGATATAGTAGAGTATTATAATAGATTGTTAAAAACTAACATTGCTAAACTAAGAGTTGATGATTTAAAAAGTGAAGGGTATATAGTTTATTCTTTAG
The DNA here is from genome assembly GCA_964425325.1 of uncultured Muribaculaceae bacterium. Lineage (GTDB taxonomy): Bacteria > Bacillota_I > Bacilli_A > RF39 > UBA660 > Coprosoma. The sequence continues at coordinate 33,520 of CAYRLX010000002.1, read as the reverse complement.
AAACTGCTTTATGGGTTATACTTAACTGTTCTTCTTTTGCTGAAAGTATAGTAGGTGCGATTAATCTAGGTGGAGACACTGATACAATTGGTTCTATTGTAGGCGGAATTGCCGGTATTATGTACGGTCTAGATGGCGCTGCTAGTAAATGGATAAGTGATTTAAAAGGAAGAGATTATTTAGAGGATGTTATAAAACAGTTTGAGGAGTTACTTGGAGTTTATGAATAAATATGTAAAGGTTATGTTTGGAAATGTATCTTCTGCTGATGAGAATTTAACTTATAAAATAGATGAAGTTAATGTAGCAGATAATTTTAATCCTTTAGCTAAAGACGCGAAAGAAATGGGTGGTTTTAACTTTAGTACACCTGATAAGATTTTAAGGTGGCTTGTAAGGGGAGACACTTTATATGATGTGTCTTTTCCAGATGATGCTGAGGTAATTGGTATAGGTAGTAAGGCTGCTCCTAATGGGGTACTTAGAACTGATAAAATAATAATATCTAATCCAAGGAAAATAGATGATGATTTAGCTTTATATTTATATGAGAATTCTAATTTACCAGATGATTCTTATTATAAAGCTTTAGCGGGTTTAATGATTAGAGGACATTATAACACATCTTTAAGATTAATTAGAGATAGGATTAATAAAGATAATATTAACGATGTACTTGATGAAATTAATAGTTTTTATGTTCCGAGTGAAGAAGATAAAAGAGCTAATATGGAAGTATATAATTCTGTAATGGAAGTTTTAAAAGAGATTGATGACGATTTATTAATAAGTATTAATGTAGATAAAGATATATATGTTAAAAAAATAACAGATGATAAGGTTATTAATATAACGGGTGAGAGTGGTAGTGGTAAAAGTTTTTACACTACGAAATATAAAAATGATGATAATTATATAGTAATTGATACTCAAAATATTTTTGATAGTGAACTTAAAGATATTTTTATAAATAAGTTTGATAATTTAAATAATATTTTGATGGATAATTTTGATGAATGTTATGAGATTATCTTAGATTATTATAAGGATAGTGGAAAAACTATTGTTATTGATAGTGCTCATTTTAGAAATTTTAAAGATCTATCTAAATTAAAAGGTGAAGTTATAGTTCTTAGAACATGCACTGATACGTGCTATAAAAGATGTGTAGATAGGTTTAACAGAAAACATCCTACTGCAGGTAAAGAGGAAAGGGATAATTATAAATATAAAAAGAAAAAAATATATTCTTGGTATAAATACTTAAATGATTTTCTTGTTAAAATAGATAAATTATAGGTGCCAAAATGAAAAAAATAATTGTTTTTGTTTTAATTTTACTTATATCTGGGTGCACTAATATTAAAGAAAGTGTTAAAGAAGTTAAAAAAGAGACTATAAAAAAAGATAAGATAGATATTATGCTAGAAAATATGAGCATAGAAGAGAAGATAGCCCAGATGCTTATAATAGAGTATGATAGTGATTATGTAGATGATAATTTAAAAAGTTTTTTAAATTCGACTCCTCCTGGTGGCTTTATTTTAATGAAAGAAAATATTACTACATTTGATAAGACTAGACAGTTTGTTTCTGACTTAAAAGAAAATAGTAGGATTCCTTTGATTATTTCTATAGATGAAGAGGGAGGAAGCGTTCAAAGACTTAAATATTTAATGGATGCCTCAGTAAGTGATATTCCTTTTATGTATAATGTGGGCTTAATTAATAATTATGATTTAGCTTATAATATAGGTAAATTAATTGCTGAAGAAGTTAGAACTATAGGAGTTAATGTTGACTTTGCTCCTGTAATTGATATTTATTCTAATCCAAACAATACTGTTATTGGTAAAAGAAGTTTTGGAAGTGATGCAGAAATAGTCTCTAATATGGCAGTACGCTTTACTAAAGGTTTAGAAGATAATGGTGTAATAGGTGTTTATAAGCATTTTCCAGGTCATGGTGATACTGATATAGATTCTCACGAAAGTCTTCCTATTATTAATAAGAGTTTAGATGATCTTAAGTCATTTGAATTAGTCCCTTTTAAGAGTGCGGTTAAAGCTGAAGCTAAAATGATTATGGTAGGTCATATTGCTATTCCTCAAATAACTCACGATAATACTCCTGCTAGCTTATCTAAAGAAGTTATAGATATTTTAAAAAACGATTTAAATTATAATGGTTTAATAGTAACTGATGCTCTTAACATGGGCGCTATTAGCGATAATTATTCAAATGAAGAAGCTTATATTAAAGCAATAGAAGCTGGTAATGATTTACTTTTAATTCCTAGTGATGGGATTAATACTATAAATATTATTAAAGATAAGGTCTCTTTAGATAGGATTAATGAGTCAGCCCGTAAAATACTTGAATTTAAATATGATTATTTAGATAAAGATAATTTTTTAGATAAGTCTTATTTGGGTAGTGAGGAGCATGCAAAAACAATTAGTCAAATTCCTTAAAGCTAGTTAATGTTACTATTTTGTTTTTTTATTGTTTCATATATTATTTTAGGTGGTAATTATGTTTAAGTATTTGAAAGAATTATCTAATTTTATTATAGAAAAAGACCCTTCTATTAAAAAAAGAAGGGAAGTTTATATAATGCCGGGGTTTAAAGCGATTATATATTATTTTATATCCAGATTTTTTTATTTAAAAAAGTTTTATTATATTTCTAGAAAGATTTGCTATATCGGAAGGAAAAAAACAGGAATTGAAATTCATCCTGGGGCTATTATAGGTAAAAATTTATTTATCGATCATGGAAGTGGGGTAGTTATAGGTGAGACTACAGTAATAGGAGATAATGTAATAATTTATCAAGGTGTAACTTTAGGTGGAACTGGAAAAGAAGAAGGTAAAAGGCATCCTAATATAGGAAACAATGTATTAATAGGTGCGGGAGCAAAGGTACTTGGAAATATTAATATAGATGACAATGTTAAAATAGGAGCAGGGTCTATTGTTTTAAAAGATGTTCCTAGTAATTCAACTATTGTTGGTGTTCCAGGAAAAGTGGTATAAAAAAACTTGCATTTAGCAAGTATATTTTTTTAATGGTGACCCCTTGGGGGCTCGAACCCCAGACCCACTGATTAAGAGTCAGTTGCTCTACCAACTGAGCTAAGGAGTCAAAAATTTGTCAACGTATAAAGTATAACACAAATATTAATAAAAATAAATAGTTATTTTTTATCTATTACAAAAAAAATAACTAAAAAAGTACAAAAAAATAACAAATGTGTTAAAAAAATATAAAAAATACTTGTAAAAATGAATAAAATAGGGTATACTTAAATAGCTGGATTAATTGGATCTGTAGCTCAGTTGGTTAGAGCACACGCTTGATAAGCGTGGGGTCGTAGGTTCAAGTCCTACCAGATCCACCATTTGGCCTGTTGGTGAAGCGGTTAACACACGTGCCTTTCACGCACGCATTCATGGGTTCAAATCCCGTACAGGTCACCATTAAGAAATCAAAAGTCTTGTTATCAAGGCTTTTTCTTTATTTTATAAGGGTTTTGTCAAGAATTTTCACACTTTTTGTCAAGCACAATTTTTGATTAAAAAGGGTTATTTTTGACAAAAACAAGAACAAAACAAGACTAAAAACAAGGCCGAAAAATTGACTATAAAAACCAATAATGATAAGATTGTTATAGAATAGTTGATGGAGGTTTGTTTATGGAAAATAGCTTTTCTAATTTGATTTTAAAATATGTACCAGAAGATGAAATAAGATATCTTGAAAGTATATTAGGAAGTATTGATACTTTTAATTATTTTACTGATGAGGCCCAAGTTAGAAGTGTGATTAATGACCTTTCATATTTAGATGATTTTTTTACAGTTATTCACAATTTTAATGATAAGTTGGATGATGCCATGTTTGATGAAGATTTACAAGTTTCAGAAGATATCCTACAAGCATTAGGAATATTCGAAGATCACTATTATAAATTAAAAAATGCTTCAAGAGATTTAGAATATGATTTAGGTAAATTTTCATTAGATGAAGAATTTAATTTTGAAGAAGGAAAAAAGTATCAGTATGATTTAAATGCTGTAACAGTTATAACACCTTCTTCTACACTTTCAAGATTTAATGATAATTCAGAAAATGGGTTGGAAGGGTCTGGACATCATGATGAAAATGTGCTGGAAATTATAAGAGCTGTATATGGTGATAATGCAAGAAACATGCGTGAAACTGGACAGGATATAGTAATTAGATATATTAATAGAGCATCTAAAAATACGCAAGAGTCTTTCATGATGACTGTCGAAATACCATCAAAAATAAATTCATCACAAAAAGCATCATTACAAAATCTAAATGATGAAATTAAAAAATTTGAAGCAAGAACAGGACAAAGAATAGTAATTCATTCAAGCATAATTGATTATGAAGATAATCGAAAGATAGTTGATGTGGTAGAAGATGATGAAAATTTAGATGCAATATTAAGTAAAGTTGTGGTGAGTGATTCTATAAATTTAAAATATCAAGAGTTATACTCATACGATTTTGAATATCCAAATGCTGTAAATCATTATAATGATAGTTATTATAGGTTAACGCCTACTATTATTGGGCCTAAAGAGGATGATTTGGGTGTATATAGTTTTTTAGCTTGGCGTTACAGTGATGATAAAGAAATCAGCCAAAGACGTTATTCTAAAATGGCTGGTATTATTACGAAAAAGCAAGTTGCTTTTAGGTATGATACTGCTGACACTCATAATGAAATTATTAGACGCTTGGAAAAAGAAATTTTTCCTAAAAGGAATTATGATGGATTTAACAGAGATTATGAAGATGGGGTGTTAATATTTGGTACATATAATGATATCGTAATTGATTTGCCAAATACTATAACTATAGAACAATACAAATATCTTGAAAAAATAATAGAAGAAGTTGAAAGATTTAGAAGAGATTATTGGCAAGCCAAATTACCATATTATAATGGTGAAGATATATTAAAAAGAGCAAAAGCTATCATAACTAATAAACAAGATTTAGATAATGATGAAGTAATTGTTGGAGTTCCAATAAAGAAAGTTGGTTCAGAAAAAACTCAAGAAGTTGTTCAAAGTGCTAATAATTCTACTGACCAAAATGTGGATGATGAAGTTGAAAATTTGATGGGTCAAATATATGAAAGTGCAAGTCAAAAAACTGAAGAAGATCGATTGATGAGCGAGGTATATACGAGGGTTGAGGAAGAAGCAAGAGAGTATTCCGAAATGTATGAACAAGCTATAAAAGAAAATCAGGAATTTGATAGAAAAAAAGCTGAAGAAGCAAAACAATATTCAGAAATGTATGAGCAAGCGTTAAAGGAAAATGAAGAGTTTGATAGAAGAAAAGAAGAAGAGAAACATCAGTCATTGCTAGACAAAGAGGCACAACTACGTCAAGAATGGAAAGACAATATGTCTGAAGAATCATATTATAATTATAAAAGTTCAATTAAAGATAGACTTGAATATGAAAACGCAAAAAAAATATATGAGGATGTGAGTAACTCAAATTCATTACTTAGTGAAATAGAAAGTATTAATAAAGCAAAACATTTTAGTGGTGAGACAAAAGAAAAAATAATAAGTGAAATTGAAAGTTCTGAGAGAGTAAGATAAGTAACAATATTTGGTAGATAGAAAAATATAGTATGTTAAATTATTTTTAAAACAAGACCAAAAACAAGACCAAATTAATTTGTGAAAATGAAAAAAACGTTTAAAATAAGGGATAAGGTGAGTTGGGATTCAAATCCCGTACAGGTCACCATTAAGAAATCAAAAGTCTTGTTATCAAGGCTTTTTCTTTATTTTATAAGGGTTTTATCAAGAATTTTTATATTTTTTGTTAAGCACAATTTTTGATAAAAAAAGGTTATTTTTTACTAAAACATGACCAAAAAAAATGACTAAAACGACAACGAAAAAAAGAGATATTTACAATTATATATCACCATGTTACAATTGATATAAGAAATAGGTTGGTATTTATGAAAAAAAAGAATTGGACAATTTTATAATAGAAAGTTTTGTTGATATAGATTATTATGATGAACTTATTGATTATATTATAGCTAACGAAAAAAATATATTTGATTTTTTTGGACTGAATAATTTACAAGAAAAATGCACTATTAAAATAATGGAATATGAATCATTCAGGGAGTATCTTAAAAAAAGCTATGGTAGAGTGTATGACTATATAAGAGGTACCACTGATGGAAGAACAAAAACAATAAGAATTTTAAGTGTAGATGACCAGAGAAAATATACAACACATAAAAATTCAACTATAGAAGAAACTTTTAAAATGTTATTACACGAAATAGTTCATATATGTCACGATGCTATAAATGATGACTATAATCAGACAATATGGTTTAGGGAAGGGATAGCTACCATTTTATCTGGTCAAAAATATAATGTTGTTGATTTAACCAATTGTGATTTCGAAGTTCTGAAAAATGATTTTTTAAATTTCGGCTCAGGGAATTATAATGCAGCTTATACAATCGTAAATTATATCTTAAAGAATTATGAAAGAGAAAAACTTTTAAAGTTAGTTCGTGATTCTGAATATTTGAGAAAAGAAAGTAATAGAATTTTTGAAGAGGCAAAAAGCTTTTTCTGCATGAATAAAAAATCACAGATAGAAAACGTTTTTACACCAAGAACAAAAACAAGGCCAAATTAATATATGAAATTGAAAACAACTTAAAAATAAAGGTAAAAATTATTATTGGTTCAAAATCCGTACAAGTTACCATTTAGTTATTAAAAGTCTTGTAATTCAAGACTTTTTTAAATAAATAATTAATGAAATTTGACATAAATACCTTATTTGGTATAATTAAACTAAAGTTTTATTGATTTCTAAGGGGGAAGAAATCATGGATATAAAAGAAATATGTGAATATATTATTAGTAATATAAATGAATCTATAAGTGTGGAACAAATAGCTTCAGTTTTTCATTATGATAAGGCTTATATTATGAGAAGATTTAAGGATTATACTGGTTTTACTATAAATGAATTTGTAAATGAATGCAGAGTTTATAATAGTACAAGTCCACTTATTTATACAGATGATTCTATTCTTAAAATAGCGCTTTCAAATGGGTTTAATTCTTTAGAATATTATTCTGAAAAATTTAAAGATATAATTGGATCTTCGCCTTTAAAATTTAGGCAAATTTATTCTAAATTACTTTTAATAGCTAGTAACTCTAAAGATGCTGAAGAGTTAAGATTAATAAAAAGTGCATTAACTGAGCTGCAAGAATATCAGATATATTTAAATAGTATTGGTGATAATATTTCTGTAGATAATAGAAAAGTTTCGAGGCCTAAAGTAAAAACATTAAATAGTATAAAAAAATAAAAAGTCATTATTGTTTAAAAAATAATGTCTTTTTTTTGTTAAAATGTTTTGCAAGAAGGGACTTTTTATTCCTTTCTTATAGGTGGGTAGGGGGTGATATGATGGAACTTGATGAAATTAGAAGTGAGATAGAGGAATTAAAAAAATATAGGGATCTTTTATCTATGTTAGAAAAAGAAACAATAGACGTAAAAAAAGAAAATCAAGATAGTATTAAAGATAAGCCAAAAGTAAAAAAGCTAGAGGTGAGAAAAAATGAACACATCTAAAAGTGTAGAAGATATTTTATATGAGATACAAATGCGTTTAGATGAAATAGATGCTAGAGACAAATCTAGGCGAGGAAAAGATATAAGTCATGAAAATGATCTTTATCAAATAACTACTAGTTTAAATAATTTAATCGGTTTAAATGAAGTTAAAGAGGAAGTTAATAAGTTAATTAATTATTTGAAATTTTTAAGTAGATTAGGTGATAGGGCAAAAATAGATAAAGTTAATTTAAATATGCTTTTTAAAGGTAATCCTGGAACTGGTAAAACAACAGTTGCAAGGTTAATGGGAAAAATATTATATGATTTAGGATACTTAAAAACAGATAAAATAGTAGAGACTACTCCAAGAGAATTTATTGCGGGTTATGTTGGCCAAACTGCTATAAAAACTAGAAAATTTTTAAATGAATACAAAGGCGGGTTAATTTTTATTGATGAGGCTTATGGATTTAATCATAGTGATGATGAAACTAATTTTTCTGATGAAGCAATAGCTGAAATTATTAAAGATATGGAAGAAAAAGAAACGGTTTTTATATTTGCTGGATATGATGGCGAAATGGATGACTTTGTTAATTTAAACCCTGGTATTAAATCTAGGATTGGTTATGATATTTCTTTTAAGGATTACTCTGAAGAAGAACTTTTAGAGATATTTATGAAGAAGATAGAATGTAGCGGGCTTTCTATTAGTGAGGAAGCTACTCATAGTATTAAAAAAATTATTAGAGATAAAAAGAAAGAGAAAAACTTTGGTAATGGACGTATGATAGATAATTTATATAATAAGCTATTAATCGAACATGCATCTATTACTTATGATAAAGATTTTGATGAACTTTTTAATATCAGTAATGAAGCTGTACTTAATGTTGACATGAAGACAAAAGGGGGTGGTTTTTTTGAATAATATTTTCGAAAATGAGGTATATAAAAAATTACTTGAAGGTAGAATTATATTTATAAACGGTGAGATTAACGATAAGATGGCAAGTGAAGTTGTAGCTAAACTTTTATATTTGGATTCACAAAGTAATGAGGATATTACGATATATATTAATTCTCCAGGTGGATGTGTAACTAGTGGGCTTATGATCTATGATACGATTAAATATGTTAAATCAGATGTATCGACGATAGGAATAGGTTTATCTGCTTCAATGGCTTCAATTCTTCTTATGTCAGGAACTAAGGGTAAAAGGAAGATTTTAACTCATGGTAGAGTAATGCTTCATGAATTATCTAGCTCTACTGAAGGAAAAATATCTGATATATTGGTTTTTACGAATGAAATTCAAAGAACTCATAAAACTTTATCTGAGATTATAGTTGAAAATTCTTTATTATCAAATGAACAAGCCGAGATAGAGCTTAAAAAAGATTTTTGGCTTGACAGTAGTGAGGCTTTAAAATTAGGCATAGTTGATAAAATTATAGTTTGATATGTAAAGTATGATTGTCATTGTTTGAAATCAATTAGTGTAAATGATATAATTGCAATAGAAAGTAGGAGAAAATTATGAAAGAATTATTAGAAAAAATTAGTCCTATGAGAAATGTTGTAGTTACAGGAGATACCATTTCAGGAAAAACTACAAACGTATTATTTCCATTATTTGATAAAATTATTGAAAAAAATGAAAATGTTATAGTTTATGATACAAAAATTGAGTATCTAAGCAATTATTATGACAAACTCATAAATAAAGGTTATCAGATTAATATTATTAATTTAAGGAATTTAAATAATTCTGATGGTTGGAATCCATTAGAGTTACCATATTATTATTTTAAAAATGATATGAAAGATATAGCAGAGGAGATGTTAGATTACTTGGGACGCATACTTTGTTCTGAAAAAAAAGAAATGAATTCGTTTTTGAATCGTTCTTCTTCTTCAGACTTGTTTACAGCAATTTCCTTAGCACTGTTTGAAGATGGTGATGAGAATGTAATAAATTTAAATAGTATTTATGAGTTTATCACAGTGGGAGAAGAACACGCAAGTGCGACAAGAAAATATATAGATGAATACTTTAAAACAAAGGATCCAATGTCTGCTATTTGGCTTAATGCTGCATCAACGATAGTTGCACCAGCTGAAACTAGAGAAAGTATTATATCTACCGTTAAAAATTCACTTGCCAAATTAATTGCGAACTTTCAAATAAGTAATTTATTAAATAAGTCAACCTTTAATTTTAATGATTTAGCTAAAAAAAAGATGGCAATTTTTGTAATAGGAAATCCGGATAGCAAAAATGGTAATTTAATATCAGAAATGTTTTTCAATCAGATTATGCAATATTTAGAAGTTACTATGTCTACAATTAAATGTCATATAATGCTTGATAATATTGATGATATTGAAAACTTATTACGTTTTGATACATACTTAAGGGATGATGTGTATTATCACGGTAGATACTACATCGGTACGCATTCAGTAGAAAAGCTAGAACGTAAATACAATATAAAAGCTAGGGAAATAAGCGATATTATAAAAATTAGAGAAGATGAAATAGAATTAGAAAATTCATTCTTCATTCCTACAAAAATTAAAAACGATTTAAAAAAAGTAACAATTAATAAATCAAATATACAATATCCGATTACAAAAATAAATGAAATTAAGACATTTGACTTAAAAGGATATGTAGATGATAAACGTAAAGAAAAAATGGAAAACTTAATAAATTCTGTGAAACCAGGTTTAGTTGATAAGATGAAAGCCAATACCAAACCAGGTGAAACTGATATATTGAGTGGTAAAATTGATATTAAAATTCCAAAGTTTGAAAATAAAAATACTAGTAAAAAAATAGATATTAGAAAACTCGAAAATGTAATTGATGAAACAGTAAGAAAAATTGAAAATGGGGAATCGGACGACATTAATAAAGAAAAGATAATAGAAGATATGTCAAAAGAAACTAACAATCAAACGCCTGACAAGCAGAGTAGTGAATATGCCGATAATGAAGTTAATGATTTAATTGATTTTATTACAGATGGTGATAGTAATAAGACTGTATTTTTAAAGAACGTTTTAAAATCAATTTATAATGATTCGATTTATTATGCTGTTGATGATTGCTTACGTGCATATTCAGAAGAATTAATTAATAAAATAGATAATAATAAACGAGAAAAACAAGTAATTAGTGAAATGCTTGAAGATTTTGAACTTTCTGATATAACATCAAAGAAAATAATTGATCAAAAGCAAAAAGAATTATTATATATGCTAAATAATGCTAAACTTTCACATAATAAAATATATGATGATTTCTTCAATGAAATTCAAAATAATAATGACTATCTTACATTGTTTATAAAATACTATTTGATATTATCTGATTATGAATTACGAAATAATGTAGCTTATTAATATAATACTTGGTATATCTATGTTGAATAAATGAGACATATAAATTTGATTTTATTATTCGATAATATAATCAAAATATGTCTTTTTATTAATGTTAATTATAAATAGTTATGTTTTTATTTTTATTGAATAACAAGACTTAAAATGTTATAATTTTCATAGAAAATATCATGGTTATTTGGATGATAGTTTACGAAAAATAATAGATAAATATATGGATGTATATGCGAAGTTATCTACTAGTGATAAAAAAGAAAGTTGTAGAGGATATATTTGTATGCATATTTTAGAATATGGAGTAAGTGATTTATTAAATTATTTAATAAATAATAGGAGGTAAATGATATGTCTTTAGAATTTGGAAGCAGAAAATCATTGGAAGGTATTAGCAGTAGAAGCGAAACAAGAGATAGTTATTTAGATGATTATAGAAGAGGGCAAGAACTTGATAGAGTGAGAGAAGCGGAGAGAAGAAAAAGAAAATCTTCAGAGTTATTTGAATTTGGTAGATATGGTATGGAGGGATTAGGTAAGGAATACGATGAAGGAATATATGCTGCATATCCATCACAAGATAATAATCAATCTTTTGCTGATTCTTTAGGAGATACATATAAAAAATGGGCTAAAAAAACAAAAACAGTTAATAAAGATGACTTAAAAAAAGTGGATGAAGAAATAGGCAAATTATTTTGGAAATATTATGATGCATACGTTTTGAATGATTTACTTAAAAAGAAAGAAGTATATGCACAAATACTATTTTATATGCGTGTTTTAGATGATGTAAACACTGGCTTTCCGTTATCTGTAGCTAAAGAGATTGAAGGAAAAAGTAATGACCATTTAACTGTAACTGATGATAATATAAGAAGATATGATGAAATAATGGAAGATATGGCTAAAAAAATAAAATCAAGGTATAAGTCAATAAAAGATCAGGAAATTGATTTTTCAATGCAAAACCATGAAGTTTTAAAACAACTTGAGACTGAATATGAAAAACTACTTGAAGAGTATAGAAAGGCAGTAGAATCAAATTCTTTGGAAGATAAACTTCGACTTATGCATGAACTAAAAAAAATCCAAGTTCAAGAAATGTATATTAAGGCAGGAAAAAGCAGGGAAGAAGCTTTGCAACATGCTGACAGTTTAGTTTTTATAAGGTCAATATATTTGAAAGAAATGTCAAAATTTGATGAAATATTTGAGACAAGAAAAGCAGTTAAACAAAGTATTAACAACTTGCAAAAAATACATAATAATTTTAGAAATATGAGATTAAAATCTAGGGATGATTCTGATGCTTATTCTGAATTAAATTCTCAAGTACCGGATAATAGTCAAACACAAGAACGTGATGGAAGAGATGAAGAATTGATTAGTTTGCAAGCCAATATTGAACAAATAAAAATCGATAATCCAGAATTGTTAAACAATTCGACATTTTCTTATTATTTAGGTATGATTGAAGAAAAAATGAAGGAGACAAATGTTGATTTAGACTTAATAATGACGTATTTAAAAAAAGTTCGAATTATGGTTGATGATTATAGAAAAGGAGTATCTCCTGATAAGATAAAAGAATCGGTTTTAGTTCAAACAAAAGATGTTGATGAAACTAATAATGTAGAAGCTTCCGCTAAGCAAAGGGCAGATTATGAAGCTGCAAAAAAAGAATATGAGGAATCAAGTGCTTCTCACAGATTAGTTGATGATAATGAAAAAACAAGTAAGGAAATTGATGATGATTTAGATGAATTTGAGGCTGAAGAAAGAAGAATACTTAGTTCAAAACAATATAGTGAAGAGCAGAAAAAAGAAATGATAGAAAGACTATATTCTGAATTTGATAAGTATACAGAAGAAAATCCTGAAATATCCGGAAGACATTTATAATAGAAATGGACGTGAAGATTTATTAAGACAATTATCTATTTAATTAGGCACTCTGAACCGATGAACAATAAAATAAATATAAATAATTCTGATGAATTACAAATAGAAAATGAAAAGAATCCATTATCAGTCGATGGTGAAGAAAAAGCAAAAAAATTAAGCTTGATAGGTGAGATGCAAAATATAGATCTAGTTATTTCTAGTAATTATGTAAGAGCTATTTCAACGGCAAAGTATTTAGCACACCAAAATAAAATAGATATAAATATAATAGAAGATTTTGGAGAAAGAAAATTTGGTATTAATAGCTGGGATGAAAAACCTAAAAATTTTACTCAAAGACAACTTGAAGATGAGAACTATAAGATGCCAAATGGAGAGTCTAGAAAAGAGACTGCTGATAGGATGTATAATTCTTTATTTAAAATATTAAATGAATATCATGGCAAGAGAATTGCGATAGTCTCTCATGGAACTGCTATTACATATCTTTTTATGAAAATGTTTAATTATAAAAAAGGAACTATGAATATTCAATTTAATGGGAAATCTATAATTGATGATAATTTTATTTGGAATGCGCCGGAAGTATTTAAATTAGTTTTTGATGATAATGAATTAATTGATATTAAAAATATTAAAAATTAGGAGTTTTGTATTATGAAATTATATAATGGAGATAGTTGGGAAGTTGTGTTTGTTGATTGGTGTCAAGAATTCGTTGGAGACTGTATAATATCTTGTAATAAAGAAAGCTTAAGTGAATTAAGTAATGATGAATGGGTTGAACTAGGAAAGTTAGAAAAAGAATTAGAAAGAGTGTGCAAAAAGATATTTGGAGCAACTATGTTTAATTTTGCATGTTTAATGAATAACGCTTACAGAGATAATATAAAACCACATGTTCATTTTCATTTTATACCAAGATATAAAAATTCAATTAAACTATTTGATAAACTATATAAAGATAAGCACTTTGGATACAATTTTTGGAAATGGTCTTTAAGTAAATTTAAAAGACAAAGAGATATATTTACACATGAAGAGCGAGAAAAAATATTTGAAATGATGAAAGAGGAATTTAACTATGAAAAATAACAAGGATATTATTAGTAATAAAGCTGATGAACTATTTAAAAATAATTCCAACAAGATTATAAAAAGACAAATTGATAGATATTTTGATGCTTTGGAAAACGGAAAAATAGAATATAAGAAATATAAAATTGGAGATAAGGTATTACTGCCTAAGGGAACACTTATTCATGGGACTTATAAAAATATTGAAGGATTTAAAGAAATAGTAAAAAATGGTCTAATATCAAGTGATTTTATAGATGGAAGGCATTCAAAATACCCATCTTGTGTAGGTGTGTGGAATTTAAAGAAAGATTATTATTTGAATGATTATATTAATTTTTATAGTGGTGGAACTTTATATATTATGAATAATGATAGGTCAAAAGAAAAGACTAGAGTTATTCCATTTGATAAAATGGATAATATTATGAAAGAACTTGTTGATGATAAAGATTGTTTTAGATGGTATTTAGAGCAAACAAAAGAAGCTAGATTTATGCCAAGTTTAGTTCAGGATGATGTCCAAATAGCAGTTATATTTAATGGTAATAATAAATATATTAAAAATTTATTGAAAGGTGATATTTTAAATATTAGTAATGTTTCTGATGAGGATGTTAAACCATTTGTCAATGAAAAATACTATGATAAATTTATAGTTGATAGGAAAAATAAGGATGACTTTTTTACTGATTGAGAAAGTGCGGTTTTATATGGTATTCCAAGTAATTTTATTGAAGGTGTTTTAGTTGGAAGAAGATATGAAAGTGATGCTAAAATATTAGATGAGATAAAAGAAATATTACCAAATGTTTATGTATGCAATTTAGATGGCATTATAATAAAGTAGAGGGTGGATAAAAATGTATGATAATAGTGTTAAAGATAGTGATATTTTAAATAAAAAGAACAATAATCCAAATTATGTTGAACTTATTGATAATTTTTCAGGTATGTCTATACTTGTGCCAGACAACTGGAAGATTTTAAATCGTGAGGAAATGTACAAAAGTGCAACTTCAAATACAATTTTTATTATATTTACAGATTCAAACGCTCAAATTCAAGTTGTTTATGATTGTAAATGTCAGAAAAATGAATTTGAAAAAATATATAATATGAATATAACAAATATGAAAAACTCAGGTATTAAAATTTTATCTGAATCAAGTTTACTTGCTAATTTGATTAGTGGTGTTAAAGAATTTAAACAAGCAGTAGTTGAAGTTACAAACGGAAATAATATATTTAGAATTTTGCAATTATTTACTATTATAAATAATAATTTTATATCATTTTCTGTATTTGTTGACAATAACATTGATGTAAATGATTTAGATTCTTTTAATAATCAAAAAAATGTTGTTGATTTAATGAATGTCATTTTTTCAATTGCAGAATTAAGACCTAAATCTCAAAAAGTTAGTGATAACTTTAGTGATGAATTGTTAAAAGATAGTAGTACTCAAGAAATAGATGAAAATACTCCATCATCTATTGATAATAATTATGATTATTCTAATATAATTCCGAAAATAGAAGATATTAGAAGACTTACAGAATATTGTTTTAAAGTTTATACAGAATTTAAAAATAAGTGTGATGCTGAAGAAGAAAGAAACAAACAATTTAAACCCGAATATAAGAATTACGAATGTTGTAAAATGTATTCTACTGAGTGTATGATTAGATATATGAATAACAATTATAAAACTACGAATTTTAAAGACTATGAAAGTTTTGTTAGTTCAGTTAATAATGGGAATGTAACTAATGTTATTAGTTTAGAGATAAATTTGTGTCTTGATTATAAAAAAGGTTCTGGTAGTAATTTAGTTGAACATAGAAATTCATTTGATATTAAATTTAAACCTTATGAAATTATTTTTTCAAGAAAGTCGGATTTTAATGAACTTGCTATGAATAATGTTGAAAATAATATAAACGAGATTATGAATTCTTTTGAATTTGCCAATACTATTTTCTGTACAAAATAAAGGATGGTGTTTTATGTATAATAATTCTATTGATGCTAGTAATAAAATAATAACAGCTGATGATTTACTTGATATTTTTTCTAGAATGAATGATAAATTAAAAAATTATATGGATGTTTATAAAAAAGAAGCAGCCATAAATGAAAAGCTTGAATATAAATATCAAAAATGGTCTTTTAAAGATTCGTTTTCTCATTTGAATTTTTTTGTTAGATTTTTTGATAACACTGAAATAAAATTTGAAAATTATTCTAGCTTTTTAGTTGTTTTTAATAGTAGAATAAATGAAATAAAAGAGATAATTTGTCATTTTAGTTTATCTTATTCTAAATGTGAAGAAGGCAGAAATTGGAAACACTATTCTCAAAAAATTAACATGTATTGCTATGAAGATAAATTAGAAATTGGTTTTTCTTTATCAGAGGAAGATAGAATAATGGATGATTTATATGATTTGATTAGTACAAAGATAAATCGTGCTCCTAGTAGATATGATTATATTATAAAAAAGCGAAACAATATTGAATTTGTTACAGGCTTTGCACTTTCGTTTATTTTGTCTTTTATTTTAACTATTTTGTCTTTATTTTTTGGACCTATGAGAAAAGTATTATTAGAAAGTGTTATATTATTTCCAATTATATGTATAGTTTTATCTACATTATTTAGTGGCTTTTTCAGTAGTTTGTTATTATCTAAATATTATCAAAACATTGTGCCTGAAAAAAAATATGCAGGTTATGATGCTGAAAATCATAGATCTATTTATAAAGATGATATAAATAAATTTACAAGTAGATGTGAAATTTTAATAGGTAAAAATGCTAATAATATGAGGTGTAGGCAAAGTATAGAGGATACATATAATAAATATAAGAGATATATTCCATTAGAATTATGCGCTTTGGCTATCTGTTCATTAATTATTATGATTGTTGCAATGATTATGAAATAAAAAACTTTATTAAAAAATAACAGATTATTCTGTTATTTTTAAGTTGATTTTATATCTTTTAATTGTTATATATTATTATTTGTGGTACATTTATAAGTGATTGGACTTGATAATGATGAGAAATGGTGAAATAAAATTATTGAATATGAATATTTATGATTATTTAGTTTTAAATCATAAATATTTAACCACTTATGGCGTTTGTTATAAACTTTCAGGAGCGATAACTTGTAAGCAACTTGCTTTGGGTGTTGGTTTAGGCAATGAAACATATCATGGTATGTTAATGAAATATGTAATAAAAAAAATTGGACCTGGCGATAGTAATTATAGTGTTAGATTTGACTATGATGCTGTAAAGTTGTTCGCTTATGATTATCATTTTATTATTAATCTTCCAAATCATATAAGCTATCAGCAATATAGAGTTATTGAAGATATAATTGGACAAATTAGGAAATTTGAAAAAGATTATAATATAAAGATACATACATATCCTGGGTTGGAAGAGGTTCTTTTATGTGCAAAAAGAAAATTTAATGATCGGGTATATATTGAACGCGGTGAAAAGATAGTAGGAATGCCTATTAATGAACAGTATTTAATTGATTCAATAAATAGTGAGCTAGAAATTGAAAAGTGTAATAATATTAAATATTTTAAAAGAGCAGTTAAAATTTTATTAAAGTATTATCATGATAGTTTTTTTAAAGATGTTATTGTGAAGATGTTTTTAGATGAAGAATATTATGACAGCATTTTTAATAAGTTATTAAAAGCATATGAAAATTTTGATGAAGAAACGATAGAAGATGAATATAGGTTATTAAGTGATAGTGAGTCTCGAAAACGTAATGATTGGCTTAAAAATAGTTCATCATATAATCTATATTTATGTTATAAAGATTCAATTAGAAATAAATTAGAATTTAAAAAAGTAAGAGAAATGTTTGATAGAAAGGTACGAAAATAGAAATAAAATAAATATTTGAAGAAGTTTGTGAATTGTTTGATTAATAATTTTTATTAAGTCCATTTTTTAAAAATTAGAAAAACACTATTGACACTTACTTTTATAAATGGTATATTTATTAGTGTTCAAGGGGCATGTATGAAGTTTATTTTAATATTCATATATGTCATGAATTTATTAGTTATTTAAGAGACTATGAAGTGGAGAAGTAATATAAGGTACTGCTTAAAGAGAGCTAGGTTAGGTGAGAGCTAGCAAGTAAGTATTATATGAATAACACCACGGAGTTGCTTACTTGAAATAATAGTAGGGTAAGCCGGCATGTGATCCGTTACCAAATTATAAGCTTTCGTTTTGGAAGCTATAGAGTGATCATTTAATGATAAGTAAGGTGGCACCGCGGTAGTTCGTCCTTAAAAAGGATGGCTACTTACTTAAAAATGCCTGATTAGCTCAGTCGGTAGAGCGCACGGCTGTTAACCGTTAGGTCGTAGGTTCGAGCCCTACATCAGGCGCCATTTAATTTGCCCAATTAGCTCAGTTGGTAGAGCGCACGGCTGTTAACCGTTAGGTCGTAGGTTCGAGTCCTACATTGGGCGCCAGTAAAAATATACAGGTAGTAGGTTAATTCCTATGCCTGTTTTTTTATATAATAAAGGAGGAAGAATATGGGAAAATTTACTAAGGAAATGGTCGATGAATATGCTGATAAATTATTAATTGGACTAACCGATGAAGAAAATAAAATGGTATTAGAAGAGTTTGAGATAATTGATAAAAATATCGATATTATTAACGAAATACCTGATATTGAAAAGGTTGAACCTATGACTCATACTTTAGATAATTTTGAGTATGAGCTTAGAGAAGACGAGCCAGAGGAATCTATTTCAATAGAAGATCTTCTTAAAAACTGTGATGATAGTACTTCTGATGGAGAAGTAGTTGTACCAAGGATGGTGGGATAATATGTCATATATGGATAAGAGTATTGAGGAAATTCATGAAGCTTTAAAAAATGGTGAAGTTACTAGCGGTGAATTAATTAAAGAATCTTTAGAAAAATCACATAAGGTTCAAGAAGAATGTAATGCATTTGTAACTATTTTAGATGATGTTAAAGAGCGGGAAGTTACTGATGAGTTTTTATCTGGAATTCCATACGGAGTTAAGGATAATTATAGTACTAAAGGTGTGCTTTCTACAGGTTCATCTAATACTTTAAAAGATTATGTTCCTTTCTTTAGTGCGACTGCTGTAGAAAATTTATCTAAAAAAGGAGCAGTTATGGTAAATAAAACTGCTTTAGATGAATTTGGTATGGGAGGAACTGGAACTACTTGCCATACTGGAATTGTCAAAAATCCTTGGGATAAAACTAGAATGTGCGCTGGGTCTTCTGCTGGTTCTTCTGCTGCTGTTGCATCTGGTGTTTATCCTTATGCGACTGGTTCTGATACTGGAGACTCTATTAGAAAGCCTGCTGCTTACTGCGGTATAGTTGGTTATAAGCCAACTTATGGCATGATTTCAAGGTATGGTTTATTTCCTTTTGCATCTTCTTTAGATCACTTAGGTGCACTTACTAGAAGCGTTAAAGATGCAGCTATCGTAGTAGATGGGATGAAGGGAATAGATAAAAATGATATGACTAGCTGGGACTCATCTAATATTCATTTATATGATTCTATAGATGGTAATGTTAGTGGTAGAAAGCTTTGCTTTATAAAAGAGATATGTGATATTAATAATTATCCTAATGCAACAGACGAGTTAAAAGAGCATTTATCTAATTTTATGAAGACTGTTGAGAAGTGTAGAGAGCTTGGTATGGAAGTAGTAGAAGAGTCTATAGATCAGACTTTACTTAATGCTCTTCCATCAGTATACGTTGTAATATCATGTGCAGAGGCTACGAGCAATATGTCTAATTTAACTGGATTTATTTTTGGACCAAGAGCTGAGGGTGACAAATGGGATACCGAGATGAAAAATTATAGAACAAAAGGTTTTTCTCCTTTAATTAAAAGAAGATTTGTAATTGGCTCTTACGTACTTCAAGCTCAAAATAAAGATAGGTATTTCCACAATGCTCAAAGGGTTAGAAGACTTTTAGTAGATGCATGGAATAAACTTTATGAAAAATATGATGCAGTTATTCTTCCTGTTGGAAGCGGACCTGCTAAAAAATTAGAAGGGTCTAAAGATATTCTCGATAAAAATACAGCTGTTTTAGAAGAACATTTACAGATTGGTAATTTTGGTGGTTTTCCTTCTATTACAATTCCAAATGGATTTATTGATAATTTGCCTGTTGGTGTTAATATTACGGGTAAGTGTTATGATGATGTGAACGTTCTTAATATTGCTTATGCTCTTGAATCAGCTATGCCGTATAAAGGACAAATAGCAAAGGAGGTAGAATAGATGGAATACAGAGTTATGATTGGCCTTGAGATGCACTGTGAGATTAGTAAGACTAACACGAAGGTATTTTCTTCTGCTAAAAATGATTTTAGTGAATACCCTAATAGTAGTGTAAGACCGGTTGATATGGCTTTTCCTGGAACGCTTCCTGTAGTCAATAAAGAAGCTGTTAGAATGGCTTTAATGATGAGTATGATACTTGGGTGTAAGCAGCCAGAGTATTTATATTTTGAGAGAAAAAATTATTATTATCCTGATCTTCCAAAAGGTTTTCAAATTACTCAGGAAACTAAGCCTGCTCCTATTGGAAGCTACGGTGTATTTGAATATGAAGTTAATGGCGAGAAAAGAAGTGCTAGAATAAATAATATACATTTAGAGGAGGATGCAGCATCTTCAGATCACTATCCATCAGGTTCTAGAATTAATTATAATAGAGCTGGAGTTCCTTTAATAGAACTTGTTACTGAGCCTGATTTTAGATCGGCTGATGAAGCAGTAGCTTTTCTAGAGACTATTAGAAGTATTTATCAGTATACTGGAATAAGTGAAGCTGATAGTAAAAGAGGTCAAGTTAGATGTGATGTTAATGTGTCATTAATGGATGCTTCTTTGAATGAGTCTGATCCTAAAAATTGGGGTACTAAGGTTGAGATGAAAAATGTTAATTCTTTTGGCGGAGTAAGAGATGCGATTAATTATGAAATTAGTAGGCAAAAAGAATTATTAGACTCTGGAAGAGGAGAGGAAATAGAGCAGGAAACAAGAAGATGGGATGAAGAGAGCGGAACTACAATACGAATGAGGAGTAAGGCTGATGCGATTGATTATAAGTATTTTGTAGAGCCTAATATTCCTAAGTTTAAAATTCCAAGTAAGTGGCTAGATGAAATTAAAAAAAGTATTCCAAGGCTTCCTAGAGAAAGAAAAGATGAGTATATAAACAAATACGGTATAACTGATTATGATGCGACTATAATTGTAAAAGATAAAAAAGTATCTGATTTTTATGAAGAATGTATTCAGTTAAAAGCTGATCCTAAAAAAGCTTCTAACTGGATTACTACTAATTTACTTGGTAATTTAAATAAATTAGAAATTGAATTTGATGATATGAAATTAACTCCTTTGAATTTAAAAGAATTAATCGATATGGTTGAGAATAAAGAAATATCATCTAAACAAGCTAAAGAAGTATTTTTAGAGGTAATAGAAACTGATAAAACTCCTAGTGAAGTTGCTAAAGAAAAAGGTATGAAACAAATTAGTGATGAAGGGGAAATTACTAGAATTGCTAATGAAGTTTTAGATGAAAATCCTGAAATAATTGAAAAATATAAAAATGGTAGAGGAAATGTAGTAGATTATTTAACTGGTCAAATTATGAAAAAAACTCGCGGACAAGCTAATCCTACTATAGCTAGAAATACGATGATAAGTGAGATTGAAAAAAGGTAATTTAAGGAGGTATGAAAATGGATTATTTATATTTAAACGATTTATATAAAGATGAGAAAAAATATTTAGGTAAAACTATAAAATTAAAAGGGTGGATTAAAAACCACAGAAAACAGAAAAATTTTGGATTTATTTACTTTTCTGATGGAACTGCTTTTAGGCAACTACAACTAGTTTATGACAATACTTTACCAAACTTTGAAGATATTCAAAAGTTTCATATTAGTAGTGCGATAGAAGTTGAAGGAAAATTAATTGAATCCCAGGGAAAAGGACAAGATTATGAAGTTAGTGTTACTGATATTAAACTTCATGGTGATTGTCCAGAAGATTATCCTATTCAGCAAAAGAAACATTCAATGGAATTTTTAAGAGAGCAGTCTTATTTAAGACTTAGAACTAATACATTCCAAGCTGTATTTAGAATAAGAAGTGTAGCTTCTATGGCTATTCATAAGTATTTCCAAGATAGAGGTTATATTTATGCGGATACTCCAATATTTACATCAAGTGACTGTGAGGGTGCAGGTGAAATGTTCCAGGTTACTACACAAGATTTAGAAAAAATAGCTAAAGAGGGTAAAACTAATAATGAAGATGAGTATTTTGGTCAGCCAGTTGGTCTTACTGTATCAGGACAGTTTGAGGGTGAGGCTTTTGCTCAAGCATTTAGTAAAATATATACATTTGGTCCTACTTTTAGAGCAGATCCATCTCATACACCTCTTCATATAGCTGAGTTTTGGCAAATTGAACCAGAAGTTGCTTTTTGTGATTTAAATGGTATTATGGACATTTCTGAAGAACTTATGAAATATGTTATTAAATATACTTTAGAAAATTGTCCTGATGAACTTGCTTTTTTAGATAAAACGAAAGAAACGGGATTACTTGATAAATTAAATAAAGTGATAGAAAGTGATTTTGTAAGAGTTACTTATAAAGAGTGTATTGACATTCTTAAGAAGGCAGAGACAGAATTTGAATTTAAACCTGAATATGGTGAGGATTTAGCTAAAGAGCATGAAAGATATATTACTGAATACTTTAAATGTCCTGTATTTATAACATACTGGCCAGAGAAGGTTAAGAAATGCTTTTACATGAAGCAGATGGAAGATGGAACAGTTGCGAATGCGGATTTAGAGATGCCTGGTATTGGTGAGACTTATGGAATGAGTCAAAGGGAAGATGATTTTGATAAGTTAGAGAGAAGAATAGAAGAACTTGGAATGAATAAGGAAGAATATACTTGGTATATGAATTTAAGAAAATATGGTACAACTGTTCATTCTGGATTTGGTATGGGGTTTGAAAGACTTATTATGTATATGACTGGTATGGATAACATAAGAGACGTTAGCGCATTTCCTAGAACTCCTGGTAACTGTTTATATTAGAATAACCTAGTGTTATTCTTTTTTTAGCTTTTTGTTAAATTTCTATTGTATAAAACAATTGTTCGTGTTATAATACTGATTACAGGAGGGTTAAAAAATGAATAGTATTAAAGAATATAATAATAAAACTTTTGAAAATATTAAGCATACTGATGAATATGGAAAAGAATTTTGGTATGCGAGAGAACTTATGACAGCACTTGAATACTCGAAATGGGGAAATTTTGAAAAGGTTATAGAAAAAGCAAAAATAGCATGTGAGGCAAGTAAAAATAATGTATATGACCATTTTGCCGACGTCAGCAAAATGGTCTTGATTGGATCAAATGCTAAAAGAGAACAAAGTGATTATAAACTATCTAGATATGCTTGTTACTTAATTGTTCAAAATTCTGATCCAAGAAAGGAAGTTGTCGCACTTGGACAAACTTATTTTGCTATTCAAACAAGAAGACAAGAACTTAGTGAAAAAGAATATAGTGAACTTACTGAAGATGAGAAAAGATTTTATCAAAGAAGTTTAACTAAAAAAGGAAATTATTCATTAAATAAAGCAGCTAAAAAAGCTGGTGTTAAGAATTTTGATAAATTTCACAACTCTGGTTATAGAGGCTTATATAATGGAGAAACCGCAAATGATATTGCTAAAAGAAAGGGTTTAAGATATAGAGAAGATATATTAGATAATATGGGTAGTGATGAATTAATTGCTAATTTATTTAGAATTTCTCAAACGGAGCAAAAGCTTACAAGAGAAAATGTTAGTGGTGAGAAAGAAGCAAATATAGTTCATTATAATGTTGGAGCAAAAATAAGAAATACTATTAAAGAGCTAGGTGGGACAATGCCTGAAGATTTACCTACTCCTAAAAAGAGTTTGAAAGAGCTTGAAAAAGAGAAACAAGAATTAAAGAAGTTAGATGATTAAGATTTTATTTATATGAAGTCTTTTTTTCTTGACTATACAGTAGACAGTAATGTTATAATTAATCTGTGAGGTAATGTGTATGAAGAAGGAAAAGATAAAATATAAAAGTTTTTTTAGTCATTTAAGGAAAACTTATAGTTACGCTTCTAAAAAAGAAAAGATATATTTAGTTTTGTTTTTATTAAATGCATTATTTATGTGCGGGGTAAATATAATAGTCCCTGTAATATCTGCTAAACAGATTGTTTATTTAACTGACTCTTTATGGAGTGAACTTATTTTTATAACTATTATTTTATTTGCTTGTGAGATGACGCGTAATTTTTTAATGTATATGGGTAATAAGTTAATTGGTTTATATTATTTAGGAGTAAAATCTAAGCTTCAACTTAAACTTGCCGAGGAGACTTTAAAAATTAAAACTGAGGTTATGAATGAAAACTCCAGTAGTATGTTTTCTGAGAGAATGGGGCAAGATGTAACTTCAATGACTGATATTTTTATATCACTTATTCATTATGTAACATCATTTATAACTGGTGTTGGAGTACTTATTGCTGTATTATTTTTAAATAGGACTATATTTGTTTTATATGTTGTTTTTGTAATTGCTTTATGTTTAACTGAGTACTTAAGAGCAGAAAAATTAGAAGAAATAAGGAAAGAAAATAGAAAGATTTCTGAAGAAGTTTCTGGATTTTCTACAGAGCTTGTTAGGGGATCTAAAGATATTAAACTTTTGAATGCTGAAAATAGTTTTATTTCTAGAACTAAAAAAGAAGTAGATAGGTTAAATAAATCTGATTATAATCAGTCGATTGCATCGTCTAAATTTAGACTTGTTAATGCCACGTTATGGGATTCTTTGGATTTGTTTATTGTAATAGTAGGGGTTATGTTTTTAATAAGTAAAAGAATATCTATTTCATCTATGCTTGTTATTTTTAACTATAGGTGGCAGATTATTACTATTTCTTATGATGTGCAAGATTTAATAGAAAGCATTAAAAAATATATGGTTTCATCTGAGAGAGTATTTGATATTATAGATGGAATTAAATTTAAAAAAGAGAAGTTTGGTAAAACTCATCTAAGTAAGTTAAAGGGACATATTGAATTTAAAAATGTATCTTTTAATTATAAAAATGGGGATGATGTGCTTAAAGATATTAATTTTAAAATTAATCCTAATGAGACTGTTTCTTTTGTTGGAAAAAGTGGTAGTGGGAAAACAACTATATTTAACTTAATTAGTAAGTTATATACATCTAAAAAAGGTGAGATTTTATTAGATGAAGTTAATATAAATAAATTAGATAAAGAAACTGTTAGAAGTAATATTTCAGTAATATCTCAAAATCCTTATATTTTTAATATGAGCATTAAAGATAATTTAAAAGTTGTCAAGGAAAACGCAAGTGATGATGAAATAATAAGTGCGTGTAAAATGGCTGCTTTACATGATTATATTATGAGTTTAAAAGATGGGTATGATACTATAGTAGGTGAGTCTGGAGTTACTTTATCAGGAGGTCAAAGGCAGCGCCTCGCTATAGCGCGTGCTTTGATTCAAAATACGGAAATAATATTATTTGATGAAGCTACTTCAGCTTTAGATAATGAAACACAAGGTAAGATACAAGATGCGATTAATAACATGCAGGGAATATATACTATTTTAATAATTGCTCATAGGTTTTCAACTGTAGTTGGTGCGGATAAGATTGTAGTAGTTGATGATGGGAAAGTAGTGGGTATTGGAACTCACGAGGAACTTTTAAAAAATAATGATATTTATAAAAAATTATATGAACTTGAATTAAAAAAATAAAAATTCTTAAGAATTATTGTTCTTAAGTTTTTTTAGTGTGCTATAATTAAATAAAGAAGAAATTCTTTTAGAAAGGAAAGGGCTTTATGTTTTGCAGTGAATGTGGTAAAAAAAATGAAAAAGGAGCTAAGTTTTGTGAGGAATGTGGTGCTAAACTTCAAAGTGATGCAAAAAAGGAGATACATGAGTTTGGAACTAAGAATAAAAAATTAATTATTTTAATTTGCGTTTTGGTTGTATTTATATTTGGTATTTATAAGTTTTTAATTAGTAAATATGGACCAGAGGCAATAGCTAAAGATTATTTTTTAGCTGTTATGAATGCTGATGCAGATAGTATCTATGATTATTTGGACATTAAAGAGGGTGAATTTACTTCTAAGAAGATATTTAAAAAAGTATTTAATGTTCAGAAAGAGGATTTAGTTAATTATTCAGTTTCATCATTTGAAAAGTCAACTGATGGGCTTACAGCAACTGCTCATATTAGTTATACTTTAAAAGGTAATAGTAGCTCTGATAGTGCTAATATTAATTTAGTTCGCGATAAGAAAAATAAGTTTTTGATTTTTGAAAACTGGAAGATAAGTGATAAGTTTATGGAGACTGTTAATGATTTTGAATTAACTGTTCCAAAAGATTCATCTGTAATAATTGAAGATGTTAAACTTGATAAAAAATATAAAACTGAAGACTCAAAGGATGATGATGTTTATAAGATTCCTGAGATGTTTAAAGGAAAATATGATGTAAAAGTTACTTTAAAAAATGGACTTACTTTGGAAGATGATGTAAATATTACTGGATACAAGAGTGCGAGTATTAATAATTTAAAAGTATCTTCTAGTGATCAGAAGAAATTAGAAAAGAAATTACCTGAGATAATTGAAAAATTATATCAAGATGCGATTCAAAAAAAGAGTTTTGAAGATGTTAAAAAAGACTATGAATATGATGGTAGTGATTTAAGTAAACTAGAGAGTTCTTATAATTCTTTTATGAAAATTATAAGTGCAGGTGGTTTAAAGAAATTTAATGTTAAGAAAGTTAAAATTAACAGTACTAGATTTGATGATGGTATTATTAGAGTGACAGCTGATGTTGATTTTGATTACACTGCTAGTTATAAGATTTTAGATGATGAAAAAGAAAGCAGTGGAAACAACAGTGATATAATGTATTTTGATTTTGACTATAGTAAGGATTTTAAATTAGTTAATATTTCAAGTATGGCCAAATTATTTATTTAAAGGAGTGTGATTTTAATGGCTAAGTTTTGTACAAACTGCGGAAAAAAATTAGAAGAAGGGCAGGTGTGTGATTGTAAAAAGGATAGTATTGTAAACAATGAAACTTCTCAAAAAGCTTTAGATTTAGTTCGTGGTATGATATATACACCAATTGATACTATTAAAGATTTTACTAAGAAAAGTAGTTTTAACATGGCTATGATTTTAGTATGTGCTTTATCTATAATTACAGGACTATTTACTATGTCAATAGTTAAAAATGGCTTTAGTTATACGATGCAGCTTGCATATAGTGGACTTGGATCTAGTGGACTTGATTCCATTATGCCAAGGTCTATGGAAATACCTTATATGAAAATATTTTTTACTTCACTAGTATTAGTATTTGGACTTTCATTTGTATATACTGGACTATTATATTTAGTAAATACTGTTATATTTAAAAGGGAAGCTGATTTTAAAGAAGTTTATTCTATGTATGGAGCATGCTCTATAATTTCTTCTTTAGGTATTTTAGCATCTACTATATTAATGTTTGTAAATGTAACTTTAGGCTTAATTATGTTTGCTTTAACTAGTATTCTTAATGTGGTTTATAGTTATCATGGTCTTAAATTTTTAGGAACTAAAGATGAAAATAAATATGGATATATTTATTTACTTACGAATGTACTATTCTATGTAGTAATATTTATAATTAGTAAAATATTTTCATAATACATTGACACGACTTATAATTTAATGTAAAATTATAGTCGTAGTCTTAATTGGAGTAGTACTCAAGAGGCTGAAGAGGCGCCCCTGCTAAGGGTGTAGGTCGGGTAACCGGCGCGAGGGTTCAAATCCCTCCTGCTCCGCCATTATGTAATTAACTCTCTTTTGAGAGTTTTTTTGTATTATAATAATATTTAATTTGTATTTTATCTCATATATATAATTAGGAGGCGAGATATGAAATATAAAGGAATAGACGTTTCTAAGTGGCAGGGAGATATTAATTTTAATAAGGCTTCTAAAGAAATAGACTTTGCTATTATAAGAATTGGATATGGAATGTATGAAAGTCAAAAAGATTCTAAATTTGAAGCTAATTATGAAGGGTTTAGAAATATAGGAGTTCCGGTTGGAGTATATCATTATAGTTATGCGAAAAGTGTAGATGAAGCTAAAAAAGAAGCTAGTGTTGTTTTAAAATGGCTTAATAATAGAAAACTAAATTTACCTGTTTATTTTGATATTGAAGATAAGTCACAAATTAATTTGGGTAAAAATGTTTTAACTAATATGTGTGATGCTTTTTGCAAGGAAATAGAAAAGGCTGGATATTGGGCTGGTGTTTATGCGAATAAGTATTTCTTTACAACATACTTAGATTATAAAAAGCTAGAAGAGAAATATACTATATGGGTAGCTCAGTATAACACTACTAATACTTATAGTGGTAAATATGATATGTGGCAGTATACTTCATCTGGTAAGGTAAGTGGTATTAGCGGTAATGTAGACATGAATTATTTATATAGAAATATATTTGTAGGTAATAATGGAACTATTAGTGATTTACCTGATTTAAGTGGCTATAATGGTACTTCTATAGTTGATGCATTAAAATCAGTAGGATTTGATAGTTCTTTTGACTCTAGGAAAAATTTATATCAAAAGTTAGGATTTACTGATACATATAATGGAACTGCAACACAAAACCTTAATATGCTTAACATACTAAAAGGTAATTCTAATGGTTATTATAATACTAGTTATAAGGGTTTATCTTTTGTAGATGCTCTTAAAAGTATTGGGGTTGATTCATCATTTAGAAATAGAAAAATAATTGCTATGAATAATGGGATTACTAATTATACAGGAAGTTATTTGCAAAATGTGAAATTACTTAAGCTTCTTAAAAATGGTAAGTTAAGAAAGTAGATTTTTTCTACTTTTTTTCTTTTTAAAAAGGAAAATATGATTTTATGTAGAATATTAATAGTAGAGGTGATAGTATCAATTATTACAATGAAATAAAGAATACATTAATTAAAAATGAAGCATATAAAAAAGTAAAAGATTATTCTAAGAATAAAAGTGATTTAAATGCATACTTTGAAGTCGGAAGACTTTTAATAGAGGCTCAGGGAGGAGAGACAAGAGCTAAATATGGTAATAAATTAATAAAAGAATACTCTTTAAAGTTAACTAAAGAGCTTGGGAAAGGGTATGGAGTATCGAATTTAAAAGATATGCGTGCTTTTTATATGTTTATAAAAAAAGGCCACGCAATGCATGGCCAATTAAGTTGGAATCATTATAAACAGTTATTTAATTTAAATAATGAACAGAAAATAAATTACTATATTTATGTAACGGAATCCAATAATTTGTCATACCGTGAACTAAGAGAGAAAATAAAGTCAAATGAATTTGAAAGAATAGGATATAAAGAAGAGTTAGAAGAGCCTAAGGTAAATACGCTAATTAAGGATCCAATAATTATAAAAACTAAAAATAAAGTAAGTGACGATGTAAGTGAATATGTTTTACATGAGTTTATATTAGAAGACATGGATAATTTCTTAAAGGAGCTAGGGAATGGGTTTGCGTATATTGGCCATGAAGTAAAAATTAAGATAGGCGAGTATTTTCACTATATTGATTTTTTGCTTTTTAATTATAAATATAATTGTTTTGTTGTAGTAGAAATAAAAGTTACAAAAATGAAAGCTGAGTATATTGGACAAATAAAGAAATATATGAATTATGTAGATAAGAATATAAAAGAAGTTTTTAATGATAAAAGTGTTGGAGTAATTATTTGCAAAAAA
This sequence comes from uncultured Muribaculaceae bacterium, assembly GCA_964425325.1. Lineage (GTDB taxonomy): Bacteria > Bacillota_I > Bacilli_A > RF39 > UBA660 > Coprosoma. The sequence continues at coordinate 3,416 of CAYRLX010000002.1, read as the reverse complement.
GAAGATAGATATGTATTAGAATACTGTTCAGATGATAGGATATTTATGACTACCTATGAAATGAATAATGTATAATGTTTTATTGACTTTATTATTATTGATTGATAAACTAATAATTGTAGAAGAGGAGATGATTTTATGACTCCACATAATGAAGCTAAAAAAGAAGATATTGCTGATGTGGTTTTAATGCCTGGGGATCCACTTAGGGCAAAATATATTGCTGAGAAGTATTTAACAGATTATAAACTAGTTAATAGTGTAAGAGGAATGTATGCTTATACTGGCTTTTATAAAGGAAAAAGGATTACTGTAATGGCTCATGGAATGGGTATGCCTAGTATTGGTATATATGTTTATGAGCTTTATAAAATATATGATGTAAAAGAAATTATTAGGATTGGTTCTTGCGGAGGATACTTAGAAGAAGAAAAACTATTTGATATAATTCTTTCTACTGATGTCTATAGTGAAAGTAATTTTGCTTTAACTTTAAATAATGAAGATTGCCATTTAGTAGAAGCTGATGAAAGTCTTAATGATAAAATAAGTAAAGTAGCTTTGGAAAAAGGAGTTAAATTATTTAAAGGAACTACTGCTTGTTTAGATTGTTTTGATTTATATATGACTGATATCAATAAGTTTTTAGAAAGAATTCCTTCTAATATAAAACCAATTTCTGCTGAAATGGAGGCTTTTGCTTTATTTTATATAGCTAAGATGCTTGGTAAGAAAGCTGCTTGTTTAATGAGTGTGGTTGACTCTAAATTTATAAAAGAAGTTGCTACACCTTTAGAGAGAGAAAAAGGACTTGATAAAATGATAGAACTTGCTTTAGATTCTATTATTTAGAACATAATAATAATGAGGTGCATGATATGAAGTACAAAAAATATGAGTTAAATAATTATAATTTATATACTATTTATACTGATAGATTTAAAACAATTAACTTTAGAGTTAATATAAGAGTTCCATATGAAAAAGAGTGTGATAAGTATTTTCCTATGCTTTGGAGAATGCTTGTAAGAACTAGCTCTAAATATGGTAGTTTAAAAGAAATTAATAGGGCATGCGCGAGGGTGTATGATCCTTATTTTTCTATTAGATCAATTGAAAGTGGAAGAGAGATCATTTTATCTTTGTCTGGAAGTTTTATTAATGAAAAATATACTGAAGAGAATATGAACGAAGAGAATATTAAGTTTTTAATACCATTTCTTTTTAATCCTAAAATAATAGATGGTGGATTTGATCCTGAGATATTTAAATTAGAAAAAGAAAAATTAATAAGTAGTTATAAAGGTATTAAAGATTATCCTAGAGATTATGCGAATGCGATGGTAGAATATTATATGAATTCTAGAGGTTTTCAAGAATATTCTTTAGATGAAATTATAGAGGAAACAAAGAAGTTAACTGCTAAAGAGTTATATGAATTTTATTTAAAAGTGATGAATGAAGGCGTGCTCGATATATTTGTATCTGGTAATATAGACTTTGACAAAATGAAAGACATTTTTGAAAAGAATATTTCTTTTAGTGGAAAAAGACATAAAGAAATAAAACACAAAATAAATCAAGAAAGTTATAATAAAAAAATAAAAGAATACGTGGATGATAGTAATAATGTTCAAAGTAATTTAGCTATCGGGTGCAAAATTTTAGATATGACTGATTTTGAAAGAGATTATGTCTTATCTTTATATTCTTGGATTTTAGGAGGAGGCATGAATAGTCTTCTTCACCAAAGTGTTAGAGAGAAAAATTCTCTTTGTTATTATATTTATACTGTTAGGGATAAACTTAGAGGTGTTTTGAAGATTTTTTCTGGTATAGATTATAAAGACTATGATAAGGTATTAAAGTTAATAAATAAGGAGATGGATAATGTTATAAATGGTAACTTTTCTGATGAACTACTTGAAAATGTGAAAAAAATATATTTAAGTTCTTTAAAGAGCATAGAAGATTATCAAGATGATTTAATAGGTAATTTTATATCTGAAATTTATTTAAATGATGATGATTTATCAATTCGAAGAAAAAAAATAGAGAAGGTTTCAAAAAAAGATTTAATGGAGTTTGCTAAAAAGGTTCATATGGATACAATTTATTTATTAAAGGGTGAAGACTATGAATAAGATTACTTTAAAAAAATTAGATTTGGATATTTATTCTGAAGTTTTAGATAATGGTTTACGTGTTTATTTGTGCAAAATTCCAAGGAATTATATACATGCAAGGATTACTTCTTTATTCGGGGGATCTATTTTAGAATTTAAGGTAGGTGATGAATACTGTAAGATGCCTGCTGGTGTAGCTCACTTTTTAGAACACAAATTATTTGAAAAAAAAGACTATGATCCATCTTTAGTTTTTGAAGAAAATGGTGCTACTTGTAATGCTTTTACGACTCCTTTTATAACTTCTTATTTTTTTAATGGATCTGATAATTTTTATGATAATTTAGATAACTTGTTAAAACTTGTTCATAATCCTTATTTTACAGATGAGAATGTTTTAAAAGAAAAAGGTATTATTTCTCAAGAGAAAAAAGCTGATATGGATGATCCTTATTCTATTATTTATGATAGGTCACTTGTTAATACTTTTAAAAATAGTGATTTTAAAAATACTGTTTTAGGTAGTTTAGAGGATATTAATTCTATAACAAAAGAAGATTTATACAAGTGTTACAACACTTTTTATCATCCTAGCAATATGCTCCTTACTATATCAGGTGATATAGATATAGAAAAGACTATGAGTTTTATAAAAGATTTTTATAAAGATAAAAATTTTGGTAGTAAAAAGGATATCATAATTAAAGAAAAAAAAGAAGATGAAGCTGTAGTAAAAGAGTTAGATTATGTTTATAAAAATATAAAATACAAGGAAGTTCAAGTTAATTATAAAGTAAAAAATATTCATATGTTTGAAGATGAATATTTAAATAGTTTGTATTTTTCTTTAATACTCGACATGAATTTTGGTGGGCTTTCTGATATTAGCGATATAGCTCAGAGAAACAGTAATTTTATAAGTGGAATTTCCTCTAGAATAACTAAAGTAGATGATTATTATGTAATAAGCTTTCACGTAAGTGTTAAAAAGAATGAAAATGAGGCAATAGATATCATAGATAAAACTTTAAAAAATTTTAATTATGATTATGATGATTTTAATTTACTTAAAAAAGCTATTTTAAATAATTTGATATTGTCTACAGAGGATACTAACGAGATTTGTTATAAAATAGTTAATCAAATAAGGCTATTTGGCATTGTAGTAGATAATGAATATGAGTTGATTTCTAATATTGATTTTGATACTTTAAAAAAGTTTTCTTCTTTGATTAATTTAAATAATAGAAGTGTTGTTGTATTAGAAAAAAAGGCTAATAATTAGCCTTT
>CAYRLX010000001.1:0-121619 GCA_964425325.1 uncultured Muribaculaceae bacterium | reverse complement strand
CAGCACGCCCTGCGTACAGCCCGGCGACCACGTGAAGCTGGGCCAGGTGATCGGCCTTGTTTACCTTTAAGCATACTTGAAAGTGATTTAAGTGGTCTATTTCCTGGTCCAGTTATATTTTTTCCACGTCTTCCATTATCAAATAATGCATCTACTGCTTCTTGAAGCATTCTCTTTTCATTTTGAATAATAATAGATGGAGCTTGAAGTTCTATTAATTTTTTTAGTCTATTATTTCTATTAATAACTCTTCTGTATAAGTCATTTAAGTCAGATGTAGCAAATCTTCCACCATCTAATTGTATCATTGGTCTAAGCTCTGGTGGTATTACTGGTAGAGCTGTTAAAATCATCCATTCAGGTCTATTTCCTGACTCTAGAAATGCATCTAATACATCTAATCTTTTAATAAGTCTTACTCTTTTTTGACTTGATGTATCTTTTATTTCTGCGATTTCTTTTTTTATTTCATTTACTTCTTTTTCTAGATCTACTTCTTCTAGCAATTCTTTTATTGCTTCTGCTCCCATACCTACTCTAAATGTGTTTCCATATTTTTCGTAGTATGTTCTGTAATCTTTATCACTTATTGTTTGCTTTTTCTCTAGTGGTGTATCTCCTGGGTCTAATACAACGTATGATACGAAGTATAATACTTCTTCTAGTTCTCTTGGTGACATATCTAGTACTAATCCCATTCTTGATGGTACACCTTTAAAGAACCAGATGTGAGAGACAGGAGTTGCTAGTTCTATATGTCCCATACGTTCACGACGTACCTTTGACTTTGTAACTTCAACTCCACATCTATCACAAATTATGTTTTTATATCTTAATCTTTTATATTTTCCGCATGAACATTCGAAATCTTTTGTTGGTCCGAATATTTTTTCACAAAATAATCCGTCTCTTTCAGGTTTTAATGTTCTATAGTTCATAGTCTCGGCTTTTTTTACTTCACCGTATGACCATGAGCGTATTTTCTCTGGTGAGGCAATGGCTATTCTTAAGCCTTCAAAGCTATTTGCATCCATTATTTATCCTCCCCTTCCAATTTTTTTAACTCTTCATCAGTTGGCTCTTTTGCTTCTAGTTCTTTTAGTTCCTCTTCTAATTCGTTTGTACTATCTTCATTATTTTCTTCTTTGTTTTGACTAACTTTCTCGTTTGCTTCTTTTTCTTTTAGTATTTCGCTTTCTAAATCAGTGTCTGGTACATAAGAATCTTTTTCAGCTTCTTCTAGTTCTTTTAATTCAACGAATCTTCCTTCTTCGTTTAGAACTGTTATATCTAAACCAAGTGCTTGGAATTCTTTGATTACTACTCTAAAGCTCTCTGGAACACCTGATTTAGGTAATTCTTCACCTTTAACTAGTGCTTCATAAACTTTTACCCTTCCTGTAACATCATCTGATTTAACAGTCATCATTTCTTGTAAGATGTTAGCTGCACCGTATGCGTATAGTGCCCAAACTTCCATCTCTCCGAAACGTTGTCCACCAAATTGAGCTTTTCCTCCAAGTGGTTGCTGCGTAACTAATGAATATGGTCCTGTAGATCTAGCGTGAAGTTTATCGTCAACCATGTGGTCTAGTTTAATCATGTACATAACACCAACGGCTATACGGTTATCAAACTTTTCTCCGCTTCTTCCGTCGTATAATTCCATTTTTCCATCTTCGTCTAGTCCAGCTTCGCCTAGAGCTTCTATTATTTCTTCTCTAGTCGCTCCATCGAATACTGGTGTAGCTACATGGATATTTAAGTTTTTAGCAGCCATTCCTAAGTGAAGTTCTAGGATTTGTCCTAGGTTCATACGTGATGGAACTCCAAGTGGGTTAAGTAGTATATCTACTGTTTTACCTTCTTTAGTGTATGGCATGTCTTCTTCTGGAAGTACTAATGAAATAACTCCTTTATTTCCGTGACGACCTGAGATTTTATCTCCAACACCTATTTTTCTCTTTTGAGCTATATATACTCTTATCTTTTTAGATACTCCTGCAGGTAGTTCATCGTTGTCTTCTTTAGAAAGTACTTGTACGTCACATACGATTCCGCCACCACCGTGCTGAACTCTAAGTGATGTATCTCTTACTTCTCTCGTTTTTTCACCAAATATGGCGTGTAATAATTTTTCTTCTGATGTAAGTTCTGCCATTCCTTTAGGTGTTACTTTACCTACTAGTATATCGTCGTCTTTAACTTCTGTACCTATTCTGATAATACCATTTTCATCTAGATTTTTTCTAGCTTCTTCTGATACGTTTGGTATGTCTCTTGTAAATTCTTCTGGTCCTAGTTTTGTATCTCTACAATCTATTTCAAAGTCTTTAATATGTATTGATGTAAATACATCATCTTTAACTAATCTTTCATTTAATATAACCGCGTCTTCGTAGTTATATCCGTCGTAGTTTACGAAAGCTACAGTAAGGTTTTTACCTAAAGCCATTTCTCCGTTATCTGTAGATGGACCGTCTGCTATTACGTCGCCTACTTTTATTTTGTCACCTTTTCTTACTATTGGTCTTTGATGATAACATGTTCCCATATTACTTCTTTCAAATCCGTTCATATAGTAAGTGTCAGTTCCTTTTTTATTTTTAACGATTATTTTATTTCCATCTACGTAGTCTACTACTCCATCAGCTTTTGCTATTATAACTACTCCTGAGTCTCTTGCAGCAATAGCTTCTATTCCTGTTCCAACTAGTGGTGCTTCTGCTTCTAATAGTGGGATTGCTTGACGCTGCATGTTAGCTCCCATTAGGGCACGTTTTCCATCGTCGTGTTCTAGGAATGGAATTCCACTTGTTGTAATTGAAATGATTTGCTGAGGTGAAACGTCCATGTAATCTACTTGTGAGGCTTCAACCATTAAATTATCGTTTTGATATCTAACTGGTATATTTTCTTCGATTATTTTTCCATCTTTTGTTTTAATTGTCGCTGGTGCGATATAGTATTCTAATTCTTCGTCAGCAGTCATGTATTTTATTTCATCTGTTAATTTTGTATTATCAACTTTTCTATATGGAGTCATGATAAATCCATATTCGTTTACTTTTGCGTAACTTGCAAGTGATGTAATAAGTCCGATATTAGGTCCTTCTGGAGATTCTACTGGACAAAGTCTTCCATAATGTGATGGGTTAACGTCACGAACTTCCATTCCAGCTCTATCTTTTGATAGTCCTCCAGGTCCTAAAGATGATAATCTTCTTTTGTTTGTCAATTCTGCGATTGGGTTAATCTGATCCATGAATTGTGAAAGCTGAGATGAGCCAAAGAACTCTTTAATTGCAGCAGTAAGTGGTCTTATATTTATTAAGCTTTTTGGTGTTACTTCTGTTATGTCTTGAGTACTCATTCTATCTCTGATCATTCTTTCGATTCGGCTAACTCCGATTCTGAATTGATTTTGAAGAAGTTCTCCTACTTGTCTTACACGTCTATTTGACAAATGGTCTATTTCATCGAAGTGTCCTATTCCATCTAAAAGATTTAAATAATATGAAAGTGATGCATAAATATCTGATACTGTAAGTCTTTTAACATCGATATCTTGGTCGTTTCCTATTATTTTTACTATTTGTTCTGGATTTGTTTTAGAATACACTTTAACTATTTGGACAGTACCAAATGTATCTAGATCGCTATTTATTAGTGCATCTACTTTTCCGTAGCCATTAGCAAATACTGGTTTTAATTTTTCTAGTATTTCTTTGGTTACAACAGTACCTGCTTCTGCGACTGTCTCTTCTCCATCTTTGATTGTTTCTGCAAGCTTACAACCAAGTAGTCTATCTATAACATTTAATTTTTTATTAAATTTATATCTTCCTACTTTAGCTAAGTCATATCTGAAAGCATCGAAGAATCTAGTGATTAATTGGTTCTTCGCACTTTCTAGGGTTGATGGTTCACCTGGCCTTAGCTTTGAGTGAATATCAATTAAAGCTTCATCAGTGTTTTTGTTTGTATCTTTTTCAATAGTTTTAATGATATAGTCATTTTCTCCAAATAAGTCGTTTATATCATTATCACTTGAAAGTCCAACGGCCCTAAGTAATGTAGTTACTGGTACTTTTCTAGTTCTATCAATTCTTACATATACTACATCTCTTGCATCTGTTTCGAATTCTAGCCATGTTCCTCTTGTTGGTATTATTTGACATCCAACAGTTATTCTACCAGTTTTTTTATCTACTTCTTTTCCGTAGTATACTGATGGACTTCTTACTAATTGTGATACGATAACTCTTTCGGCCCCATTTACTATAAATGACCCGCTCTCAGTCATTATAGGCATGTCTCCTAAGTAAATTTCTTGTTCTTTTACTTCTCCTGTTTCAACATTAAATAGTCTAGCTTCTACTTTTAGTGGCGCAGCATAAGTAGAATATCTTTCTTTACATTTTTTAATGCTGTATCTTGGTTCTTCAAAACTGTATTCACCGAATTCTAACGACAAATTACCAGTAAAGCTTTCTACTGGGAATATATCATCAAATACTTCTTTGATTCCGTCTGTCATGAACCAATTGTATGATGTTTTTTGAATATCTAGAAGGTTAGATAGTTCAATAGCGTTTTCTGTTTTTCCATAATTTCTTCTCTCACGTTTTGAGTTTATTTTTTGAATTTTGTAAGCCAATATTTCACCCCTAAATCATAGTATTTTTTAATTTTTTTACCTATTTTAAGGTACATGTCGCCAATTTATAATTATAAATGTTTTTCTCTTTATTGTCAACGGTTTTGGGCTTCAATTATATAAAAACCTTTATTTTTATTAATTATGTTCGCACTGTGTTTTTCGTTTAAATCTTTTAGTAGGGTTTTTGCTCCCTGATTTTTATTTATTACTAGAAATAGTTTTCCGTTTTCTTTGAGGTGTTTTAAAGACTCGGAAAGTATTTCATATAGTATTTTCTTTCCTACTCTAATAGGTGGATTTGTAATTATATAGTCATATTTTTTATTTATATTTGAATATATATCTGTTTGGAATATGTTTACATCTACATTGTTTAATTTTGCGTTTTTTCTAGACAGTGCGAGGGCTCTTTCATTGATGTCAGCCATATCTATTTTTTGATTTGTTTTTTTCGCAATATAGATTCCTACTGGGCCATAGCCGCATCCAAAATCTAATATGTCGCCTTTTAATTTTTCTATTTCTATACTTTCAAGAAGTGTTCTCGTACCAAAGTCTAATCCTTTTTTTGAAAATACTCCATTGTCTACTATAAATGATAAACTTGTTTCTTTGATTTTTATATTTATTGTTTTTTCATTGCTTTTTACTTTGTCATTAGTAAAATAGTGTGACATATTTCTCCTTTAAATAAACGGGTAAAGCCCACACTACGTATTTGTAGTGCAGGCTCTTTTATTATATTATTATTTAACTTCTACAGTAGCGCCAGCTTCTTCGAATTTTGCTTTTAATTCGTCAGCTTCACTTGTAGGAATATTTTCTTTAATGTTTCCACCGTTGTCTGCTAAATCTTTTGCTTCTTTAAGTCCAAGACCAGTGATTTCTTTGATTAATTTAATTACTGGTAATTTATTTGGCCCAGCAGCAGTAAGTGTTACTGTAACAGTAGATGGTCCAGTAGCTTCTTCAGTAGCAGCGGCAGGTGCAGCAGCAGCTACAGCACTTGGATCAACACCATATTCCTCCTTCATTGCGTCAACTAATTCTTTGATTTCTAACATTGACATTTCGTTTAAGCTTTTAATAAATTCCTCTTTTGTAAGTTTTGCCATTTATATCATTCCTTTCTAATTTTCTTCTTTTTCTAAATCTTGAGCTCTTAAGTCAAGACATATTGCTAAATTTTTAACTGTACCTAAAAGTCCACCTGCAAGCATAGTAAGTAATCCTTCTTTTGATGGTATAGTTGATAGTTCTCTTAATTTTTCTTCTTCAGTTATTTCACCATCTACTAAGCCGGTTTTAACAACTAATGCATTGTGTTTTTTTGCAAAGTCGTATAGAACTTTTATTGGAGCAATTTCATCTTCTGAGAAGGCCATTGCTTTTGGTCCTTTTAATTCATCTTTTAGGTCGATTTTTAACTCATCGAATGCTCTTTTTACAAGTGTATTTTTGTAAATTTTGAACTCTGATGAATTTTCTTTAAGTAATCTTCTTAGGTTGTTTGTATCTTCTACTGTTAATCCTTGATATTCGAATAAAACAACTGAATTTGAATTTTTTGTTTTTTCAGCAATTTCATCTATGATTTCTTGCTTTTTATCTAATATCTTTTGATTTGCCAACTCTAGCACCTCCTTATATAAAAACTCTTCATGTATTATGCACGAAGAGTCCTTGGTATATTAATCCCTCGGTAGGATATTAAGCTTTATAGCTCCTACTGTCTTCGGCATAATCTCACTTCTTTTTGATTATATCATTTATTTTTTTAGTTGTCAAAACTATTTACATCAATTTTGATGCCAGGTCCCATAGTTGATGATACTGATATATTTTTTACAAATGTACCTTTTACAACTGATGGTTTTGATTTGATAATTAAGTTAACGAAAGTTTTTAAGTTTTCAACAAGTTTTTCATCATCGAATGATACTTTACCAATTAAGGCATGTACATTACCATATGAATCAGTTCTATATTCAACTCTTCCTTTCTTAACTTCTTCTACAGCCTTTTTAGTGTCCATAGTAACTGTTCCTGTCTTAGGGTTTGGCATTAATCCTTTTGGTCCTAAGATTCTACCTATTTTACCTAAAGCTGGCATCATGTCTGGAGTTGCGATTAATGAATCGAATTCAAACCAATTTTCTTTTTGGATTTTTTCGATCATGTCAGTATCTCCAACATAATCTGCTCCTGCTTCTTTAGCTGCTTTTGCAGCTTCTCCTTTAGCTAAAACTAATACTCTTTTAGTTTTACCTGTTCCGTTAGGTAATAGAGCAGCTCCTCTTAATTGTTGATCAGCTTTTTTAGTATCTAGATTTAAATTCATTGCTACTTCAACTGATGCGTCAAAGTTTGCATATGAAGTTTCTTTAACTAATTTAATTGCTTCTTCTTTTGTGTATAATTTTTGCTTATCAACTTTTTTTAAGGCTTCTTCATACTTTTTACCTTTTTTCATTATTTTACCTCCTTGTGGTTTTTGCGGACTATCCTCCCACATACTTGTGTGGTAATTATTCTTCTACTTTAACTCCCATATTTAAAGCTGTTCCTTCAATTATCTTCATAGCTGAATCAATATCATAACAGTTTAAATCTGGTAATTTTATTTCAGCAATTTCTCTTAATTGATCTTTTGTAAGTGTTCCAACTGTTTCATTTTTTCCATTAACTGAACCTTTTTTAAGTTTTAATGCTCTTTTAATTAAGAATGCTGCTGGTGGAGTTTTTACTACGAAGTCAAAACTTCTGTCTTCATTAACAGTTATTTCAACTGGTAGAATATCTCCCATTTTGTCTCTTGTTGCGTCGTTGAACTTTGTACAAAAGTCTCCTAAATTAATTCCTGCAGGTCCTAAAGCTGTACCAACTGGTGGAGCTGGTGTTGCTTTTCCGGCAGGTATTTGAATTTTAATTTTCTTTACTGCATTTGCCACGAAAAACACCTCCTCTTGTTCTTTTTCGTGAGTGGTTTTAATGATCCGCATTTCATTTTAAATCTCCCACTTGTATCTATAAATAAAATTATAGCCATTTAATAATAACACTTTTTTTTATGAATGTAAACTATTACTAACAATTTTGTTCATTTTTTATAATGTTTGGAAGCTCTACTATCATGATTGTTTCTTATTTTAATTATTTATTATTGATTTTTAATTTCATATTTTTTGTTTAAATTGGAATTTTTATGCGATCTAATAGTATTGTTTTTATTTTTGGTTTTTGTATATTTCTAATGTTTGCATCATTTTTCATGTCTTCTTCTATTTCTTTAATCATGATTTTTGCACCTGATTTTATGAGTTCAAATCTAAAGTCATCTTTTAATCTTTCTGATGCGAATTCAATGCATTCTTGATATGTGCTGCAGAATGATAAAATAAACTCTTTTTTATCTTTTAATCTTTCGGATGCATACTTTATATATTCTTTATGTATTTTACAAACTTCTTTCATAAACTCTTCATTATCTTTTAAAACTTGTGATATACATGTTATTAGATATGTGCTTTGATTTTGTCTTATTACTTCTAGCATTATTTCTTTATCTGAGAAAAATATTTTATCTGCATATAGTATAGCTAATCCGTTTTGTTTAACTGCTTCTGAAACCATTTCTCTATTGTTTTTGAATTTTGGGAAATATTTTAATAATTTTCCATTTCTTTTAACAGCTTCCGTTGCTATTAAGAAATTTTCTTTTAATCTTGGTGAAATAAATTCTACAACTTCTGGACATCTTGGTATTAACTTTAAAACTAGATTCTGATTATCTTTATATTTACTTCCTGCATATTTTAGAGCAAGTGGGTTTGATCTAAGAGCTTTTGTTACTATTTCATCATCATTTTTTAATGCTTCTGATACAAATTCTAACAGCATACCATCCATGGTTACAGCTTCTAGTGCAATTTCTTTATCATCTCGATACCTAAAATCAAGGTTTTTAAATTCATTATAATCTTTTCTTATTTTTTTCAGTGCTACTTCTTTAAAAATAATGTTTGCTTTTTCTCTTTTTTGTAAAAAGTCTTTATCGATTTTAACTGTATCTCCAAAAATATTTTTTTCCATATCTTTAAGATTTCTTATTTTTTGTTTATATTGTCTTAGCATTTGCTCATATAATCTTATCTTCTCTTTATTTTCCTCTATTGCTTGTTGTATTTTTCTTTTACTGTTTAATCTGTTCTTTTGTTTGTAATATTCTTTTTTTTCTTCATCTGTAAGCATGTTTTTTAATGCTTTTGAAAGTATACTTCCGTCTTCTAAATCAATAAACTCTGGCTCTACATAATAATACAAATCATCATATTTATCTATGTTTAAAAACCAGGCCATTTCTGACCTTATTCCTGTTCCTCTTGTTATGGCGTCTATTGGATATTTTCCATTTTTGCTTGGAAGAAAAGGCTTTATATCAAATATATATTCACCGTATAAAGGATCTTCTTCTCTTATTTTTTTTAATCTTTTTTCTTTTTCTTTTTCTTCTTTTGTTAGTGAATGAAGGTAAAATAATCGTTTTTTTTCTAATGCTTTTTTATTGGTTGCTATTTTAAATTTAAATGTCAAATGTCCCCGTTTGTTTATTTCTTTTTGGATTGTTTCTCTTTTTGTGTCATTTGGTCCATTACTTCTAAAATAGAAATCACTTAATATTTTTTCATCAAATTCTAGAAATAATGAGTTTTTTGGTATATTATTTTCTTTTGTTATTTCTTCGATTATATCTCCAAATGTTCTTTTTATATTTATTTTTTCTGTTTTTTCTTCTGTCTTTATACGTTTTAATTCTTTTTCAGCCTTTTCTATTTTATTTTGTGCTATTTTGTATTCTTCTTCTAATATACTTGTTATTTCTTCCAATATTTCTGAGGTTGCGTATTTACTCATTGTTTCTACAATTCTAATAATATCATTAAAATTCTGTTCCATTTATCCCCCTGAAATTATTTTATTTAGATATTTGTGAGAATTCTAGTTCTACTACTGTTTCTTGTCCAAATAAATCTACTAGTACTTCTAGTTTGGCATTTTCTATATCAACTGATTTGATAGTTCCAAACATTCCTTCGAATGGTCCTGATATTACTTTTACTTTTTCGCCTTCTTTTAAGTCATTTTCGGTACTTAATCTACTCATTCCCATAGATCCTAATATTTTATCTACTTCTTGCGGTGTTAATGGGAATGGTTTTGCTCCTTTACCTGATGATCCTATAAATCCTGTAACTCCTGGTGTGTTTCTTACAATAAACCACGCTTCATCTGTCATTACCATTTCTACTAGTATATATCCTGGAAATAGTTTTTTAATTTTTTCTTTTCCTTTATCATCTATTTCTTTTGTTTCAGGAACTACTACTCTTAGGATGTAATCTTGCATATCCATAGAACTAGCACGCATTTCAAGTTTTTCTTTTACTTTGTTTTCGTGACCTGAATATGTGTTTACTACATACCATTCTTTTTCCATTATAGACCTCCTATAACTGTTCTAACTGCAGTTATTAGTAAGTCTGATGCAACAAAGAATAGTGATAATACTATAATGCATAATAATACTGCAAATGAGTATTTTACCATTTCTTTTTTCTTTGGCCATCTTACTTTTTTAATCTCTTTTCTTACTTTGGTAAAAAATAATTCCTTTTTTTCTTTTTTTTCTTTCTTTTTCTTCTCTTTTGACAACTTATTCACCTACTTTTAATTTTATGATTTTTTTCCAAAATAAAAACACTTCTTTGTGTCTAGCTAAATATTATCATTTATCTTATACAAAGTCAAGTGTTTTTTATTTTATATCTAGTGGCTTATTTTCGTATTTTTTATTGTCAGCTAAAAATTCATGAATTATCTCTTCTTCGTTTTCCATCGATAATTCTTCAATTCTATCTACTCTACACTTTATGCTTGTAAGTATTGCTTCTATTTTGTTTACAGCTTCATATATATTGTCATTTACTACTATATAGTTATAGTTTGGTATTTCATTTAACTCTTTATATGCGGTCTTGAATCTTTCAACTATTTGCTCATTGGTTTCTTTTCCTCTTTTTACTATTCTTCTTTTTACTTCTTCCATGGTAGGGGCAACTACAAAAATTAATACTGTAGATGGGTACATTTCTTTTATTTGTTTTGCTCCTTGTACGTCAATTTCTAATAGTACGTCTTTTCCGTGTTTAAGTAATTTATCTACTTCTTCTTTAGGTGTTCCAAAATATTCTCCATATCTTACTTTAGCATATTCTAGAAAGTCACCTTTTTTTATTTTTTCTTCAAACTTCTTTCTTGAAATAAATTTATAATCTACTCCATCTATTTCTCCTTCTCTTGGATTTCTTGATGTATATGATATTGAAAGGGCTAAATTTTCATTTTTTTCAAGTAGTTTTTTTATTATTGTTCCCTTTCCGGCACAAGTGGTGCCTGATATTATTATTAACTCTCCATTTTTTCTTTGTCTAATCATTATTAACGCCTCTTTTTTTATGCATATATACTTTTGAAACTTCTCTTTTTAAGTATTCTTCTGGTAATGTTAAACTTAATTCGTTTATCAATAAGTTTAATTTATTTAATTTTAATTTTATTAGTTCTGTACTTAACTGTTTTTTTCCTTCTAATATATCTTTGAAATTTATCGTTGCTTCTTCGTTTGTTCTTTCGCAGTAGAAATATACTTCTTGTCCAGCTATGTAACCAATGTTATAATTCATATTATTATATTTTACCGTGTAATAATAGCCAAATGTGTTTTTTGATGGGAAAATGTAATTATCTTCTGCGTATTTTTCTATAATTAGGTATAGAGCTTCTAAACTCTCTACGTTTTCATCTCTTGCTTCATCGTTCGTAAATATATCTTTGTTTTCAATATACTCTTCTAGCCAATTTATATATTCTTCATTTTCAAGTATCTTTTCTTTTCTTTTTTTAAGTGTTTTTTCTTTTTCTATAAGTCTTTCTGTTATTTTGTTCATTTTCAAACCTCCCTACTTTTTCATTTTACTAATTTGTTAGGAATTCTGTCAAGTAATCTAGTGCGTCGTTAAATGTATCTTTTACCTTATAATAGTTTGTTTTAATTATATTTGTTTTGGATTTTTTGTTATTTATTATTAATAGAAATGATTTATTTGTTTTTTCTGTTTTAATATCATTTGTATATCTTTCATATTTTTCTTTTATTTTATCTAATTCTTTAATATTTCCGTATATTAATAATTTACCTTTATTTATATATATACTGTTTGGTACAAATGATTTATAAAATTTTTTTATTACTTTATAGTCGCATAATACATTATCTATTGATTTCTTTCTAAAATGTTTTTTTAATTTTTTAATATTTATTTTTTTAGTTCTACCTTTTCTGAATAATTTGAATTTTTTATTTTTGCTTTTTCCTCCATTACTTAATATGTAACACAAATCTATATTATCGTTATTTTCTATGGCATCTAACATACTTGTATCATCTATTCCTATTCCTAATAGTGAGCCTTTCATTGTTTTAATCTCTTTTAATATGTTTTCTTTCATATAGCACCTTCTTTTATATAATTATATAATAAAACGTAAAATAAAACTAGAGGATTTTCTCTAGTTTTGTATGCAGTATGATGATGCATATTTATTTACATGACAGCTTACATTTGATGAATCAATGATGTAAACATGTGAATATGAGCGTGCATATAGTTACGTTTCACTATTTGAACAATATGATGAAACTTCTGGAAAGATGCTTGAAGATGGTTTAGATATTAAACTGATTTCAAAATATACTGGTTTATTTAATGGTGAGATTGAAAAACTAAAAAATAAGGGTTGATTCCTTATTTTTTGTTTTCTTCTTTATATTTTTCTATGTAATTATTTTCAAATTCTGTTAAATCATTTGGACTCATAAATAAAATTACGGAATTATGATGTTTAAGTAAGCTTTTTAAATCATCTTTTATCTTTTCTGCGTTTGGTATTTCTTTGATGATATCTTCTGATTTTATATTAAAATCTTCTTCTTTTTCTCTAGCTCCATAAATATCCATTATATACGCTTTATCCACATCTTTTAATACTTCTATATATTCATCTTTAAAAGCTGCGGTTCTAGAATATGTATGTGGTCCCCAAACGGCAACTATTTTTTTATCTGGATATTTTTGTTTTGCTGATTTAATCGTATATTTGAGTTCTGTTGGGTGATGTGCATAATCATCTACTACTATGTTATCTTCTACTATAGTTTCTGAAAATCTTCTTCTAGCTCCTTTAAATGTCTTTAATATTTTTCCAACTTCTTTAGCTTCTATTCTTTCATAATAGCATATTCCTATTACGGCAAGTGAATTTAAAAGCATATGCTTACCAAATAATGGAAGATCAAAATGTCCATAGTAATTGTCTTCAACAAATACGTCAAATGTCACTCCTGAATCGGTATACTCAACATTTTTTGCAATTATATCATTATCTTCATCTAGCCCGTAATAGAATATTGGTTTATTAATATCTAAACTATGGGTGTATTGATCATCTCCACATGCGATTACCATTTTTTCGGCATTATTAGCGTAATCTTTGTATGCGCTAATTAAATCATCCATATCTTTATAATAATCAACGTGGTCTAACTCTATGTTTGTAATTATTGCATAATATGGGTGATATGATAAAAAATGTCTCTTATATTCGCAAGCTTCTAACACAAAATATTTGTTATCTTTGTTTGCAAATCCGGTTCCATCTCCTATTAGACAGTTAGAACCATCAATATTATTTAAAACGTGATGTAGCATTGATGATGTTGTTGTTTTGCCATGACAGCCAGCTACTGTAATTGTCTTAAACATTTTTGTGAGTTTTCCTACCATTTCCTCGTATTTGTATATTTTTAATCCTTTTACTTCTGCTCTAATTAGTTCTGGGTGATCATCTTTGATGGCGTTTCCTCTAATTATTGTCATATCTTTTTGGATATTATCTTCGTTATATGGAAGTATTTCGATATTTCTTTCTATTAGTCCTTTTTCTGTGAAGAAATGTCTTTCTACATCACTTCCTTTTACTTCATAACCTAAGTCGTGAAGAAGAGATGCGAGTGCACTCATGCCTGTTCCTTTTATTCCAATAAAATAATACATATTGTATCCCCCTAACCTAAAATGTTGATTAAATATGGTCCTAAGATTAAAACCATTATAAGTGGTACTATAAATATAACTGAGATAATACTTACTTTATTTGGTATTTTATTTATCTGTTTTTTTATTTCAAGTATTTGTTTATCTCTTAAAAAATCAACTTGATTATAAAGTGTATCTAATATACTGTTACCGAACTGTGATGTTTGTATTATATTTAATATTATATTGTTTATAGTATCTGATGAAATTCTTTCTTTCATACTTATAAGAGCTTCGTTTAACGATTTTCCAAATTTTAGTTCATCTAAACATTTTTTAAACTCATCTGATATCTCTGAATTTACATTGTGACATGTAACTTCAAGTGCTTCTTTTAAATTTCTACCAGATTCTAGTGTGAGTGAAAGTATTTCGAAAAAATATAATGATTCATGTTCTAATCTTAGATTTTTTTTATTTAGTTTTCTTGTTATATTCAAATAGTAGAATAAGTAGTAGTAAATTATCGTTATAAATGGCGCGGTGATATAGCCAAATTTGGTAAATGATATTAATATTATAAATAATACAATACTTGTTATTATTCTATCTTTACAAAATGTTGTGAAGGTGTATTTAGTATCTTTTCCCAAGCATAATAAATCATGGTTTATACTATCTATAGTTTTTTTACTATAGATTTTATTCATGAGGTTTTCCATTAAATCACCACCTTCATTATCTTCCTAACTACTACCACAAAGATTATATAGTAAATTATCATAAATATCAATAGTAGTCTTCCTATTTGTGTAGTAAACAGTGGTATAAAATAATCTTTGTTTATCATTGATATAACTAAGGCAAAGAAAAATGGCATTCCTAGAAGAGTGGCGACAACTATTTTACTACCACTGGTTAATGAAGCTAGTTCTAATTTTAATTTTCTCTTATCAAACATATTTCTTTCAATTGAATTAAAGACTTTGATTATGTCTCCTCCAGTTTTATTTAGTATTGTTAGTGATGCTGTTAAATAATTTGCCTCTTCTAGTTTTATTCTTTTTGCAAATCTTTCAAATACAACGTCTATCTCTAATCCATATAACAGCTCTAGGCTCATCCTTTTAAATTCTTCCCCTATGTATCCGTCTAACTCTTCAGCTACTGTATCAATACTTTGTGTTATACTTCTTCCTGATTTAAATGAATTATTCATTATGGTTATAGCAGCTATAAAATCACTTTCTATTTTCCATCTGAATATTTTATATTTTATAAAATATAGTACATCTAAAACGAAGAATCCAAAAGTATATACTAATATTAATTCATAGCCTGAAATTACTTTGAATGTCAATGTTTTACTTATAATTGCAGCTATGACAAATAAAAATCCTGTTATTATTTTTCCTGCAAATATGTCTTCTTCCGTTTTATGAATATTTGATACTGGGAGATATTTTTTTAATTTTTTTGAATATTTTTGCGCTATTTGTGATTTATCAAATTTTTTGGAAAGTTTTTTTGTAAGATTTTGATATTTAATTATCATTTTTTCCGATATTGAAGTCTTTTGATCTTTAACTGGTTTTATTATAAATGGTTCTATTCTACTATCTATATTTAATGCTTTTTTATATTTACTTATAAAATATAATATTATTAGTATAGTTATTAGAATGATAAAATCAAAAGTAAAATATACGTTTTTGCTTCTTAGCTCGAGTTTTATGTGCTTTTCAGTAATGTTTCCAGCTCTATCTTCGGCTGTATATATTACGGTTTGTGTTTTTTTATTTACATCTATATTATTTACTTTTATTTCTACTTCTCCATCAATGCTATCGATGGCTTTGACATTTTCTTTTACTTTTTTTATTTCTTTTTTATCTAATAATAGTTTTTCTTTTTTTGCTTCAATTTTTGGACTTTCTTTATCTATTATATATTTTCCACTTTCTAAGGTTTGCTCTCTTCCGTCATTTAAGGTGGCTTTTATTTTTATTTTATATATTCCTGTTTCTCTAAATGATATGTTTGTTTGATTATTTTGGGTTATTTTTTTATTGTTTTTGTATATTATTGTAGTAAATGTTTTAACATTTTCGGACGGCAAAAAAACAACATCCACTGTTTTGTTTGTCGGTGTATTTATACTATCTATGTCAAAAATTCCTACTTCGTTCATTTTTACCCCTTACTTTCCAAATATATCTTTTAGATCATCTATTCCTTTTGATTTTATTCTACTATATACTTTCGGTACGTATTTATATAATATAAATTCTCCGTCTACTTCTCCTGTTGGAAGTACTCCTTTTTGAATAAATTCAAATATTTTTTCTTGTTTTATTTCTCCATTTTCTATTCCTGTTATTTCATTTATTTCGCTTATTCTTCTTCGCCCGTCTGATAGTCTTTTTACTTGTACGACTATTTGTATAGCTCCTTCAATATAATCTCTTATAGCTTGGACTGGTATTTCTACTCCATTCATTAAAACCATTGTCTCTAGTCTATTTAAAGCATCTTCTGGTCCATTTGCGTGCATTGTTGTCATACTTCCTTCGTGTCCTGTATTCATAGCTTGTAACATATCAAAGGCTTCTTTTCCTCTTACTTCTCCAACTATTATTCTATCTGGTCTCATTCTAAGTGAATTAATTACTAGGTCTCTAATTGTGACAGCCCCTTCTCCTTCATAGTTGTTTGCTTTTGTTTCTAGTGAAATTACGTGAGGTTGTTTTAGTTTTAATTCTGCAGCATCTTCTATTGTAATTATTCTGTCTGTTTCATCACAGAATGATGATAATACGTTTAGAAGTGTTGTCTTTCCAGCTCCGGTTCCTCCAACAACTAGTATATTTAGTTTTGCGTGAACACAAGCTGCTAAAAATCTTGCCATATATGGAGTTAATGTTCCTGTTCTTAAAAAGTCATCTATTCCTACTAATTCTTGTTTGAATTTTCTTATTGTAACTACTGGCCCATTTAATGATAATGGTGGTAAAATTACGTTTAATCTTGATCCATCATCTAGTCTTGCATCTACCATTGGGTGAGCTGTATCAACTGTTTTTCCAACTTTTTGTATCAATCTTTGAACTACTCTTATAATGTGTTCATTATTTATGAAACTTATACTTTCATCTTTTATTACTTTACCGTCTAGTTCTATATATATTTCACTTGGACTATTAACCATTATTTCGGTTATATTTTTATCTTTTAATAATTCTGTTAATGGACCATATCCGTTGATTTCGTTATCGATTAGGTTATATATGTAATTTCGCTCTACATTTGTTAAATCATAGTCTTTTATTGTTTCGTCTATTTGAGTTTTTATAAACTCGTTAGTTTGCATGTTATCTATATTTTTATTGTCAATTAGGTTTTGTATTATTTTATTTCTTAATTTATCTAATAGTTTTTTGTTTTTGAATTCATTATAATCACTAACGGTATTTTCAATCATCGGACTATTTAAGGCGTCAAATTCTTCTGTAAATTTTTTTTCTTTCATTTTTGGCCCCTCCTATTTTATTATTTCTTGTGCGATAAAATCAAATGTTTTATCGTTTTTTTCCAAGGTAATTATTTTCCCTTTATAAACATAATCCCAAATGTTTTTTTCATAAAAACTATTAGGTATTATGTAATCTATGTCTTTTTCTAATACTGTTTTCACTTCATAAGTTCCAATATTTTTTCTTAGGGATTTATTTAAAACTATTTTGTATTTATTAACATTCATGTCTTCATAAATAGAAATCATTGTCTTCATGTTTTTTAAATCTATTAAATCATCTGTTATTATATACATTACTATGTCACTTATATCTAATACTGTTAAATTAATATTGCTTGTAACATGATTTGTATCAATTAGTATGATATCGTATTTGTATTCTAACTGCTTAATAATATTTTCTATATAACTTGGGTATATTTTCATAGCATTTCTTGGATCGTTTGTCGAAGGAATAATATCTATTTGTTCATTATATTTGCTTATATATTTATCTAATGAATCATATCTTCCGTTTGCCATGTCGTCTGTTAAACTATATATGTCATTTGATGATTTTATATTTAAACTTGGTGCGATTGCTCCTGAAGATAAGTCTAAGTCAAGTATAACTACTTTTTTTTCTTTTTTTGATAATGCACCTGCTAAACATAAGGTGAAGGTACTTTTTCCTGTCCCACCTTTTACTGATGTAATTGTTATTACTTTAGCTTTTTTTACTGACATTTTATCCCTCTTTTTCTATTATTATTTTATCATTTTCTTTTTTTCCTATATATGTTTTGCTTATCTTTATTGGCTTTATATATTTGCTATATATGTTTTTATAATTATAACTTGTTTTTATTATTATTTTATCTGGTTCTATATTTATTTCTTTTGTTCCTTCTATGTTTTTGTCTAATAGTGTTTTTAGTTTTTCTTCTATATTTTCTTCTTCCAGATGTTTTAGACCGTATCTTAAAACATATTTTATTTCTTCTTCTATTTTATTATTTTGGTACGAAATGTTACTTATCTCCCAAATTCCAGTAATTAGTACGAATATTACTGGCAAGAGTATAATAAACGCTACTAAGGATTGTCCACTATTATTCAGTTTCTTTGTAAAAGGTTCTTTTTTCTTCAATTGTGTATTTCTTCCCTATTATATTTGTTAAAATTGGAGCGTTTATTTTTATTTGTTTTTTTAATGTCAATGTTACAAGGTCATTATCTGTGCTTTCTTCCAAAATAAGATCGTTGTTTGATGTATATAATGTTAGTTTTTGCATATCTTCTTTTTGATACATTTCCTCTACTATTTGAAAATCTTTGTTTAATTCATTCTTTTCTATGAAGATATTTCCAATATCTATTAACGACATAAGTATTAACATAAATATTGGCATGATTAAAATAAATTCAATTAATGCCTGTCCTTTTTTATTCATATTATCACGGCCTACTTTTCTACATTTAAATTATATCAAAATATGATTTTATAAGCAATGATATTCTAGAAAAAAAACAGGCTTTTTTTACCTGTTATTTTGCTTTACTATTTATTTCCTCTGCTTTTGCGAGTTCGATTAATTCGTCATCTATTTTTCTTATCATGGCTTTTTTCTGTGTGTTTGTAAAGTGTTTTGATGAGATTATTTTTTCTTTTCGATCATTTAATTCGTCTATTGGATTTTTTATTATTTCTTCTGTGTTTTCTTTCATGTGTTTCGGTTTTTCTTTGGCTTTTATTTTTGCTACTCCGCATATATAATTGATTAATTTTGTTTTTTCTTCTATACTTAATGAACTTTTTTGTATTTTTTTAATCATGACTCTTAAAAATGATTCTTGCATTTTTATTTCACTTTGCGACTCCCAAAGCTTATTTTTTATTTCATATACTAAATTTTTATTATTTTCTTTTAAGGCTTTACTATATTTTAATTGAAGCATTTTATGATTTTCTTTATCTTTTCTTAACTCTTTGGCGTATTGGATGACATTTGAGTATGATTTTGTTTTTGTTTCCTCGTTTTCTGACTTTGGTACCATGTATACTGGTCCTGTGTCTATTGATGAACTTTCAATTTTTTCTTTTTTTGATTCTTTTGGTACTGTATATATTATATCTTGATCATCACTTGTGTCTTGTTTTTCTTTTTTAAATATTTTTTTTATAAAATTAATTATTCCTATTCTTTTTGGCTTTATTTCTGATTCATCTTTTGAAGGAAAATATACATTTTGCGTCTGCATAACATCATTTTCTTTTTTTTCGTTCATAATACACCTCTTTTTTTTATTGTACTATTTTTTGAAATTTATTTAAATGCTTTTTTTCTTTCTTTACGTAAATCATTTTATCATCTGTTTTAAATTATAAAGTATATTTAGTGCTTGAATAGGTGTTGTTTCAAGGGGATTTATTTTTTCTATTTCTTCTTCAATTTTTGATTTTTCTTGTATTAACTCATCTATCGGAAGTGCTTCTTGTACTTTTATATCCCTTTTTTCTTCTGATTCTTCATATACTTTTAGTATTTCATCTGCTCTTTTTATTACTTCATCTGGCAGTAGGGCTAATTTGGCAACGTGTATTCCATAACTTTTATCGACGCTGCCTTCTTTTATTTTATGTAGAAATACAAGTTTGCCTTCTTCTTCATATGCACTTACGTGTATGTTTTTTAAGTTTTTTAAATTTTCTTCTAAATCGGTTAATTCATGATAGTGTGTTGAAAAGAATGTTTTTCCTTTGATAAATTTATGAATATATTCTATTATTGATTGTGCGAGAGCCATTCCGTCAAATGTAGCTGTTCCTCTACCTAGTTCATCAAATAGTATTAGACTTTTATCTGTGGCATTTTTTATAGCGTTTCCTGCTTCCATCATTTCTACCATAAATGTTGACTCACCACTTACTAAGTCATCAGATGCTCCTATTCTCGTATATATTGCATCGAATACTGGTATTTTTGCGGTTGTAGCAGGAACAAAACATCCTATTTGTGCCATTACTGCTGTTATTGCCATTTGTCTCATGTATGTTGATTTTCCTGCCATATTTGGTCCTGTTATTAATAATATATTTGTATTTTTATCCATTTTTATGTCATTAGATACAAATTCTGTTTTGATTACTTTTTCTACTACTGGGTGTCTTGAATTGATTATTTCAAGTTCGTTATTTGTGAGTTCTGGTCTTACGTAGTTATTATTTTCTGATACTGTAGCGAATGAACATAGAACATCTATTTCACTTATTATTTTTGCTATTTTTTGTAAATTAGGAATATATTTTTTCACTTCATTTCTTATTTCGATAAATAGATTATATTCTAATTCTATTATCTTCTCTTCGGCGTTTAAAATCAAAGCTTCTTTTTCTTTTAATATTGGGCTAATAAATCTTTCTGCATTTACTAATGTTTGTTTTCTTTCATATCCCCACTCATCTTTTACATCTTTTAAATTCCCTTTACTTATTTCAATATAATATCCAAATACTCTATTGTATGCAACTTTTAAATTTTTAATTCCTGTTTTTTCTCTTTCTTCTTTTTCAAAATTTGCGACGAAATCTTTACCACCTTTTCTAAGTGACTTTAATTCGTCTAATTCTTTATTATATCCTTTTTTTATAAGGTATCCTTCTTTTATAGAAATTGGCGGTTCTTCATATATGCTTTTTTCTAAAAGATTATATAGGCTATCTAATGTTTCCATATCTTTATAATAATTAATTTGATTAAGTATATCTCTAATTTGTGGCAATTCTTTTAAGGATGATTTTAATTGTAATAGGTCTTTTCCATTTGCGTTACCGAATGCTATTTTTCCACTAAGTCTTTCTAAGTCATATACATTCAATAACAGTTTTTCTAAATCTTCCTTTAAAATAAATTCTTTTAATAGTATTTCAACTATATCATATCTTTTTTCTATTTCTTTTTTATTTACTAATGGATTTAGTATATATTTTTTAAGTAATCTTGCTCCCATCGCTGTTTT
Organism: uncultured Muribaculaceae bacterium; assembly: GCA_964425325.1. GTDB lineage: Bacteria > Bacillota_I > Bacilli_A > RF39 > UBA660 > Coprosoma. The sequence goes on along the minus strand of CAYRLX010000001.1, from coordinate 100,267 downwards.
TGTTTTATCTAATAGCCAAATTAGTGAAAAATTTCTTGTTTTTTGTCTGAGCGTTTCTGTTAGTTCTAAGTTTCTTTGGGTATGCATGTCCATTCTAAGTCTATCTTTTGAGGTTTTAATTTTTAATTTTTGCATATGTGACAGGTCACTTTTTTGGTTATGTATTATATATGCAAGTAAATGTTTTATTCCTTCTATATATCTAAAATCTTCTATATCTTCATATATATTTTTATATTCCTCTGATGATTCATCTGTTATTGTTACTGGAATGTGAAATTGTCTTGTAAGTATTTCATATATTTCTTTATCTATGTTTGTTTTTATTATTACTTCTTTTATTCCGAGAGATATTATTTCTGATATTAGTTTTGTCTTCGAGTGTTCTATCATCATCGAATATGTTTCTCCTGTTGAAACGTCTGCATAACTTATAACATATTCGTGTTTATAATCTGTAATGCTTGCAATATAGTTAAAATCAGTTTCTTTAAGTGAATCTCCTTCCATGACTGTTCCTGAACTAATAATTTGTACTATTCCTCTTTTTACAATTCCTTTTACTCCTCTTGGATCTTCTAGTTGTTCACATATTCCTATTTTATATCCTTTTTCTATTAGTTTATCTATATAACTGGATGCTGCATGATATGGTATACCGCACATTGGAACTCTTTCTTCTAGTCCACATGACTTACCTGTTAGTGTTAGCTCTAATTCTCTTGATATTTTTTCAGCATCGTCGAAAAACATTTCATAAAAATCACCTAGTCTAAAAAATACTACTAGGTCTTCATTTTCTTCTTTTATTTCCAGATATTGTTTCATCATTGGAGTAACTTTATTTTTATCTATATCTTTTCTGTTCATATACTTCACCTTTTTCTTTTTAAATTATACCATGTTTTTTGTTTCAAATGAAAAAAACGTCTTTTTTTTATAATTTTAACAAATTTTATTTTTTGTTTTCTCTTTTTTATTAAAAAAATAATGAAAGATCTTCTTTCATTATTCTAGATAATTTAATGCTTCTTCAAAATTTTCTATAGGAACTATTTCTATATTATAATTTTTTTCTTTTTTTATTTTTTTGGCTTCTTTATAATTTTTTCCTTTCGGTACTAAAAATATATCTGCTTTATCTTTTACCGCTCCCATTAGTTTGTATTTTACTCCGCTTATTTCTCCAACAGTTCCATCTATTTCAATTGTACCTGTCCCTGCGATTTTTTTACCTTTTGTAATATCTATTTCATTTATATTCGAATAAATTGTTAGTGCGAGCATTAATCCTCCTGATGGTCCTGATTCTGTATTTTTAAATTTAAATTTTATTTTTTTGTTTGAATTTATTTTGAATGTTTCTGTAATTAGTACTCCTACTTTTGGCTTTTCTTTAACATTTATCAATGTTGCGGGCACTTGTTTTCTTTGATTATTTCTTATTACTTCTAATGTGATTTTATCTCCGATATTTTTTTTATTTATATAATTATATAAATAATTTTTATCTATTATTTTATTTCCGTCTATTTTAAGCAACCTATCTTTTATTTTTAATTTTGTTTGTGCTTTTTCATCTATATATGTTATATATATTTTTTTGTTTTTTAGTTCATAGTTTATATTTGAATGTTTATATGCGACTAACTGGGCGTTTAGATTAGACTCTTTTAAAAGCATTTTGTTCCTATATTCTAAATCTTCTATTTTTTCGTTTCCAACTGTTATTTTTTCTTCTTTTTTTGCATTCCAATCCTTATTAATTATTGAATAAAGATATGTTGGTATGGTCGCGTGTAATTCTGATACGTAAGCCATATTTAATGATCCTTTTAATTTAAAATTATTATTTGTGATTACTTTTTTGCTTGTATCTATTAATCCTCCAGGTGTTTCTATATAGTATGGCAGTCTTACTGTAAATAATAAAAATATGGATGTATATAAAATAACAATTTTATAATACTCTTTAATAAATGTTTTTAATTTTTCATATATTTTCATAGGTTATTCCTTTCTATTTTTATGTAGGTGATTATATGAAGAAATTTCAAAGTGTTTTAATTATGTTTATATTACTTTTTATTTGTTTTGAAGTTCTTACTGATTCTGAAAGTATTTTAAAATCAGTTGTTTTTTCTTTAAATATTTTTAAAACTAACATTTTTCCTTCATTGTTTCCTTTTTTTATTTTATCTAGTCTTCTCATTAAATTTGGCCTTCCTGAATTTATGGGTAATATTTTTAGTGGGCTTATGAACAGGCTTTTTAAAATAAGTGGGAAAAGTTCTTTTATATTTTTTATGAGTATTTTGTCTGGTAATCCAGCTTGTGCGAAATATACTCGTGAGCTATATTTAAATGGCTTAATTAATATTTATGAAGCTACTAAGATTTTATGTTTTTCTTCATTTACTTCTCCTTTATTTATACTTGGTGGATTATCTATTTTGCTTAATAATGAAGAGGTGCCTTTTCTTATTTTAATATGTCATTACCTTGGTAATGTAATGGTTGGAATTTTAATTAGAAATTATTATCCTTGTAAAATTAAAGAAAAAAGCAGTTTAAAAAAAGCTATAGATGAGATGCATTTTAAAAGAATTAGCAACAAGGAAAGTTTTGGAACTATTATTACTAATTCTTTAGTAGAAAGCATTAATTCTCTTCTTTTAATATTAGGTGTTATTACGATTTGTCTTGTGCTTACAACTATTATTTCAAATAATTTAAATTTAAATAGTACTTTTCAAAGTGTTTTAAATGGTTTTATCGAGATGACTCAAGGCATTAAATATATCAGTTTAGAAGCTATACCTTTAAAGTTAAAATCAGTTCTTTGTGTTATGATTATTTCTTTCGGTGGAATTTCTGTGCATTTGCAAATAATGGGTGTTTTATCTGATATTAATATTAAATATTTACCTTTTTTAGCTTCTAGAGTTTTGGCTAGTATCATCTCTTCTTTTTCTTTGTTTTTTTTATTTGATTATTTTATTTAATTATAGTAGAAAACGGCGTTGTACTTATATGGTTTTGATAGATTATCAGATGTTAGGTCGAAACTAATTTTAATATATCCATCATTAGAATTTCCTATAACATTTTTTATGGATGAATTTTCTATTTTTATATTTTTGCTACCATCTTTTGGCATTGTAAATTTTTGTTCACCAATACGTATATAGTTTTCACCAAATTCAATTTCATTTTCATTAACTGTACAACTTTTATTATCGCATGAAGTTATACTATTGTTTTCTTCTTGAAACATATTATATATATTTTTGGAAATTATTGCAGTTTTTTCTTCTATACTAGTTTTCAATGATGTTTCGACAAATATATCTTTTACTTCTATTAGTAGTTCAAACAAAAAAACGCTTATTATCATAGTTATGGAGAAAGCTGCGATTAATTCTACTACCGTAAAGCCTTTATTATTCATATTTACCTCTTTTCTTTATTAATTATTAAGTTTATGGTTGTCCAGAGTTGTTTTTTTCAATTATTATAGTTGCAAAATTATTATTATTGAATTTAGCAATTAGTCTTCCTTTTCCATCTATTTTCTTTGTATTTATTTTTTTTATGAAATCTTGCATGTCTTGATAATAATCTGACATTCTTTCTTTTACTTTATCTATATTTGAATCTTCATATATTATATACTCTATATTCATATCATTTAGCATATCTTTAAATAATAATTCATCTTCATCAGGTAATGGGCTCTCGTTTTTTTTGTATATAATTCCATTTCCACTTATATTTATATTATTTTTTGTTATGAACTTACCTACGGCACCTAAATTATATATATCTTGTACATTATTATATCTATAGCTATTTTTATATTCAGTCATTAGGTTTTTAAACTGTGCATACAAATATATTAATACAGTAAGTACAAAGGTTGTAACTATTAAAGACTCAGCTAAAAGAAAAGCTTTATTATTCTTTTTGTTCATTATTTTCTCCTTTTTCAATTGTTTTTATCTTAAATATATTATATAATATATTTAGGATAAAATCTAGTCTATATAAGAATAAAGGAGGCTTTAAAATGATTAGAACTTTTGATTTTCAAAGGACGCCTATTGTCGATATATTAAATGATATTTTAGTTGATTCTACTAAAAGAGGTGCGAGTGACATTCATTTTGATCCGAGACAAGATCATCTACTTATTAGAATTAGGATTGATGGTATCTTATATGATTATGCCGATGTTCCAAAAGAGATGAAGGATTATTTAGTTACTAGGGTAAAGACAGTTGCTAGACTTAATATTACAGAGTCTAGACTTCCTCAGGATGGTGCGATTAAGGCTACTATTGATGGTGTTGATTTAGATCTTCGTGTTTCTTCTCTACCTGTTAGTAATGGTGAAAAAATAGTTATTCGTATTTTAGATTATTCAATGAGTATGGCTGGCTTGAATGAACTAAGTTTTAGTGAAAAAAATTATAAGAAATTATTAGAAATGATAAGTGTTCCTAATGGTATTATTTTAGTTACTGGTGCGACTGGTAGTGGTAAATCTACTACTGTATATTCTATTTTACAACACCTTAACACTTCTGAAACTAATATTATTACTGTCGAGGATCCGGTTGAAATGGATATTACTGGTATTAATCAAGTTCAAACTAATAGTAAAATTGGTTTAACTTTCGCTACTGCACTTAGATCTATTTTAAGACAGGACCCTAATATAATTATGATTGGAGAAATTCGTGATACTGAAACTGCTAGAATTGCTGTTAGGGCTTCTATTACTGGACATTTGGTTCTCTCAACTTTACACACTAACACTTCTTTGAATACTATAGAGCGTCTTATTGATATGGATGTTCAAAAATATTTGCTTGCTTCGGCTTTAGAAGGTGTTATTGCTCAAAAACTTGCTAGAAGATTATGTAATTATTGTAAGAAAAAAAGACCTACTACCAATTATGAGAAAAATGTTTTTAAAGATGTCCTTGGCTTTGATGTAAATGAGGTATATGATGCTGAAGGGTGTGAGCACTGTAATGATGGTTTTCATGGCAGAATTCCAATCCATGAAGTTTTAAAAATTAATCAAAAAATTCGTGATGCTCTTAGTGATGATGCTCCAAAAGATGTTATAAGAGGTCTTGTGTATGGTGAAGCCGATGTTACGACTATGCTTCAAGATGGACTTGAAAAGGTGTTAGCTGGCTATACTTCTTTTGGTGAAATTATCAAATTGATTGACCTTGATGATGATAATGAGGTTACTTTCGATACTTCTCTTAAAGATTCTATTGATGCTACTAAAAAAGCTTTAGCTATGCAGAAGAAAAATGCTTCTAATTCTATGACTGTTCCTGATAGCTCATCTTCTATAGCTAATACTTTTTCTAATAATGCAAGTGTACCTAATGATACTAATATTTCTGCCTCTTCTATTAATCAATAGTTATGTAATATAAAAACTATAATCGTTTATGATTATAGTTATTTTTTTATTACTTTAGATACGACGTTTTTGAATTCACCTTTAGCTGATGCATTTATTATTTTTGTTTCATTTTTCTTAAGTCCATCTGGAATATAAGCTTTTAACGTGATTACTACTTTGCCTTTTTTATCAAGCAATTCAATATCTAAGTATTCTATGTTTGTATCATTTCCTGATACGTTTGTTGCATCTGCTTTAAATGTAGTTTGTCCATTTTTAGTATGCATTTCTATATTGGATATTTTTATTCCTTCTATTGTTTCTTCTTTAAGTATTTTTTCTTCTTTATGGAAAAAATCTTTCTTGTTATAGTCATTTTTATTTGTATCTGGTTTTTTAATGTTCATTATTATTGGAACTGATATTAATATAAATATTACTATGCTTAAAACTATTTTAATGTTATCGTTTTTTAATCCTTCAATCAACTTTTTATTCTTCATTTTATTACCTACTTTCATATTTATTATAAATAATTTGTATGTTTCTTTCAAGTCTTTTAAAGAATTTTTATAAAAATGTTTTTAGTTTTTCAATATAGTTTTCTCCAAACTTTTTAAATGATTTAGCTAAAGATATTATTTTTTTATCTATTTCATTTTCAAAATTTGATATTCTTTTTTCTATTTCTATATTTCCCATTGTTAGACCTTCTATTAATGTACTGGCAATGCTTGGATCACTATTATCACTTTTTACCTCTTTATCTATTCCTAGTTTGTTCATTATGTCCATCATCATACTTGCTCCTTTTGGTTCTACTTTGTTTTTTTTAAGTAATTTTGAGCTTTCTTTTTCGAATTTTTCATATTCTTTATTAATTTCTTCTAATATTTTTTTGATCTTATTATCTTTTTCTTTTAATGCTTTAAGTAAATTTTCTGAACTTGTCCTTCCTATATTTGCTGCTTTATATATATATTCTAACATCTCTATATTTTCATTCATTTTATCATTTCCTTTCTTTTTTATTATGTTTTTATTTTGTAATTTTTATGCATAATAAAAACCGGACTAATAATCCGGTAAATTTTACATGGTAGCCTGTACGGGATTTGAACCCGTGAATGCCGCCTTGAGAGGGCGGTGTGTTGAACCACTTCACCAACAGGCCATTTAAACACTAAAGTAATTTTAACATATTTGATTTATTTATTCAATACCGGTTGACATATTTTTAAAAATATATTAAAATCTTGTTTGTACTTGAAAGCGATGAAGAAGAAGAGTAAGATTTATTTATGATTATAGCGAACTTGGGATGGTGTAAGCCAAGAAATCAGGTATTTCTGAATAGAGCTTCTGAGTGGATTTTGGAAATTTTAGTATATTATTCCGGGTCATTCCGTTATTAATTTAAGTTGGCTATTTTAGCAATTAGGGTGGTACCGCGGTTTTTCGTCTCTAGATTTATTCTAGAGTTTTTTATTTGGATAAGGAGGTTTTATTATGGCTATGTGGGAAGGAAGATTTAAAAAGGAACTAGATAATAGGACTAATGATTTTAACAGTTCTATTTCTATCGATAAAAGACTTTATAAGTGTGATATTTTAGGTAGTATTGCGCATGCGACTATGCTTGGCGTGCAAAAGATTATCGATCTTGATGAAGCTGAAAAGATAACTGATGGTTTAAAAGGTATTTTAGATGATTTGGAATCTGGTAAACTTTTATTTGATATGAATAGTGAAGATATTCATATGTTTATTGAGGAAGAACTTACTAAGAGGATTGGAGATTCAGGAAAAAGGCTTCATACAGCACGAAGCCGAAATGATCAAGTAACTACTGATCTTAGGTTATATTTAAGAGATGAAATTGTTTCTTTAAAAGATTATTTAAAAAAATTAATAGTATCCTTGACTGATAAGGCTACTGATAATCTAGATACTATTATGCCTGGTTATACTCACCTACAAAGAGCTCAACCAATCACTTTTGCTCATCATTTGATGGCTTATGTGGATATGTTTTTAAGAGATATCAACAGACTTGATGACTGTTTAGTAAGGCTTAATGTTAATCCTTTAGGTAGCTGCGCTCTTGCTGGAACAACTCATGATATCGACAGGTTTTTAACTACTAAGCTTCTTGGCTTTAATAGTCCTTGTACTAATACTTTGGATGGTGTTTCTGATAGAGATTATGTATTAGAACTTGCTTCTATTTTATCTATTATTATGGTTCATTTATCTAGGTTTAGTGAAGAGGTTATATTATGGAGTTCTTGGGAATTTAAATTTATTGAACTAGACGATGCGTTTTCAACTGGATCTTCTATTATGCCTCAGAAGAAAAATCCTGATATAACTGAACTTATCAGGGGTAAATCAGGAAGGGTTATCGGTAATTTAAATACTCTTCTTATAATGATGAAAGGTCTTCCTCTTGCTTATAATAAAGATATGCAGGAAGATAAAGAAGCTATATTTGATAGTATAGATAATGTAAAGATATGTATTTCAACTTTAATTCCTATGATTGATACTATGAGTGTTTTAAAGGATAATATGCTTGAAGCTGCTAAAAAAGGTTTTATAAATGCGACTGATGTAGCTGATTATTTAGTAAAAAAAGGTACACCTTTTAGGAAAGCTTATAAAATAACTGGTTCTATAGTTGCTGATTGTTTAGAAAAAGGTTCTATTTTAGAAGAACTTAGTATTTCTGATTATAAAAAATATTCTCCATTATTTGATAAAGATATATACAAGGCAATTGATTTAAATGAGTGTATTAATAATAGGAAATCTTTTGGTTCTCCTAATCCAGAACTAGTTAAAGAACATATTGAAAAAATTAAAAGTCTAATCCAAGAAATGGATTAGACTTTATTATTTTGTCATTTCATAAGTATCGGCTAATATCATGTATTCTTCATTTGTTGGTACGACTAATACTTCGAATGCTGAGTCATCAGTAGATATTTTACCTTCTTTATTTTTAGATGGTATTTCATCATTTATTTTTTCATCTAGTTTTATATTCATTGGTTTAGATACTCTATTCATTATTTCTTTTCTAAATATTTTTGCATTCTCACCTATTCCTGCGGTAAATACTAGGGCATCTATTTTTCCTTCTAATTTAAAATAGTATTCAGCTATAAATTTAGTAACCGAATTATAGAACATATTAAGAGCTAGATTTGCTTTTTCGTCTCCCTCTTCTTTTGCTTTTGATAAATCTCTATAGTCGTTTTTGCCAGCTATTCCAAGTAAGCCGCTTTCTTTATTTAAAGCTTCTATTATCTCTTCAACTGTCATATTTCTTTCTTTTGCAACGTATTCGATTATAGATGGGTCAATAGAACCAGATCTTGTTCCCATTATTAGTCCGTCTAGTGGTGTAAGTCCCATTGTCGTGTCATAACATACTCCATCTTTTATGCATGCAATACTAGCTCCAGATCCTATGTGACATACTATTAGGTTAACATCTTCTTTATTAAAATGTTTTTTCATTTGATTAGTAATATAGTTATGACTTGTTCCGTGGAATCCGTATTTTCTTACGCCGTTTTCTTTATACCATGAATATGGTACAGCATATAGGTAATTTTCTTTTGGCATTGTCTGGTGGAAGGCTGTATCAAATACTGCAACTTGTGGTACGTCTTTTAATACTTCCATCATACCTTCTATTCCTGCTATTTCTCCTGGATGGTGAAGTGGACCTAATTTTGTAAGTGCTTTTATATTGTTTAATACTTCTTCATCGATTAGTGTTGATTTTGAATAAAATTCTCCTCCATGTAATACTCTATGTCCTACTCCTTTTATTTCATTTACGTTACTAATAAATTTATTTTCTAGTAGTTCATCTAACATAGTTTGAACTGCTTCACTATGGTTTTTAATATCTTTTTCTTTTATGTCTTTTTTACCATTATATTTTAATTCATAGAAGCTATCTCCCTCACCTATTTTTTGGACATAACCATTTACTATTTCTTTAGCACTTGGCATTTCGTATAGTGAAAATTTTAGTGATGAGCTTCCTGCATTTATAATTAAGTATTTATCTTCCATTTTTACATTCCTCCTTTAAAACTATTACATATTAATTTTACCAAATGTTCTTTAATAAGTCTATTGTTATTTTGCTTAATTTTATTAAAAAACTTTAGAATTTCTTCTAAAATTTTTATTTAAATATAAAGTCAATGTTTCTAATATTACTTAGATCTTTGTCTGTTTCCATAAATATCATTTTATATTCTTTACTTTTTATTTTATCTCCTATATATGTATTAAATGTGTAATTATCTAATTTAATTACTATTTTATTTAGTTTTATATCTTGTTTGGTTTTATTTATAGCTTTAGCTGTAAAATAATATTTATTATTTTTTTCATATATTTTTATATTTTGAAGTGTTATGTCATTTATTTTTTGATTTGGATAATTATTATTTATTATCTGTTTTTTTATTTCTTTTGGCTTATTTGTTATATAAAAATATATTGATACTGATAAAAATAAAAGTGACAATATGAATAGTATTTTCCAAAGTTTTATTTCTTTCGTTTCTTTTTCTTCCATATTAATTAGCCTGCCATGTTTGGAATACGTCACAACTACTACTTGATGGTGCTGGATCTGGCATTTGCATTCTTACTATAGTTGGAACTTTGAAGGCTTTTCCAAAAGCCATGCATGTACCTGGCTGAAGTGTTTTTTGTTTTTCTACTATTTCTGCTGATATATTTGGGAGCATTTTTCTTATATATTCTACATCTCTTGGGTGATTCAACTTAAATATTAAGAAGTTAGCACACTGTGATATAACTGTTTCTGAAATTTCTACTGGTCTTTGTGATATTAAGTTGAAAATTAGTCCATATTTTCTTCCTTCTTTGGCTGCTCTTTCAAATATGTTATATCCTATTAGGTTTACATCATTATCATTTTGGACATATCTATGAGCTTCTTCTACGAAGATATGAAATGGTATTGATGCTCTATTTTTTAATCTTTTACTAAAGTTAAACAACATTTTTGTGTATATTTTAGTTACTACTTTGGCAAACCAATCTTCTACATCTTCTAGATTAAAATTAATGACTTGTGCTTTTCTTCCACCTTTTGACACTAATGATGCTACATAGTTTTCCATGGTTATGAAATTTGGATATCTTAGGTATCTAGAATTTTCTGATATTGTAAGTGAATGTAATCTTACTTTTAATGTGATAGCATCTGAATATGTCTCTTCATTATTTAAAAGTCCCTCGCTTATTAAAGTGAACTCTAGGGCTTTTTCTAGATCTTCTAGAGTATAATATTTCATTTCTTTTGGCTCATATGTATCTAATGATTCATCTATGAAGCTTGTCACATATTCTGTCATAAGTATGCTTTCTGGGAAGTTACCCTGTGTATCTATTGTAAAACATTCTCTAAATTTTCTTACGTATCCAATTCCTTGTACGGGTGCTTCTAAATTAAATTCATTAGTAGAGCAAGTAGCTAGTATTTTAAATACGTCATTTCTCTTTGAACTTGCTGTTTGGTTTGTATATAGTATTGTCATTATTGCTTTGGCGATAAGATGGTTTTTATATCTAACTGACATATCATCTTCTGATGCGAATATGGTTACTAATTTTAGCATTCTTTCTATAATTGTTAATTGTGAGTGTTTTTGCGCCCTTAGTAGTAATGCCATATCATCTATATCCATAAGCCATAATGGGATACTTAATATTTCTCCATCTTTCTGTAGAACGTTGGTTGTATAAAATTTAAAGTTTAAATTTGGATTTATTTTATCTATGTTTTCTAAGGCATTATGGTATTCACCATATGCATCGAAAATAAAGAAATTTGATCTGAATGGTAGTAATTTAGGGTTTGAAAACACGTTTTGTAGTAAGCGTGCTACTCCGCATGATTTTCCCGAACCACTATTTCCAAATATTGCCATGTGACTACTAAATAAGTCATTTATATCGACTCTAATTGTTCTGTTTTCGTATAGTGGGCTTTCACCTATTACCATTGTAGATGGTGTGTCATCTCCTAATAGTAATCCGATTTCACTTTGATCTATAAGCCTTATTTTTGAATTAAATGTTGGTTTTCTAATAACCCCACCTATAAAATTATTATTTTCTATTTCTCCTAGAAATCTTATTTTAATAATTTCTGCACCTAAATCCTCAACTTCTCCAACTACTTTTCTTCCTTCATCTTCAAATATTACATGCATATTCATAATATTTGTAGATGGTTTTTCTTCTTTTGGCACTTCTATATGTGCTTCTGTATCACTAATATAAATAATTTTTCCAAACATATTATTTCTCCCTATATTAATTCTTCTATCTCTTTTTTGATTTTTTCATCTAGATTTTTTATTATTTTTTTTATTTTAAGAGCTTTTTTATAAAGTTTTAAGGTTTCTTCATAGTAATTCAACTTTTTTTCTGTTTCTTTTATTACTTTGTATATTGCGTTTCTACTTATCTTTTTATTTTCGCTTATTTCTGATAAGCTTAAGTTTTTAAAGTAGTAATCTTTAAAATATTCTTTTTGTTTTTCGGTAAGTAGTTCTTCATAATAATCATAAATATTTATCATATATATTGTTTTATCCATTATTCATCTATTCCTTTAAATAATCCGTATATGTATTTTTCTATGTCAAAGACTCTTAGGTCTTCTTTGGTTTCTCCAAGCCCAATATATTTTACTGGAATTCCAGTTTCTTCTTTTATAGCAAGTACTATTCCTCCTTTGGCAGTTCCGTCTAATTTGGTTAGTACTATTCCGGTAATGTCTGTTATTTCTTTAAAGTTTTTTGCTTGGCTAATTCCATTTTGTCCTGTCGTTGCATCTAATACAAGTAGTGTTTCGTGAGGTGAATTTGGTATTAATTTTCCAATAACTTTATTTATTTTTTCTAATTCTTTCATTAAATTTATTTTATTTTGCAGTCTTCCTGCTGTATCTATTAGTACTACATCGTAATTTTCTTCTTTTGCTTTAGAGGCTCCATCATACATTACACTAACTGGATCTGCTCCTTCTTTATAAACAATGTCGCAGTTTATTCTTTTTGACCACTCTATTAATTGTTCTGTGGCTCCAGCTCTAAATGTATCTCCTGCAACCATTAGGACTTTTTTTCCTTCTTCTTTTAATTTATATGCTAGTTTTCCTATTGTGGTAGTTTTTCCTGCTCCATTTACTCCGACGAACAATATTACTGTTGGCCCTTCTTTTGCGTAGTTTATTTTATTTACTATGATATCATTATTAACATATATTATGAACATTTCATCTACTATGATGTCTTTTAGATCTTCTGGACTTTCTATATTTTCTTTTTTAACTCTTTTTTTTAGTCTTTCAATTATATTCATTACTGTGTTTACGCCTATGTCTGACATTATTAATATTTCTTCTAGGTTTTCAAAGTAATCTTCATCTATTTTTTTGTGATTTTTATTTAGTTTTATTATTGATGTTAGTATATTTTCTCTTGTTTTTTCTAATCCTTTATCGTATTTTTTTAATTCTTTTTCTTCTTCTTTTTTAAATATGTTTTTAAATTTGTCAAATATTCCCATATGTACCATCCTTAATCTATTTATGATTTTACACTATTTTTTTTAAAGTTTCAACAAATTAGCTCTTATTTATGTAACTTGCCAAATGTTTAAAAAAAAGATATAATGTTACTTGTCAGTTTTAACTTTAAAGAAAGGAGATTTTATGAAATTTATTAAAGACACTTCTTATATTTTCGCTTTGGGCGGACTTGGAGAAGTTGGTAAAAATATGTACTGCGTAATGCATAATGATGAAATTATTATTACTGATGCTGGTGTTATATTCCCTGGTAGTGATTTAATGGGAATTGATTATGTCATTCCGGATTTTACTTTTTTAAAACAAAATGAATCTAAAATTAAGGGTTTATTTATTACTCACGGTCATGAAGATCATATTGGGGCAATTCCATTTTTACTTAATGAGGTTAATATTCCAGCAATATATGCACCTAATCAAGCCGCGGCTTTAATTAGGAAGAAATTAGAAGACAGGGGCATTAAATACAATAATTTATTTGTTTATACGGAAAAAGATGTTTATAAGTTTAAGGAAACTTCGGTTGGTTTTTATCGAACTACCCACTCTGTTCCTGATTCACATGGTATTATTATTAAGACTCCTAATGGAACTGTTGTTACTACTGGTGACTTTAAATTTGATTTAACTCCTATTGGACCGGTTGCTAATTTACATAAGATTGCTAAGGTGGGATCTGAAGGTGTTACACTTCTTTTAAGTGATAGTACTAATGCTTTAAATGAAGGTATTAGTAATAGCGAATCTAAGGTTGATGACGCTTTAGATGATTTATTTACAATTCATGATAGTAGAATTATAATTGCTACATTCGCTTCAAATATATATCGTTTAAAACACATTGTCGATACTTGTAAAAGACATGGAAGAAAAATTGCGGTATTTGGTAGGAGTATGGAAAATAATATTGAAATTTCTATAGAAGGCGGATATATTAAACACAAAGATATATTTGTTACTCCAGAAGAAGCAAATCATTTACCTGACAATAAGATTTGTATACTTTGTACTGGAACTCAAGGTGAGCCTCTTGCTGCTTTAAGTCGCTTAGCTAGCGGAACTCATAAACAAATTAAACTTAGAAGCGATGATATTGTCGTATTTTCTTCTTCTGCTATTCCTGGAAATGCTCTTAGTATTTCTAGAACTATTAATAAACTTTATTTAAAAGGTATTACTGTTTATACTAATACTTCACTTAGTGACATTCACGCATCTGGTCACGGTAATGAGGAAGAACTTAAATGGATGATTAGACTTATCAATCCTAAATATTTCATGCCATTTCATGGTGAGTATAGAATGCTTAAGAAACATGCGGATATCGGTGTGGCTTGTGATATACCTCGTGAGAATACGTTTGTTTTATCTAATGGGGATGTACTTTCTATGAAAAATGGTGTTATTAAGAAAGCTGGGTATATTCAAGCAGGAGACAGTTATGTCGATGGTAACAGGATTGGTGAAGTTAGTAATGCGGTTATGAGAGATAGAAAGGTTATGGCTTGTGATGGTATTGTTGTTGCAATAGTTAACATGGATATGAAAGGACATAAACTACTAACATCTCCTAATATTATTACTCGCGGTTTTGTTTTGGTTAATGATAATATAGAATTACTTAAAAAGTTAGAAAGTATTACTAAAAAAGCTATTGAAGATAAAATTAAAACTGGCGTTAATTATTCTGAGATTAAATCAGAGATTTCTAAGGTTTTAGGTGATTATATTAATCTTCATACTGGAAGAAAACCTATTATATTACCGGTTATTATGGATGTTAAAAAAGGCGTTAAAAATTAACGTCTTTTTAATTGCATGAATTATTGTATTCATATTTATATACTTTTTTACTAGTGTTTGTATCTTCATTTGTTTTTGTTATTATTACACATACTTCATCTGGATTAGTATCATTTTGTGGTAATTTAATATTATCATCTAGATATCCCTGATTTTGCAGTTCTGATATTTTTACTTTATAATTTTTATCTTTACTACTTGGAAGAAGTCCTTTATTGTCAGAAGCCCAGTTTTTAGCAGCCAACTCTATATTTGTTTTTATTTGTTCATCTGCTTTATTAGTGCCTTCTTTAATACTTCTTGTTACAAGGGGTGAAATAATTAGTAATAAAAGAGATAATATTACTATTGTTCCTATTAATTCTATTAGGGTAAATCCTTTATTGTTCATAGGTTTTCCTCTATTCTCAAGAGCTCATTATATTTTGATACTCTATCTGTTCTTGAAAGTGATCCTGTTTTTATTTGCTTTAGGTTTAATCCTACTGCTAAGTGTGCGATAGTAGTATCCTCTGTTTCTCCGCTTCTATGAGAAATAATTGTTTTGTAATTATTTTCTTTTGCTAGGTTAATTGTATCTATAGTTTCAGTAATTGTTCCTATTTGGTTTACTTTTATTAAAATAGCATTGCCTGCCTTCATTTCGATTCCTTTTTGTAAGTATTCTTTGTTTGTTACGAATAAATCATCTCCTACTAACTGTATTTTATCTTCTAGTCTTTCAGTTATACTTTTAAATCCTTCCCAGTCATTTTCATCTACTGGATCTTCAATTGATATTATTGGATATTCTTTTACTAATTCTTCGAAGTACTTTATTAACTCATCTGTAGATAGTACTTTATCTTCTCCTTTTAGGTTATACTTTCCGTTTTCATAGAATTCACTTGCGGCAACATCTAGTCCTAAGAAAACATCTTTTCCTGGTGTGTATCCAGCTTTTTCTATGGCTTTGATTATTAAGTCTAAAGCTTCTTTATTTGTATTTAGGTTAGGTGCGAATCCTCCTTCGTCTCCTACTGAAGTAGCTAAATTGTTTTCTTTTAGTACTTCTTTTAAACTATGAAATACTTCAGCTCCTACTCTTAGTCTTTCTTTGAATGACTCTCTTTCTGGTATTATCATGAATTCTTGAAAATCTAGGCCATTATCAGCGTGAGCTCCTCCATTTAAAATATTCATCATTGGTCTTGGCATGGATACTTCTTCATCAAAATATTTGTATAGTGGGATATTTTTATAGTTAGAGGCTGCCTTTAGATTAGCCATTGATACTCCTAAAATTGCATTAGCGCCTAATTTACTTTTGTTTTTTGTTCCATCTAGTTTTATCATTGTCTCATCTATTAATTTTTGGTCTAAAGAGTCTAGTCCAATTAATTTGTCTTTTATTAATGTATTTACATTATTTACGGCTTTGAGTACTCCTTTACCATTATATCTGTTTTTGTCGTTATCTCTTAGTTCGATTGCTTCTCTAGATCCTGTTGATGCTCCTGATGGAACAGATGCTCTTCCTATTATTCCGCTTTCTAATAAAACATCTACTTCAACTGTGGGATTTCCTCTAGAATCTAATATTTCTCTTGCTTTTATATCTTTTATTTTTGACATTTTATCTTCTCCTTTATTATGATTATAACATTTTTGTTAATTTTTTTGAATATTGACTTGATGTTTTATAAAATTTGTTATATAATTAATTTGTTGACTGAGTTGTCTCCGTAGCTCAGCTGGATAGAGCAACGCCCTTCTAAGGCGTGGGTCGCGAGTTCGAATCTCTCCGGGGACGCCATTTATGAAATTAACTCTCATTTGAGAGTTTTTTTGTGCATTTTAAAACTTTAGAATTTCTTCTAAAGTTAACTTACTATTCTATATATATTTTCATCATTTGTTCCATTACCTGTTAGTTTGATATTAGATTTTAGATATAGAACTGGGCGAACTGAGCCGTCCTGGTAGAACGCAGACTTGCTGCTGAAGACACCGCCACTAAACGCACCGAACTCGCCGTGCGCATAGCCGGAAGTCGGCGAAAGCAACCAATACCAATAGCTTGATTTATTTAAATAATTTGTGGTTGTACACGTGTCATTCTGATAATTATCAAATAAATATTTAGCGTTTGAACAATCAGTATTTCCATGAGCCCTTATATACTCTGATTTAGTAGCTAAAGCTATATCGCCAGTCCATGTATATGTTTTTTCCATATCTTCAAGCTGTGATACTGTTAAAGTATCATTATAAACTCCAGCATGTCCTACATTCCACTTCATACCAGTTTGTACTTTGGATAAATCGGTTAAGCTACTTTTATATGTAGTATTCAAATATGTATTAAGTTCTGCATCTTCTGTTACTTGACCACTTGAATAATAATTTCCAGTACCAGCATTCTCAAAACTACTCATTTTTGCCCATGCATTACAGCCATACTGCTGAGCATAAGTATTTGAACAATACCCAGTTGTTTGTCTTCCACTATTACCGGATGCATCAAATCTTCCTTGATTAGTAGTACCTGATTTAATACCTGAATACCCTGTTAAAGCTATTCTTTCATCTTTTATTATTTTTAAATTACCAGATGAATTTATACTCATTATTCTCCATACTTCATTGTTAAATTCTATATAATTATCTGGATTTGCTCCTCTATAGTAATACTCTCCTGCATTACTATCATAATAAAGGCCATCTCCTGAAGAAACTAAAGGGAATGTATTTTCATCAAATGTAACTCCATCTATAAATTCCATTCCACCATTTCCATCATCTTGTTCTACATTTATTCCAACACTAATTGTTTGTGTTTCTCCTGTGTATGGTCCTGTAATATCAATATTATTTTGAAATTCAGCTACTACTTTCATAGTTGTTTCTTCATTGGATGCTAGAGTCGAAGATTCTGGCATGTGAATAATAAACTGTACATTTCCCTTTGTTATAGTTGTATCTGCTGTTAACGAGTTCTCTCCTACTAAAATACTTTTTATATCTGCTGTTACACTACTTTTATTTTTAATAGTTAATGTATATTCTATTTCATCTCCTGGTTGTTTAAAATTAGCGGTTAGTGATGCATTTGGTACATAGTTTGTCTCACATGCTGTACCTGAGTATGTCATTGTTCCAGTTGGTGTAGTTCCTCCTTCAATACCTGCTGATGCTGTATATGTATTAGTCTTTGTCTGATCAAATCCTACGCACCATGAGTTTGTAATACTCGCTGTTCCATTAATAGTAAGTAATTGACTAAATGCAGCATACCCTACTCCCATAACTACAAGTATTAAGCATAGTCCAATTATTATATAATTTCTTTTATCTTGTTTTATTTTTAGGTTCATTTTTTATACTTCCTTCCATTATAAATATATTATATCATATACAAAAAGGCAAGTAATATTTTCGCTAGATATAGCAATAATTATTTAAATAATTAATTTTTTCTTTATTTATAACATTTGCTAAAAATAAATTTTTACACTTTTTTTACAATTTTTAGAGGAATTTATCCTTTCTTTAGAGAATGTTTTATATAGAAGGTAAATAAACCTTCTTAGAAAGGAATATCTAAATGCAAGAAAATCAAATTGAATTCTATACCTTATCAAATGATACCATTTTTAAAAATGCATTCGATACTGAAGAAAGCTTAAAAAGACTCCTTGAAGAATCTCTAAATTTAAAAGTATATAAAATACTTAGTAATAATATTGAACTTCCAGTTGAACACATAAAAGAAAGGAGAAAATATCTTGATTTAATATTAGATACAGATAAAGGAATCATAAATGTAGAGTTAAATCACATCTATAAAAATGAAATTCCAAATAGAAATTTTCTATACTTCTGTAAGTTAATATCTAGTAGTGTTAAAAGAACTAAAAGTTATTTTAATATTAAAAAACATATTCAATTAAATATTACATGGAATTTAAAAGAATATTTTAATTTTGATATTACAGATAGGAAGATAATTAAATGTTACATTAAAGATGATGAAACTAATAATAAAGTGCACGATGACATATTTGAAATTGTCCACATAAATATGGATTATTATAAAAATGTATGGTATCATGGAGACATAGAAAAAGAAAATCCATTTTTAATGTTACTTGCTGCCGATGCTGAAGATAAAATGGAAAAGATAAGCAAAGGAGACAAAATTATGGAAGAATTATCTAAAAAAGTTAACAAACTAAATCAAGATCCTGAAATAATTGACATTATTATAGAAAACGAAGATGAGATAATTAATAATACTTTATATGAAAAAGGCATTTCTGAAGGTATTAGTCAAGGTATAGAACAAAACAAAATTGAAAGTGCTAAAAAAATGCTGGAAGATAATTTAGATGTTAATACCATATCTAAATATACTGGTTTATCTGTAGATGAAATTAAAAAAATGTAATATAGTTTATTACATTTTTTTAATTATTTTTTTCGTAATTCCAAGCATCTCTTACCATATCTTCTAATGTATGTGTTGCTTCGAAATTTAATTCTTTTTTTGCTTTTGACGGGTCGCTATAACACTCGTCTATGTCGCCTTCTCTTCTTTTTACTATTTCAAAAGGCACTTTAATATTATTAACTTTTTCAAATGTTTTAACTATTTCAAGCACGCTATATCCTTTTCCTGTGCCTAGGTTATATATATGTGAGCCCTGTTTATCTTTTTCTAATTTTTCTAGTGCTTTTACGTGTCCTATAGCTAAATCTACTACATGTATATAGTCTCTTACTCCTGTTCCATCTTTTGTATTATAGTCATCACCAAATATATTTAATTTTTCTAACTCTCCTTTTGCAACTTTTGTTATATATGGAAGTAGGTTTGCTGGAATACCGTTTGGGTCTTCTCCAATTAGTCCTGATTTATGAGCTCCTATTGGATTAAAATATCTTAATATACATATATTCCAAGTATTATCACTTTTATACAAATCTTGTAATATTTTTTCTACAAATAGTTTGCTTGTTCCATAAGGATTTGTTGTATTTCCTATTTCTGATGTTTCTTTTATTGGCAGTTCTTTCGGCGTACCATATACTGTCGCACTACTACTAAATACTATTGTTTTTACGTTATTTTCTTTCATTACTTTTAGTAGAGTTAAGACACTAGAGACGTTATTAATATAATATTCTATTGGTTTTTTTACTGAATCTCCAACTGCCTTATATGCGGCAAAGTCTATTACTGCATCTATTTTATTTTCTTTAAAGATTTTATTTAAAAGTTGTTCGTCTAGCATGTTTCCTTCATAAAAGTTTATCTCTTTATTTGTTATTTGTTTGATTTTATTTAATGTTTCTCTTTTACTATTACTGAAATTGTCTAGTCCAATTACTTCATAATTGTTATTTAAAAGTTCTACTACTGTATGACTTCCTATATATCCTGTGCATCCTATTACTAATATTTTCATTTTTTCACCTCTATTTTATTATAATAGAAAAAGTATCTTTTTATCAAGATACTTATTCAAATCTCCAATTTCTTATCTCTTCTGTGTCTATTCCATTTTCTTTAATATATTTCTCATGATTTAGTAATTTTTCTTCTAGCATATTAGTTATTTTTTTGTCGTTTATTTTTAATTTATTTATTATATCTATTGCTAGATGATATCTATCAATTTTATTTCTTACTCTCATATCAAATGGCGTTGTAATGGTTCCCTCTTCTTCATATCCATGAATTATGACGTTTCTATTTGTTCTCTCATATATTAAGGATTTAATAAGTGAAGGGTAACCATGGAAATTGAAAATAATTGGTTTATCTTTTGTAAATAGTTCATCATACTCTTCGTCTGTTAATCCATGTGGATGATTTTTATCTAATTTCATTAGATCAATTATATTTATAAATCTTATGTTTATTTTTGGCAAATATTTATTTATTATTTTTGTAGCCGCTAGTGCTTCTATTGTCGGTGTATCTCCTGCTGATGCGATTATTATATCAGGATTTTCTTTACTGGCAAAGTCCCATATTCCTATTCCTTTTTCGAAGTGTTTTTTACTTTCTTCCATTGTTAACCACTGGTAACTTGGATGTTTAGAAGCAGTTACAACGTTTATTTTGTTTTTTGTTCTTAATATATGATCTACTGTAATTATTAAGCTATTAGCATCATATGGTAAGTATATTCTTGTTATTTCTGATTTTTTATCAGCTATATGATTTAAAAAACCTGGTTCTTGATGTGTGTATCCATTATGGTCTTGCTGCCAGATGTGTGATGTTAGGATGTAATTTAGTGAAGATATATCTTTTCTCCAGTCTAATTCGTTACATATTTTAAGCCATTTCGCGTGCTGAGAGGCCATTGAGTCTACTACTCTTACGAATGATTCATAGCTTACAAATATTCCATGTCTTCCAGTAAGTAGATATCCTTCAAGCATTCCCTCACACATGTGTTCTGATAAGAATGAATCCATTATTTTTCCGTCTTTACTTAAGTATTCATCATTTTCTTTTATCTCTTCTTGCCAATCTCTTTTTTGTATATCAAATAGTTTATATAGTCTATTAGACATTGCTTCGTCTGGTGAGAAAATTCTAAAATTCTCATTATTTTTATAGACGTCTCTTAAGTATTCACTTAATTTATGCATGTCTTCTTCTTTTGTTATTCCTCTTTCTATTTTTAGTTCATAGTTACTTATATCTGGCAAGTTTAGTTCTTTTAAAAGTATTCCTCCGTTAGCATTAGGGTTTGCGCCCATTCTTTTTTCTCCTTTTGGTAGGGAGTCTTTTATTTCTTTATTTAGTGTTCCGTTTTCATCGAATAGATTTTCTGGATGATAACTTCTTAGCCAATTTTCTAATATTTCTATATCTTCTTCGGTATTTATTTGGATTGGAACTTGGTGTGCTTTAAATGTTCCCTCTATTTTTGAGCCGTTTACTATTTTTGGTCCAGTCCATCCTTTTGGTGTTTTAAGTATTATCATTGGCCATAATGTTTCTTCGCCATTTTTTATTCTTTTAAAATCTTCTATTACTTTATTTAAGGTGTAATACATTTTTTTGTGTATCTGATTTTTGTCTTTACCTTCTACTAGGTATGCTCTATAGCCTAGTCCATAGAAGTAACTTCCTAGTTCTGGTTTTGTCATTCTGGAAAGTACTGTTGGATTACTTATTTTATATCCATTTAGGTTTAGTATCGGCAATACTAATCCGTCTTTTTTTGGATTTAAAAATTTTATTCCATGCCATGATGTTGCAAGGGGTCCTGTTTCAGCTTCTCCATCTCCTACAGTGCATGCGACTATTAGGTCTTTATTATCTAGTGCAGCTCCAAAGGCATGAGAAAGACTGTAGCCTAACTCTCCTCCTTCATGAATTGATCCTGGTGTTTCTGGTGCGGCATGTGATGGGATTCCTCCTGGAAAGGAAAAACTTTTAAATAGTTTTTTTAATCCTTCTTCATCTTGGGTTATATCTTTATATATTTCTGAATATGTTCCCTCTAAGTAGGTGTTTGCGACTGGACTATTTCCTCCATGTCCTGGACCTGATATGTATATCATATTTAGGTCTTTTTCTTTTATTATTCTATTTATATGGGCATATATAAAATTTTGAGCTGGTACTGTTCCCCAGTGTCCTACTATTTTATTTTTTATATCTTCTTTTTTTAGTTTTCTTTTTAAAAGTGGGTTATCTAAAAGATATAATTGACATG
Organism: uncultured Muribaculaceae bacterium; assembly: GCA_964425325.1. Classification (GTDB taxonomy): domain Bacteria; phylum Bacillota_I; class Bacilli_A; order RF39; family UBA660; genus Coprosoma. The sequence continues at coordinate 77,649 of CAYRLX010000001.1, read as the reverse complement.
CTGATATGTAGTTTGCTGCATCAAAATACTTATCTATTATTTTTATTTGTTCGTCCATTTTTATCCCTCTATTCTTATTTAATTATATATTTTTTTTCATTAAATAACAAGTTTATTTATATGTTTTTACATGTCCTTTTTGTTTTGTTAAGTTCTATTCCTTCTATTTTATATGTCTCGCATACTGACAAAGCTACTGTTTTATCAATGTTTTCTTCTATTTTTTTATTGTTCTGTTTTTCTTTAAATTCTAGGCTTACTATTTTTTCGTTTATGTTTTTTGATACTATTTCTACATTATCACTTAGGTAACTTTTAAGCTTTTTATTTGGGTTTAGTCCTACCGATAATTCTTCTATTATTATATCTATTTTTTCTCTATTGTCATTTAAATATTTTGTTACTGGTACGTAATAATAATTTTCATTTATTTGATTTATGTAATATACGGTGACGTCCGTTATATCTTTTGTGCTTGTTAGATTAAATTCTTTATTTATTCCAAAATTTCTATCTAATGTGCTTGGAAGATTTATTTTTGTCTTTGGCAATTTTGTCAGTATATCTCCTTCTACATATATTATTATTTTATCTACATTTTCTATAGATGTTAATGTATATACTAAGGCTTCTACCATCTTTTCTTCAAGTTTTTTTTCTATTTCTAATATATCTTTTGAAAAATTTACTTTTAGTATTCCTTTATCATATGTTATATTTAAAATTTCCGTGTCCGGTGGAAGAATTGCGCTAAATCCACTTGGAACTTTACTATCCATTCCTCCTATTGTTAGTATTTTGATAAGTTCTCTTGCTCTTTTTTCTATATCTTGTTCAGCTACAGGTACACTTGTTAATGCGACATAACTATTTTTATCCATGAGAAAAATTTCTGTCTCTTTTACTTCTTTTCCTACGTATTCTAATTCTTGTTTTATTTTTAATTTATTTTCGTTTGATGGCATTAAGTATAATAATGATATAGCGAATAAGGCGATGGATGATAGTATTATTTTTCTTATTGATATTTTTTTTAGCATTTAAATCACCTATTTAAATTTATTCAAAAAAAGGTCTTTTATAACCTTTTTATAATTTAATTTCTCCCAACCTTAATAGTTCTATTACGGCCCCTGCTCTTCCTTTTACTCCAAGTTTTTGCATAGCGTTTGATATATGATTTCTTACTGTTTTATCGCTTATTTTTAATTCTTTGGCTATTTCGCTAGTGGTCTTATTTTTTATTAATAGTTCGAATACTTCTTTTTCTCTTTTGGTTAGAATACTATTTGACATATTTCCCTCACTTCCTATGATGGGTGGTTTATATTTACTCATTTATACTATATGTATTATTATTTTTTTAGTGAGAAAAAATGCCTATTTAAAAGCTTTCTTTTTAAGGAAAGCTAGTTTTTAAATTTTATTGTTATTTTCATTTGTGTATCGAAGTTTTTTTGTACATTTCTCATTATAGAATTTGCTATTTTATTATCGTGTTTATCACTATCTACTGTTACTGTTATATTATTATTTTCGATACTTACAAATGTATTTAAATTTAATTCATCTTCAATACTTTTTTCTATTTTTTCTTCTTCTGATCTTGTTTTATTTATATTTTGTAATTCTTCAAATGCTTTATTTTTTTCTTCTGTTGTTGCTTTTGAATCTGTTAGTATTTTTTTTAGCTCAGATATCTTATCTAACATTTTTTCTTCAGATTCTACTCTTGAAGCCACTAGTTCAGCACTTTCTTTTTCTTCTTTTGTTACTGATACTTCTTCTGTCTTATTCTTATTTGTCCCATTATTTGTTGCGATTAATAGCTCGCTTGGCATTGTTATGTAATAAACGCTTAATACTAATATCAAACTAAATAGTGTCAAAAACCAAAGACTTCTTTTATTAATCATTATTATCCCTCCTAGTACATTTCTAATTAATTATATTTATTGTTTTTATTTTTATTACAAAAAAAATAACTTTTTCCAAAGTTATTTAGTTTTTATTTTTCATGTGTGGGAATAGAATAACTTCTCTAATTGTTTCTGCACCTGTTAAAAGCATTATCAATCTATCGATTCCTATACCCATTCCACCTGCTGGTGGCATTCCATATTCTAGTGCTTCTACGAAGTCTAAATCCATTTCGTTTGCTTCTTCGTTTCCTAGATCTCTTTCTTTTAGTTGGCTTTCAAATCTTTCATATTGATCTATTGGGTCATTTAGTTCTGTAAATGCATTAGCAAATTCCATGCCACAAATGAATAGTTCAAATCTTTCTGTAAATCTTGGGTCATCACTCCTACTGGCAAGTGGGCTTATTTCTACTGGATGACCATATACGAATGTTGGCTCTATCAATGTCTCTTCTACGTATTTTTCAAAGAAAGCATTTATTATATGTCCTATTTCGAAGTGTGGTTCTAGCTCTATTTTATGTTCGCTTGCTAATTCTTTAGCCTCTTCTAGAGTCATTTCTTTCCAGAAATCTACTCCGCATGCTTCTTTAATAGCATCTACCATGTGTACTCTTTTAAAACTTGGTTTTAGGCTTATTTTATTTCCCATATATTCTATGTCATAAGTACCATTTACTTCCATACATGCTTCGCTTATTATTCCTTCTGCTATATCCATCATACCATACATATCTGAATATGCTTTATATAGTTCAATTGATGTAAATTCTGGGTTATGCTTTCTGTCTACTCCTTCATTTCTAAAGATTCTTCCTATTTCATATACGGCATCCATTCCACCTACAAGAAGTCTCTTTAGTGGTAATTCTGTTGCTATTCTAAGATAGAATGGCATGTTTAGTGCATTATGGTGTGTTATAAATGGTTTGGCTGCGGCGCCTCCTAATATTGGATTTAAAATAGGTGTTTCTACTTCTGTATATCCTAAGTTATCTAGGTATCTTTGAATTGTTCTTATAATTCTAGGTCTTGCGAAAGCTATTTTTCTAGCTTCTTCATTCATAATTAAATCTACATATCTTCTTCTATATCTTTCTTCAACGTCTGTTAGACCATGATATTTTTCTGGAAGTGGTTTTAAAGCTTTAACTAGATGTGTATATTTTTTGGCATGTACTGATAATTCTCCTGTATTTGTTTTAAATATGAACCCTTCAATTCCAACTATATCGCCAATATCTGATGCTTTAAATAGGTCGTATGCTTCTTCTCCAACTTCGTTTATAGCAATATAAATTTGTATCTGACCATATTTATCTTGTATATGGAAGAATCCGGCTTTTCCTTTTCTTCTTTTTGTCATTATTCTACCGGCAATAATAACATTTTCTTTAATTTCCTCTAACTGTTCTTTTGTATCATTTAAGTGTTCATCTTTGATTATTTTAGAATTTGAAGTTACGTCAAATCTATAGCCAAATGGCTTTACTCCTTTTTCTATCAAGTCGTTTACTTTATTTCTTCTAACTTGTTCTTGTTCTGTAAACTGTCTCATCTTATTCCTCCTTTACATTTTATTTTTACTTCCTTTTTTATTTGTTTTTCTAATATATTTCTAAGTTCTTGTAATTCTTGTAGTGATAAAGATTTTAGTTCTTCTTCTATTTCATCTAGTTTGTTTTTTTCTTTTATCTTTTTTTCTGCGATTATTTCATTAATAAAATAGGTGTTTAAATATTTATATATTTCTGTTTCCTCAAAGTTTTCTTTATAATCATTATCAAATGGTATACCTGTAATTAATAGTTTTTTAGAAACTGCTAGGTCTTGTTCTTCATCTATCATCCATGTTATAGGCTCTACTTTAATCCAATATGGTTTTCCAAATTCTATGTATTGTTTATTTGATAGTTTTGTTCTTATAATATCCCTATTAGCTATAAATCTAATATATTTATTCCCGTTATAGCAATATTCATCTATTTGCTCTGGTGAAAAAAATTCATTCGAATTAACTGTATATTTTTTTTCTGTTTTTGTTATTGTATTTTCTCTATACATTTTTTCTAATTCAGTTTCTAACTTCTTATCGCATATTGTTTGAGGATATTCACCATATTCTACTTCTGTTACTTCTTTGTCTGATATTTTTTTGCCATCTACTTGATTTTTTATATCTGAATATTTTACTGCTGGTCTAATTCCTAGATATAGATCATTCATTTTTTTAGGGCTAAAATATCCAAAACTATATGATGATATTGCGATTACTTTATCTTCTTCTTGGGTTTTTGTCCAGTAATCTGCTGCTCTTGTATCTACAAAATCTTTATCTTGATAATATGAAGTATCACTTGTATGATCTGATGATACTTCAATTCCTAGTAAGAGTGAAAAATCTGTTATCGCTGCATTTGTTCCATATTTTCTAAACATTTCCAGCTGATTTATGCATACTTGATCTTTTGATAATAATGTACATTTCATAGTTAACACTTCTTTTCAATTTCATCTCTTACATCTTTTATATATTGCCTTAGTGATAGATTAACTGTTGCACTACTTGAATATCTTCGATAGCTAACTGTATTTGATTCTTTCTCTTTATCTCCAAGTATTAAAGTAAATGGTGTCTTTTTAATTTGACTTTCTCTCATTTTATAAGATAACTTCTCATCTCTTGAATCTAATGTTACTCTATATCCCTCTGCTTTAAGTCTTTCATATACTTTAGTTGCATATTTTAAATGATATTCATTATTTACTGGGATTACATTTATTTGGTTAGGGGCAAGCCAAGTTGGAAGAGCTCCTTTTGTTTCTTCTAATAGAAATGCGATAAATCTATCTAATGAACCTAGTACAGCTCTATGAATAACTATTGGAGTTTCTTTTTCTCCTTTTTCATTTATATATGTTAAGTCAAATTTCCTTGGAAGTAGGAAGTCTAATTGTATTGTAGGTATTGCTACTTCTGAACCTACTGCTGGTTTTATTAGTATATCTAATTTAGGCCCGTAAAATGCGGCTTCTCCTTTTGCTTCAAAATATTTTACTTTTATCTCATCTAATACCTCTCTTAAGGCATTTTCTGCAGTATTCCACATATCGTCATCTTTAAAGTATTTATTTTTTTTATCTTCAGGATCTCTTAGTGATAATCTAAATTTATTTTTTGTAATGTCAATTCCAAAGTCTTTATATACTTCTATTATTAAATCTAATACTCCTTTAAATTCTTCTTTTATTTGATCTTTTGTGCAGAAAATATGTGAATCATTTTGTGTAAAACTTCTAGCTCTTTCTATTCCTTTAACTGCTCCTGCTGCTTCGTATCTAAAATCGTTAGCTATTTCTGCTATTCTGATTGGTAAGTCTTTATATGAGTGTAGTGAATTACCGTATATTACCATGTGATGTGGACAATTCATAGGTCTTAAAACATACTGTTCGTTATCTAGTTCCATAACTGGGAACATGTCTTCTTTATAATGGTCGAAATGTCCTGATGTTTTATACAATTCCACGTTTCCTAAGTCTGGGGTATGGACATGTTTATACCCATATTTTACTTCTTTGTCGGTAATATAATTTTGAATTATTCTCCAAAGCGTATATCCATTTGGAAGCCATAATGGAAGTCCTTTTCCTACTAGGTCTGATAGCATAAATATTCCAAGTTCTTTTCCTATTTTTCTATGATCTCTTTCTTTTGCTTCTTCTAACTCTTTAAGATGTTCTTCTAATTCTTCTTTGGTCTTGAAGCATACTCCATATATTCTTTGAAGCGGCTTTTCATTTGAATCTCCTTTGTAGTATGATCCACTAAATTTTAATAACTTAAAATGTTTGCATTCTTTTACTGAGCTTACATGCGGACCTCTACATAGATCTGTGAAGTCTCCTTGTGTGTAGCAGCTTATTATTTCTCCTTCTGGTATTTCGTTAATTATATCAATTTTATACGGATTATCTTTAAATTTTTCTAAAGCTTCTTCTTTGGTTAATTCTTCTCTATATATTCTTTTTCCATCTTTTGCTATTTTTTTCATTTCTTTTTCTATTTTTTCAATATCTTCTTCTGTAAGTGTGTGTCCATTAAGGTCTATGTCATAATAGAACCCATCATCTATTACTGGTCCTACCCAAAGTTTTGCATCTTTATATAAATGCATTACTGCTTGAGCAAGTAAATGCGCACAGCTATGGTTTAATGTATTTAACTTTTTGTTTTCCTTTATGTTTATCATTTTTATCTTCTCCTTCTAAATCATATAATTCATGTGACACGTATCTTTCATCTAGTGTTGTTTCATATTCATTTTCTATTATTCTCATCGGGTTAATATATGGGGCTTTATTTCCATATGCATCTTCTACAAGCAATATGTCTCCTCTAGCAATCATATCTTTTGTTAAGTCGTCAAATGATATTTTTAATAGATCTACTCCATATATTCTGGCTACTTCTTTAATCTCGCAGTGCGATAATTCTGTTAATTTTGTTAGTAAAATTTCATTTGTTATATCGAGATATCTTTTTAAAAAGTGTGCCATAGTAATGGAAGGTGCTTTTCTTATTTCTTTTTTTGTCATTTTATTCCCCCTATAATTAAAAAAACTCCTCGCTATTATGCAAGGAGTGCTTTGGTGCACGGTACCATCCTTATTTTTTACTTAATTTGGATAACGGTTAACTGCCGGACTATTAGTCAGCTCTGAGGTAGTAATTATTAAAGTTATTTATTTGACTTCCACCAATGTCAAACTCTCTTTAAAACACTTTTTAATAATGTTGTCCTCTTCATTGCTTTTACAATATTTTATCATATTTTTCTTCATTTATGAATATTATTTCAATAATATTTCTACATTTATATCAGAATTTACTAAATCTGAGAATTTTTTGGCATCTTCCTTAGTTCCTACTATGGAGCCATAGTGAATAGGTGTTACTATTTTTGGATTAATTATATTTGTTAGTTTTGCTGCTTCTTTATAATCCATTGTATAGGTCCCTCCTATTGGAACGAATAGATGGTCACATTTTATTTTCGTAGCTTCTTCAATACTGTCTGTATCTCCCATTATATAGTATTTTTTATCTAAATTTATTATGTATCCTACCCATCCATATTCTTTTTTATGGTATGGTTTATCTATGTTATAAGCTGGGACTGTTTCGAATTTTATATCATTTAAAAGATATTCTTTATTTGGCTTTACTATTAATGTGTTTCTTTCATTTAAACTATTTTTTATTTCTTCATCATTTGGGATAACAAATATGGTATCTTTGTTTTCTATTTTTTTAATGCTTTCCATATCAAAATGGTCATAATGAGGATGAGTTATAAATATTATCTTCGCATCTTTATTTTCTTTTTCTATTTTGAATGGATCAAAATAAATGTTATCTATTTTTATACTGCTTTGGGTATTGATTTCTATCATATTTCACTTCCTTAGATTTTTACTTATTAACTCTTGATATTCTGTAAGCTGCTTTATTCTTGATATTATTCTTCCGGCCTTTATTATTTCATCGCCTTTACTTGTTATAGCTAAATGTGTTTCTAAAGCTTTTAGATCTAGATTTGATGTAAAAAATGTCGGAAGTTTTTCATCCATTCTATACTGAAGTATTGGACACAATATTTCATCTCTAGACCATGGGGTTACACTTTCTGCTCCTATGTCATCTATAAGCAAGAGTGGGGCTTTTTTTATGGCATTATATTTTGTTTTAAATTCTGATTTGATTTGAGAAGAAAATGTCTGTTTTAAATCGTTTAAAAAGTCTGGCCAAAATACTATAGCGCTTTTTATATTTTCTTTTGCTAACTCGTTAAAAAGGGCTGCTATTAAGTAGGTTTTGCCAGAGCCAAAGTTTCCACATAGATAAAGACCTTTTTGGTGTATATCTTCTTTGTATTTTTGAATAAAATCTACTATCCATGAAATTGTTTCATACCTTTTCTTATCGGTTTTATATATTTTTTTAATACTGGCGTTTTTTATTTCATCTGGTATGTTATATAAAAGTGTATTTTCGTGAAATTTATTATCTTTATCTAATTTTTTCTTATATTTACATGGCCTATAGGTAAATTCTAATGTACTGTTATTTACCTTTGGGAGATATGCATATCCTTTTAATTTGTTTTTACATTCTAAAATATTTTTACATTCTTTACAATTAAAATATTCTTCTTTACTCGTTTCTAAGAGTGATGTGTATTTTATCATTTCTTCTTTTTTTAGTTTGATTTTACTTACAAATTCTTTAAATTTTTCATCTTTTAATGACTCGTTATATGATTCATTTAATTTATCGTTTAAGTTATTATTTGGTTTTAATTTTTCATCTATTCTTTGCATGTTCTCACCTATAATTTTTTAATTTTTCTTCTAATTTTCTCATTTCTTCTTCACTTGCTGTATCTTCTTCTAATTCTTTGTTATACCAGTTTGGTTTTTCTTCTTTTTTCTTTGGTTTTATGCTCTTTTTGCTTTTATTTTCTTTTTTGCATAGTTCCATAGCTTCTTCTACTGTTTTTATATTACTTCTTTTCCATTGATTAGCAATCGTGATTACGAAGTTTTTAGTTAGTTTATTGTCGTTTATTCTAAGTACGTAATCTATTAAAACATTTACTACTCCTGGGTTTAGGCTATAGTCTATAAGAAGAGTTTCTATTAAGCTTAATTCTGCTTTGCTTGGTCTTACTCCTTTATTTTTTCCAGTGAGGAATTCGTATGGTGATGTTGTTTCAAATGTATATATTTGCTTTGTTTTTTTCGATGTATCGCTTACTGTTTTTCTTAGATATTCTGGTTGTTTTTTATATATTAATGAAGGAGATGCATTTTTATTTTCAAATGTGTAATAATTTCTACAATTTTCTCTTAATTTTTCTTCATCTATATTGTGTTTTTCATTAACTGAATTCCTTATTAGTTCTGATAATTCTTCTTCATCCAAATTATATATAAATGACAATTTATATATTAAAGATTTTGTTTTATTTGTTATTGCTTTATGATTTATCATTTCATTTGGAATAACTGATAGAATATTATTTAAATCTATTTTTTCATCTATTACTAAGTCAATATTTTTAACTTTTCTTATGTTTTCTAATTCATCTATTTCAGATATGCTTATACTGTCAAATATTTCTGTAAATTTTGAGGTAATATCTTCGTATGTATTCAAGTCTATTTTTGGTATTTTAAAAAATTTTGTTATTTTGTTATATTCTCTTTTTCCAACATTACTTTCTAGTGATACTGATAAAATTGGATTATTTAAAAACTCATCCGGGTTAAGGGGGGAGTATAATTCATACACATAATTATTTATGCTTCCCTCTTTAAAATATGTTTTGATAAGTCCTATTCCTTCTAATTTTTCTCTTGCTTCTAGAATATCTTCTAGTTTTAGTCTCATTGTTGCCATTAGGTTATGGTGAGTAAATTCTGTAGATATTATACTTAATGAATCTAGATTGGCCCATAAGGTAAAGTATAAATTTACTGCTACTGCTCCGATGACTGGTTCATATAATTTTATTAGAACTAGTCTATCTTCATTATTTAAAATTGTTTTGTTTATTACTATGTATGTGTCTGCTGGGTATAATACCTTCTCCATTTTCTCACCTTCTTACATAAAGTTTATCATATTTTTTTAAAAGAAAAAAGAGTTTAGAACTCTTTATCTTAATAATATATGTTTTACTGATGGATGTATAACACTACACTCTTGTGGAGATGAGAAATATATTTGTTCATCTTTTTTTACATTTGTTTTCTTTTTGTCTTCTTTTATATAATCATCACAATCTAATACATATACTCCGTTATATGATTTGATGGCATTTTTTATTGCTTTATTTTTTAAATTTCTTCCGCCTATGCAAGTTACTATACCACAACTTGAACAAAGATGCGGTTTTTTCATCATTTTCGTTAAATCTTCAAATGTTGCAGTTCCAAATACTATATTTATTTTTCCGTTAATTTTTATTTCCATATTATCTCCTTATTTTGCTACTATTTTTTATAAACCTTTTCTATAGTTAGGACAATCTGTGATGATTGTTTCGATTGATGAGCTCATACCTTCTTTAATGGCTCCTGTTAAATCTTCTTTGTTTGCAAAACACACTTTAGCTTTACATGTTTTACATAAGGATACCTCACCATTAAAAAACACTTTTTTTAGTAATTCTATTTCTTCTTCACTTAGTTTGATGCCGTCGGTATTAATTATTTTGTTATTTATTTTTATTGCTACTTTTTTCTTATTTTTCATAATTTTCCCCCTTACGGAGACTTTATTATATACTTTTTTTGTTTGTTGTCAAATTGACGCAAAAAAAAAGAAGCTTTTGCTTCTCTAATTATTTTGGATTTTATTTAAGGTTTCTTTTATTTCTGATTTTTTAACGTTATTTGTTTGATACCATCCATATTTGGTCATTTCGTCATATGTTCTTGCTTGATGCTTCATAGTTTCATCTAAACATTCTTTTAATAAATTTCTTATATCTTTGTTTGAACTTTCTAGTGTTCCATGAACATATACTTCAACTGTACTTTTTAATATTAATAAGTAGTTATCCATCAGTAATTTATCATTCATTTGCTTTTACCTCCAGCATGTTTAGCAGTTTATCTTTTGTATCTTTATGAGTTGTTAGTTCTTGGTTTAAGAAATCTATTAGGTTTTCATCTTCTAATTCTTTTATTGTCTCTTCTATTATTGATACTATGTTTTTTTCATGACCTATGGCATCTTCTATGTATGCTAGTTCTTTTTGTGTCATATTTATCCTCCTTCTATTTTATTATGTTCTTATTTATTTTTTTTAATCAAAAAAAGAGCTTTATAGCTCTACATTGTGATATACTGTTTGAACGTCTTCTACTTCGTCAAGTAAATCAAGCATTCTTTTGAAGGTATCTAAATCTTCGCCTTCTAGTTTTACTTTATCTTTTGGAAGATATGTAATTTCATCCATATCAAATTCAACATTTGGAAGTTTCTTAGTAATTGCTTCTTTTATTTTATATAAGTCATTTGGGGCTGCATATATGATTGTTTCATCATTTTCTGTTTCGATGTCTGTTACATCTATTCCTTCTTCTAATAATAAATCTAAAGTCTCCTCATCTGTAAGGCCTTTAAAACTTACGACACATAGATGATCATACATATAGCTTACGCTTCCTTGCGCACCTAATTTAACGTGACATTTATTTATTACAGCTCTAACACTACTGACACTTCTATTTACGTTATCTGTTAAGCAGATTGCCATTGCATTTGATCCGTTAGGTCCAAATATTTCATATATTGTTTCTGTATATGTTTCATCTACACCAGAACTAACTTTATCTATGGCTCTTTTAACAATATCGTTAGGTACTTGTTCTTTTTTTGCTTTTTCAACTAATCTTTTAAGTGAAGGATTTCCTTCTAGTTCTACTCCTCCATTTTTAGCTGCTTGATATATTTCTCTTGCATACATTGAATATAGTTTTGCTTTAGCAGCTCCTGTTTTTTGAATACTTGCTTTTCTTACTTCATATGCTCTTCCCATTTTATCATTCCTTTCTGTGCTTTTGATAGAGCGTCTTTAGCCGCTTCTTGTTCTGATGACTTTTTACTTCCGGCTTCTCCTGTTCCATACACAATCCCACCAATTAAAACTTCTGTTTTAAAATGTTTATTATGTGCTGGACCTGACTCTTCCACTATTTTGTATTCTAGACTTTTTTTATCTGTCTGTACATATTCTTGAAGCATTGATTTGTAATCATCATAAAAGTCCATTTCATGACTTTCAATATGTGGAACTATTTTTTCATAAAAGAATTCTTTAACTTTATCTAATCCTTGATCTAAATACATCGCTCCTAAAAATGATTCAAAAATATCAGCAACTATGGCTTTTCTTTTTCTTCCTCCTGATGCTTCTTCACCTACTCCTAATTTAAGATATTTGTCTAATTCTAGTGCTTTTGCATACTCATAGTTGGCTGTTGTACATACATAGTGGGCTCTGATTTTTGTCATTTCTCCTTCTTCTTTATTGTTTCTTTTATATAGGTATTCACTCATTAATAATTCTAAAACTGCATCTCCTAAAAATTCTAGTCTTTCATAGCTAACTTTATTATTTTCGTTTGCATATGATGTGTGATAGAATGCAGTTTCATATATTTCTTTATCTTTTGGATTTATATTTAGTTTTTTAAATAGTTCCATTGACATCACCTTGTCTATTATATCACGTATAATTTAATATGTAAAAGTATTATTTTGTGTAAAGAAGGTTTTTTTATGTTTTTATTTTTTATTATTTATAGTATAATTGATTTAGTGATTATATGAAATATTTATTTATTAAGCTAATTAAGTTTTATCAAGCAATTCCTGGGCCTTGGCATGGAAAATGCAGATTTTATCCAAGCTGCTCTAATTATTCTATTGAAGCAATTGAAAGATATGGATGCTTTAAGGGAACTATAATGTCTTTTAAGAGAATTATTAGGTGCAGGCCATTTGGTAAATATGGTTATGACCCAGTTGTTAAGGAGGTTAAAAAATGAAAAAAATTTTTAGATTCTTATTTTTATTTTTACTTGTTGTCGGTTTAACGGGATGTTTAAAAAGAGATACTATGGAGGATATTACTATATATACCACCAACTATCCTTCTTATTATATCGTACGTAGACTTTATGGTAAGTATAGTGATGTGAAAAGTATTTATCCTAATGGTAGTAATATTGACGATTATACTCTTACTGATAAGCAGATTAAGGATTATTCTAATTCTGATTTATTTGTTTTTAATGGCCTTGCTAAAGAGAAAAAGTATGTTAATAAAATGAGAAAAGAAAATAAAAATTTGAAGATCATAGATACTACTTTATATATGGAATATACTCATGATATGAGTGAACTTTGGCTAGATCCTTCTAATTTTCTGATGATGGCTCAAAATGTGAAAACTGGTTTAAAAGAATATATTGATAATTATTACTTAAATAACAATATTAGTTCTAATTATGAGAAGTTAAAAATTGAAGCTTCTAATTTAGATGCAAAAATCAAAGATATTGTTTCTAATAGTGATAATAAAGTTATTGTTACTTCTAATAATTTATTTAAGTTTTTGGAAAAATATGGTCTAACTGTTTATGTTTTGGATGAAAATGATTCTAACATTAATATTACTTTAAATGAAGTAATTAAATTAATTAAGAATGGTAGTGTTAAATATATATTTATAAAAAATGATGAAAATGAAAACAGTATAATTAAAAATTTAGCTAGTTCTTATGGTGTTTCTATACAAAAATGGCATACTCTATCAAATATTTCTGAAATAGAGGAATCTGAAAATCAAGATTATTTTTCTATTATGAATAACAATCTTGAATTATTAAAAAATGAATTATATAGTTAAAACGGGTTATTTATGAACCCGTTTTATTATTAATATTATTATTAATGAGACTATTATGGCTAAAATAGTTATGATGTTTTCCTTTATATATTTTATTAAACTAAATTTTAATTTATCTTTAATTATTATTTTTTGTGTATCTAGTAGTTTATCTTTATAATAAATTTTAAGTATTCCTATTTTTCCTTTATCGCTATATTTTATAGTTTGTTTTCCTTTATATTTAAAGGTTATATCTTCTTTATTATAATTTTCAGGAATATATTTTATAATGTCTTTTTCTGGGTATAATTTAATGTAGTCAACATTTGCATATTTTGTTTTTATTTTTTTGAATGGTTTTGCTTTATCAACTATTTTTATATTATCATAATTGTTTATATAATAATCATAAACTGTTTTAGCGTCTTCTATATGATGTGGTGAGATTTTATCATAAGGTGCTCCTGCTGTTATTAGGATTAAGTCTACGTTTTTATCTTTAGCAAATGATGCTAAGCATAATCCTGCTCCATCTGTTGTTCCTGTCTTTCCTCCTTCGATATATGGAACTTCAATTCCGTATTTTTTTGCATTCTTTTGAATTGTACTTTTAAATGTTAGTTTTCCATCTGTTGTTGTATATTCTTTGGTGGTTATTATCTTTTTAAATTCATCGTTTTTTAAAGCTTCCTTGAAAATTATTAACATATCTTCTACTGTTGAATAATTATCTTCTTCATCTAATCCAATTGTATTATTAAATTTTGTGTTTTTTAGTTTTAAGTCATTTGCTTTTTTATTCATTAATTCTATGAAGTTATCTGAAACATTTCTTTTTAATGCACTTGCTGCATCGGCTCCTGAGGGAAGAAGTAATCCGTATAAAAGGTCTTTGTATGTGATAACCTCTCCTAAAGTGAATCCAGCAGTTACTAGATTTTGCTCTGCGAGACCTTCAAGGTCTTCATTTTTTATTATTATTTGTTTATTTAAATCATCAATATTTTCCAGTGTTACTAATGCTGTCATTATTTTTGTTAAAGATGCTATTTTTATTTTTTCATCTGCTTCTTTTTGATACAATATTTCATTATCAGTTAGATTATATAATATGACGTTTTTAGACTTTATATTTAGCTCTTCTGCTTTTATATTTATTGTTAATATACACATTATTAAAATGATTATTTTTAACATTCTTTTCATACTCTCACCTATTTTAATATATCATATAATTTTATACTTTAAAAGGTATTCATATGAATACCTTAGCTTGTTATGTTTTTAATTTTTTCTAGTGTATCTGTATTAGCTATACCAAATCTCGGAACTTTATATTTGTCAATTCCTCTAGTTACTTTTCTTCCTCCACCGGCAAATGCCATTGTAAATCCTGCTTCTTTTAAAGCTTCAATTGCGTGATCATTATATTCATAAAATGGGTAGGCAAAATATTTTGAGCCACCTAAACTATCGCTGCTTTTCTTTAAATCTTCTATTATTTGTGCTTTGTCTTTACAAAGGATAGCTCCTCCTCTACCTATTGGGCATTCTCCAAGGTTGTGCATATCCCATGTGTGTGAATGTATTTCTAAACTATTTGATCTATATGCATCTGGTGATGCGAGGTGTCCTATTAAGAATAGTGTTGCATGTAAATTATACTTTTCTAGTATTTCTATGTTTCTAGGTAAATACCATCCATCATCTATTGTTATTACTACTGTTTTTTCTGGAAGGTTTATTTTTCCATCTATCCAAAGATCTAAGTCTTCCATAGTAGCTGTATAAAATCCACTATCTTTTAGGTATTTCATCTGTTCATCATATTGATAATCTCTTTCACATATGTTTTGTCTACATTCTTTTGTTTCTTCTTCATTTACAACGTAGTGATAGTTAATTACTGCTATTGCATCTGTTCCTGTGTATTTTGCTATATCTTTTTCTTCTTTAATGTCTTCTTTATTTATATATACTAGTTTACCTGCATATACAAAATGATATTTATCGTCAATTATTATTGGGTTAAACGTGATTTCTTTATTAAATTTATAATATGATTTTTCATCGATGTTTAGTTTTGTATTTTCTTTTAATGTAACTTCTTTATTAAAAGGTACTCTTTCTGTTTTGTATTCCTCTATTTTTTCTATTTTGTCTACGTCTTTGTATGAAACATATCCATCTATATTTTCTGCATAAAAATATTTTGTATCTTTTGTTATTTCTTCTTGTTTTAATTTTAGTTCTACATTGGATACTTCGCCAATTTCTTTTCCTTTTTTGTCATATATTTTTACATTCTCTTTGGTCTTCACAAATTCATTATATTTTGATTTAATTGTTTCCAATGAATCTGTTTTTGTTTCTTTTGTACTCTTTTTTGTATTCTTTTTTTGATTGGTTATAAGAAGTATAGATCCAATCACTATTAAAAATACTAATAATATAACTACTATCGGTCCCTTTTTTAACTTTCTTTTTTTCATTTCTCTCACCTATTTTATAATATCATATTATTTTTAAAAATTAAATATGTTAGTCAATATAAAAGAAAATTGATCTAAATTATCAAAAGGAATCTTTTTTCGTGAATTTTTGATTTTTTTATGTAAAAATGATAATATAGTTTTGGTGATGATATGAATTTTGATACTTTTTTTAATAATTTATTTAATAATAGGATAATTAGTTCTGTAATAGTTAGTTTGATTAGTTTTATCTTGTATAATTTAATAAACTCTTTTTTTGTTAATCATGCTGGTAAGGGTAAGGTTAAATTTATGATTAGTAATAAAAGTGAAACTTATATAAAATTAATTAGTAGTATTTTAAGATACGTTTTCTTTATAATTACTATTTTAATAGTTTTACAAATAAATAATGTTAATGTTAGTAGTATGCTTGCTGGTGTAGGAATAGTTAGTGTGGTTATAGGTCTTGCTATTCAAGATGCTTTAAAGGATATAATAAGGGGTTTTAGTATTTTATCTGATGAATATTTTTCTGTTGGTGATGTTATTAAATATAATGATATTGAAGGCAAAGTCTTAGTAATAGGTCTTAAAACCACTAAAGTTAAGAGTATAATTAATCAAAATGTTATTTCTATTGCCAATAGGAATATTGAACAAGCCCAAGTAGTATCTTCGCAGCTTGATATTGAGGTTCCCTTATCTTATGAACTTTCTAAAAAAGATGCTGAAAAGGTTATTTCTGAATGTTTAAGCAATATAAATAAAAATGTTGAAGTGTATTCTTCTGAATACAGAGGAATTAATAAGCTTGATAATTCTAGCATTAATTATTTAATAAGAATTCAGTGTAATCCCGAAATCAAGCCTCAAATCAAAAGAGACTCTATATGTCAGATTGTAGATACTTTGGAGAAAAACAATATTGAAATTCCATATAATCAAATCGATATTCATAATAAAAAATAAGGCAATAATTTGCCTTATTTTAAGTATGGTTTTAGGAACTTTCCTGTATAACTTTCTTTACAATTTGCGACTTCTTCTGGTGTTCCAGTTATTACTATGTTACCGCCTTCATCTCCACCTTCTGGTCCTAAGTCTATTATATGGTCTGCTACTTTAATAACATCTAAGTTATGTTCTATTACTAATACCGTATCTCCATTATCTACTATTCTGTCTAGTATTTTAAGTAGTTTTTTAATATCATCTGTATGAAGTCCTGTTGTAGGTTCATCTAATATAAATAAACTTTTTCCAGTTGGCTTTTTCTGAAGTTCTTTAGCTAGTTTTATTCTTGCTGCTTCTCCTCCTGATAATGTTGGAGCTGGCTGACCTAGTTTTATGTATGATAGTCCTACATCCATAAGCATTTCTAGTTTATGCTTTATTTTTTGATGGTTTTCAAAAAATTCTAATGCTTCTTCTACTGTCATATCTAAAACTTCTGAGATGTTTTTTCCTTTATATTTTATTTGAAGTGTTTCACTATTGTATCTTGTTCCATGACATACTTCACAAGGAACGTATACGTCTGGTAAAAAATGCATCTCTATTTTTTTAACTCCATCTCCCCAGCAAGCTTCACATCTACCACCTTTTACGTTAAATGAAAATCTTCCTTTATCATATCCTCTCATTTTTGCTTCTTTGGTTTCTGTAAATACATCTCTTATGTCATCAAATACTCCTGTATATGTTGCTGGATTACTTCTTGGGGTTCTTCCGATTGGGGCTTGTGATATGTCTACTATTTTATCTATATTTTCTATTCCTTTTATTTTTTTGTATTTTCCTGGTTTTGTCTTTGATTTATATAAGTTATTTGATATTACTCTATACAATATTTCGTTTACTAAAGTTGATTTTCCTGATCCAGATACTCCAGTCACACAAATAAATTTACCAAGTGGGAATTTTACTTTTATTTTTTTTAGGTTATTTTCTTCGGCTCCTAATATTTCTATGTATTTTTTATTTCCTTTTCTTCTTGTTTTTGGAACTTCTATTTTTTCTTCCCCTGTTAAATATTTACCCGTTAAACTGTTTTTGTTTTTCATGACTTCTTCTGGAGTTCCTTTAGCTATTACTTCTCCTCCGTGAACTCCTGCTTTTGGTCCAATATCAACTAGATAGTCTGCGGCAAGCATAGTGTCTGTGTCATGTTCTACTACTATTAGTGTATTTCCTAAATCTCTCATTTCAAGAAGTGATTTTATTAATCTATTATTATCTCTTTGATGTAGTCCGATAGATGGTTCATCAAGTACATATAAAACTCCTGTTAATCTTGAACCTATTTGTGTAGCTAGTCTTATTCTCTGAGCTTCTCCTCCTGATAATGTTTTGGCTTCTCTAGATAGTGTTAGATATTCAAGTCCTACGTTTATTAGAAATTTTAATCTAGAATTAATTTCTTTAATTATTAAATCTGAAATTTCCTTTTGTTCTTTGTTTAGTTTTAGATTGCTTAAAAATTCATATAGTTTTCCTATCGATAGTTCTGTTATTTCATATATATTTTTCTTTCCTATCTTTACTGATAATATACTATCATCTAGTCTTGCTCCATGACATTTTGGACATTTTAATTCTGTCATGTAATTTTCTATCCACTGTCTAATCCATGTACTTTTAGTTTCCATGTATCTTCTTTCTAAGTTTGTAATAATTCCTTCAAATTTTCCTACTGTCTTTCTTGTATTACCATTTTTTGCAATATAGTTAAATGTTAGTAATTCGTCTGATCCATAAAAAATTATATCTAATTCTTTTCTAGTTAAATCTTTAACTTTTTTATCCATGTCTATTTTGTGATGCGTGCAAGCAGTTTGGAGATTTGTATTTGTGATGTTGTTGTCATCACTTACGACTACTATTGCTCCTTCGTTTAGACTTTTATTTTTGTCTGGGATTATTAGGTCTTCATCTATTTTATATTTTATTCCAAGTCCTTTACACTCTGGGCATGCTCCCCAAGGCGCATTAAATGAAAACATTCTAGGTTCTAGAGATGGTAATGAGAAGTTACAGTGTGGGCAGGCGTATGTTTCGGAAAGTAGCATTCTCTCTTTATCTATTACGTCTATTATAACTTTTCCGTGTCCTAGTTTAGTGGCTGTTTCCATACTTTCATATAATCTACTTCTGATATCTGGCTTTATTACTAGTCTATCTATTATAACTTCAATAGTGTGTTTTTTATTTTTTTCTAGATTTATTTCTTCTGATAAATCATATTCTTTATCATCTATTAAAGCTCTTACATATCCATCTTTCCTTAGGTTTTCTATTAGGTCTTTATGTGTTCCTTTTTCTAAGGCTACTACTGGAGCTAGAACTCTAATTTTTGTTTTTTCTTCTAGCTCTAACACATCATTTACCATTTCTTCTATCGATTGACTCGATATTGGAATATTATGGTTTGGACAATATGGAATACCAATTCTAGCATACAACAGTCTTAGATAATCATATATTTCTGTAACTGTACCAACGGTACTTCTGGGATTTTTATTTGTCGTTTTTTGATCGATACTTATCGATGGACTTAATCCTTCTATACTATCTACATCTGGTTTTTCAGAGCCACCTAAAAACTGTCTTGCATATGCACTTAAACTTTCTACATATCTTCTTTGGCCTTCTGCATATATAGTATCGAATGCTAGTGAGCTTTTCCCTGAGCCTGATACTCCTGTCATTACTATTAGTTTATCTTTTGGGAGTGTTATATCTATGTTTTTTAAATTGTTTTCTCTTGCTCCCTTAATTATGATTTCATCCATATTATTACTCCTTTTTAGTACTTAATTATTATATCATGGTTGTCAACTACAATATAAATATTATCATATGTACAAATGTTCGTCAATGTTTTTTTATTATAAAACTAGAGTTTTGATTCTCTAGTTTATTTTTTTGTTTCTACAGATATACTTTTTATACTAAAAATATAAATAGCACATATAATATAATTTTTTTTAAAATCAATTATATCAATCTTGAGGTTCAAATATAAGTGATAGGAAGAAAGCGAATATAATGGCTGCTGATATACCTGCTGAAGTTAAGTTTAGTGTTCCTGTAAACAAACCTAGTATTCCACCTTCGTTGTATCCTGTTATTGCCCCATGGGTTAACATATGTCCAAAGCTTGTAATTGGAACAAGCGCTCCTCCACCTGCCCACAATACGATTTTATCATATATGTTAAATACATCTAAGAATGTTCCTATTGTTACAAACATTACTGTAATATGCCCTGGAGTTAGATTAGTACTATCTAATATTATTTGTCCAAGTGCACATACTAAGCCACAGAATATAAATGCATTTATATATATCATAATGTCACCTCCAAGCTAACAGCATGAGCAATAGCTGGTATTGTTAGTTTTTGATTTGTCATAGTTGGACTCATTAAAGCGCCTGTTGCAACTAATAAAACCTTTTTATATTTTCCTTTTTTCATTTGATCAAATATATAGCCATATGTTACTAGTGGTGCACATGCTGGACCTGAGGCACCAGCATATACTGGCTGATTATTTGTATCATAAAGCATGGTGCCTGTATCGTTATAGTTTTTTAATCTGATATTGTATTTTTCTTTTAAATAATCTTTTAATATTTCTTTTCCATATATACCTAAATCTCCAGTAAGTACTAAATCGTAATAGTCTATGTTTCTTTTTGTATCTAGCAAATGTTTATTTATTGTATCTGCTGCAGCTTTTGCCATAACTGCTCCCATATGAAATATGTTAGTAGAATTTGAATCTACTACTTTTCCAATAGTTCCTGATTCTATTTTTATTCCTTTTTTATCTCTTGATAATAGTGCTGATGCGGCTCCAGTTGATGTGAATGTTGTTGTTTTAGGTTTTGGTCCACCGTATTCTACTGGATATCTATATTGTTTTTCTGCTGCGTTATTATGTGAAGATGTGAATGTTATTACGTTTTTAACTAATTTATTTTCTATGAAGTTTGCCCCTAATATTAGACCTAAGGTACTAGTTGAGCAAGCTGCATAGATGCCAATAAAGCTTTCGTTTAATTCAGCTGCGGCATAGTTTGAAGCTACGATTTGATTTAAGAGGTCACCTCCAATATATAAATCTATTTTTTCTTTATTTGCTTTTTCTTTTGCTATACCGATAGATTCATTTATTATTTTTTCTTCAGCTTGTTCCCAAGTTTTTTCATCAAAATATAAATTTTCATATGATTTATCAAAATATTTTTTTAAAGGTCCCTTTCCTTCATAAGGCCCTGTTACTGTTGCAGCGCTATTAATATATACATCATTATATTTTATTGTCATACAAGTCCCACCAACGTTCTAATTAGACTAAATACAAAACTTCCTACTATTCCATAAATAATAACTGCTCCTGATAGTTTTAGCATGTTTACCCCTATTCCTGTAACTAGGCCTTCTTTTCTATATTCTAGTGCTGCACTCATTGTTGCATGAGCAAACCCTGTTATTGGAACAATAAGCCCGCATTTACAAAAGTTTACCCATCTATCAAAAAAACCTAAACAAGTTAGCAATGAACTTGAAAAAATTAATGTTATTAGCATACATACTGTAGCTTCTTTTGATGGGATATTATAATTTAAGGTATAGAAATCAATTAAAAGTTGTCCTATTATACCCATTATTCCTCCTGTTATAAAAGCGATTAGTACATTTTGAAATACATTTTCTTTTGGTGTATGTTTATCTACTATTTTTTGATATATATCTTCTTTCATGTTATTCCTCCTACTATTATTATGAATTTAGTTTTAATTTTTTATTCAAAAAAACCGATAAATATCTTTTATGATTATTTATCGGTTTATATTTAACTAACTATTTTGTAATGTATTACTAATTGCATTCATCTTGATAAATATATGTAAATTTATTATTTGTGTTGGTGACTATTATACATCCTTCAAAATATTGATTCTTCTTTTTATCTTCTGTGCTTCCGCTAACAAAGTTTGGATTTTTAATTTCTTCATCTGATATCAATCCGTTTTCTTTTAAAATATCTATAGTTACATTAAATGGTGATCCTTCATCTGGAAGTAGAGTTGAATTTTCAGACATATATGTTCTTGCTGCATTTTCTAGTATTTTTACTTGTTCATCATATGATTTTTCTTTAGAAGAGTTAATAACTCCTGTAATTGCTGGAACTGATATCATTATTATTACTCCAAGTATTACAAGTACTGCAAGTAATTCAACTAATGTATAACCTTTATCTTTCATATTATCACCACTATAATTATAGTTTAATGATAATTTGTTGTCAAATAAATGTTTTCTTTAATTTTGTAAGTACTTTTTTTTCTCTTCTCGAAATATCTACTTGTGATAGACCTAATCTTTTAGAAAGCTCTGTTTGAGTTATATCATTATAATATCTTTCAATCATTATTGTTCTTTCTGGCTCTTCTAAATATTCAATTTCTGTTTTTAAAGCTATTAAAGTATCGTAGTCTACTATTTTATCTGGAATTACTTCATGCATGGATGTTTCATCTATTTCCTTATCTATACTGTAGGGATCATTATAATTTAATAGACTGGATATTGTATGTTCATCTATTTCTAAATAATCACTTAATTCTTTTACACTTGGTGTATGCATTAGTTTTTGAGATAAAATGTTTCTTGCTTTTTCTATTTTACTTTTTAGTTTTTGCATATCCTTACTTAATTTAATTGTATGATCTTCTCTTACATATTTATTTATTTCTCCAAATATATAAGGATATGCATATGTTGTAAACTTTGTCCCTTTTGTTTTATCAAAATTTTTATATGCTTCCATCATTCCAATACACCCAGCTTGAAATAGATCTTCTTTATCTTTATATTTAGTAAACTTACTTGCTATAGAATATATTAGGTTTTCATTTTCTACTAGTATTTTTGTTATTTCTTCCACTTTTCCTCCTTCATATTTTGATGTAGTTTAGTGCTTCTTTTTCTTCTATAATATATTTCATTTTATCTATTATATTAGTTTGATTTTGGTTTATACAAAGTAGACATTTATCTGTTATTTTAAAGCATTTTTCTAATTCTTTTTTTCCTATTTCATCTAGTTCTTTTATATTTTGTATGTTTATTACTACGTTTTTTATTCCTACTTCTCCTAGTAGTTTTATTACTTCTTTATTCATTTTACTTCTTGTTTGTTTATTTAATTTCCCAAACAGTCTTACGAAAAGAATCCCATATTTTGAATGGATGTCTATATCTAACATTTTATCACCATTTA
Organism: uncultured Muribaculaceae bacterium; assembly: GCA_964425325.1. GTDB lineage: Bacteria > Bacillota_I > Bacilli_A > RF39 > UBA660 > Coprosoma. The sequence goes on along the minus strand of CAYRLX010000001.1, from coordinate 54,484 downwards.
TAATTTTAATTGTTTATATTTTATTTTTATATAGTTTCGACAAAAGTAGAATTATATTTTAAAAGGAAGACTTATTCGTCTTCCTTCTTTTCTAATTTTACAAGTACTTCTCTTGGTTTTGAACCATTTGGAGGTCCTACTATTCCTCTTTCTTCTAAAAGATCTATACATCTTGCAGCTCTATTATATCCGAGTCTAAATCTTCTTTGAAGAAGTGATGCACTAGCTTTTCCTTGGGTTATTACAAATTCTCTTATTTCATTATAAAGTGGTTCTTCATAATCATCATCATTTTCAACCATAGTGGTTGCTCCCTTATCTTCTTCTGATAGGGTGAGCGAATTATCATACATGGCTTTTTGCTGAGAAATAGTGTAATCGACAACTGCTTTTATTTCATCATCTGATATAAATGTTCCTTGTACTCTGACTGGAACGTTTTCTCCTTGCGGTAAGAAAAGCATGTCTCCTTTACCTAATAGCTTTTCAGCTCCTGACATATCAAGTATCGTTCTTGAATCGATACTACTTGATACGGCAAATGAAATTCTAGATGGAATATTTGCTTTAACAACTCCTGTAATAACATCTGTAGATGGTCTTTGAGTTGCTACTATTAAATGTATTCCAGCAGCTCTTGCCATTTGAGTTATTCTCATGATTGAGTCTTCTACTTCTTTTGCGGCAACTAACATTAAATCGGCAAGCTCATCGATGATAACTACTATATATGGTAGTCTATCTATTTTTTCATCTTCTTCTAAAGTTTCGTTTTTCTTGTCTACGTATGCGTTGTATCCAGCTATATTTTTAGTTTTACTATTTTCAAATAAATCGTATCTGTCTTCCATCATCTTTACTATTTTTTGAAGTACGATATTTGCTTTTTTAGGGTCTGTTACAACTGGGGTTAGTAAATGAGGAACTCCATTATACATAGAAAGTTCTACTTTTTTAGGGTCTACTAAAACTAATTTAACTTCATCTGGTTTTGTTCTCATTAAGAGAGATGTAATCATACTATTGATACATACTGATTTACCTGATCCAGTAGATCCAGCTACTAAAAGGTGCGGAGTTTTATCAATTTCACAGCACACAGGTTCACCCATAATAGATTTTCCTAAAGCTGCGAGTAATTTACTATCTTCTTTATTTTTAAAAGCACTTAGTATTTCTCTTACGGCAACTGGGGTTGTTGTTTTATTAGGCAGTTCTATTCCTACTGTTTTTTTGCCTGGGATTGGAGCTTGTATTCTGACATCTTTTGCTCCCAAATCTAAAGCTATTTCTTTATTTAAGGCTGTTATTTTTGAAAGTCTAGTACCTGATTTTACTTCTAGTTCATACTGGGTAACTGATGGGCCGATATTTGCTGCAACTACTTTTACGTCTACTCCAAAGTCTTTTGTTACTTTTTCTATAGCTTTTACATTTTCTTTAATTGATTCTTGATTAGCTTTAATAGCCTCTTTATTAATCTTAGGTGCATTTAATAAACTCATAGGTGGCTTCCTATACTCTTTTGTATTCATACTTGGTGCTTTCTTTTCTTCTACTTCTTCTTTTTCTTCCTTAGGCTCTATAGTTGCTAGTTCATCTATAGAAGAAATGATTACTTTTTTGTGCTCTTCTTCTTCGTATTCTTCTTCAGCTTCTTTAACTGCTTTTCTAACATTTACTTCATTTTTAGTTTCTTTTATAGTTCTAAATTTTTCTTTTAATGTATTTATAGCGTCATAAATAGATACTCCAGTAAACATAATAAGACCACATACTATTAAAAATGCACATACTACTTTTGTTCCTTCTAATGTTAATAGTTTATAGCCTATTACTGAAAATATTGCGCCTATTATTCCGCCGCCTTCTATTTCTCCTGTATGTTTTACAAATCCCATAATATTGTTTATAGTTTCATTAAATATTTTTCCTGCTTCTACGCCTTTTCCTACAAAACTATTTATATATTCTGTATGGGATAAGACTAATATTCCAAGCATTAAACAGTATAGACCAATTAAATGTGATGTCAAATAATCTGGATCTTCTCTTTTTACTATCATATATAGTCCAGCTGCTCCTAAACCGATTAGTGGAACTATATACCATCCGCCTGCTAAAAAGGCTGCAAATCCTTTAATGATATCTGCAGCTATTCCAAATGGACAGCATCCAACTATCGCTATTAATAATAATAGTATTCCTTTTAATTCTATACTATATGATACTGTTTTTTTAGATGATTTTCTTCTTTTTCTCTTTGCCATTTATACCCTCTCCATTATTTTAATTATATCATTATTAATTTTAAAGTGAAAGAGGGGGTTGTCATTATTTAACGTATTTTTTTGTTTTTTTCTTCTAATAAATCTAATTCAATCATACTTTCTATCAAGTCACAGTATATCTCTAACACTTCTTTATTATTTTTTGTAGGCTTATCTATATATTCATTTGTAAATATTGATAGATTATATAATTGTTCAGGTGTTTCAGCCTGCATGGTTAAATTTTTTGCTCTTATAAGTAATTTTTTATTAGTTTTCATTTTCTTACTCCTTTCAGTTAAGAAAATCAGAGATTTACTCTGATTTTTCTTCTTTTTCTTCTTTTATTTTTGTTTCTTTCTTCTCTGGTGCGATAGCTTTTTTTCTAGATAGATTTAATCTTCCTCTATTATCGTATCCTAGTGATTTAACTATTATTTCGTCTCCTACTTTAACAATGTCACTTGGTTTTTCTACTCTCTTTGTATCTAACTGTGATACATGTACTAAACCTTCACATCCTGGCCAAAGTTCTACAAAACATCCGAAGTCTTCTACTTTAACTACTTTTCCGTTATATATTTTTCCGTCTTCTACTTCTCTTACGACGTCTTTAATTCTTCTTTCGGTTTCAGCTATAATATCTTTATCTGTATGGTATATTACTACCCTTCCATCGTCTTCTAAATCTACTTTTACAGCATTTATATCGTTTACGCTATTTACGTGGCTTGACTCTAAGATAATCTTAGTAATCATGTCTCCACCTTTTCCAATAACATCTTTAATTTTTTCTGGGTCGATCATAAATGTAACTACTTTTGGTGCATACTTACTTACTTCTTTACGTGGCTCTTTAATTGCTCCTGTTATTACATCTAAAACCTGCAATCTTGCTTTTTTTGCTTGATCTAATGCTTCTTTTAATATTTGTTTTGTAATACCTTTTATTTTGATATCCATTTGAAGTGCACAAATTCCATCTTTAGTTCCAGCTACTTTAAAATCCATGTCACCTAAATGATCTTCCATTCCTTGAATATCAGTTAGAATTGTATAATTTTCTTCATTTGATATTAGTCCCATAGCTATTCCGGCTACTGGTGCTTTGATAGGAACTCCGGCAGCCATTAAACTCATACATCCTGCACAGATACTTGCTTGTGATGATGAACCATTACTTTCTAATATTTCTGATACTACTCTTATAGTATATGGGAATTCTTCTTCATCAGGAATAACTTGTAAAAGTGCTTTTTCTCCTAAAGCTCCATGACCTATTTCTCTTCTTCCTGGTGCTCCATATCTTCCAGTTTCTCCTACTGAGAATTGAGGAAAATTATAGTGAAGCATGAATCTTTTTGAATCTTCTAAACCTAGTCCATCTAATATTTGATGTTCTCCAAGGGCTCCTAAGGTTGTAACTGATAAACTTTGGGTTTCTCCCCTTGTAAATAAGGCTGAACCATGTGTTCTTGGAAGAAAGTCGATAGATGCTGAAAGTGGTCTTATTTCGTCCATTTTTCTTCCATCTGGTCTAATTTTTTCGTTAGTAATAATATTCCTAAATAATGAGTATTCTACTTCATTATATATTAGCGTTATTTTAGTAAGTAATTCTTTTAGTTCTATATCTTTTAAATTTTCATTTTCTTTTTCGTATTTTTCTAATAGGTTTTCTTTAATTTCATCTAAACGTGAGTATTTTTCTAGTTTGTCTTTTATTCTAAGAGCACTATCTATATCTTTTTCGATTTGCTCTTTTACTTCTTTTTTTAATTCATCTGGAATATCTAATTTTTCATATTCCATTTTTTCTTCGCCAATTTCAGATATTATCTTGTTTTCGAATTCAATTAATTCTTTTACAGCATCATGACCAAACATTAGAGCTTCTAACATGTCATTTTCATTTACTTCTTTTGCTGATGATTCTACCATATTAATCGCATCTATTGTACCTGCGACTGTTAGGTCTATATCTGATTTTTCTGACTCTTCTGTGGTTGGATTTATTACAAGTTTACCATCAACCCTGCCTACTTTAACTCCTGCGATTGGACCGTTAAAAGGTATTTTACTAATTGAAGTTGCTAAAGACGAAGCAAATAGTGCGGTAATTTCTGGAGAATTATCTGGATCTACTGAGAGAATTGTATTTACTATTTGGACTTCATTTTTAAAATCTTCTGGAAATAGTGGTCTCATAGGCCTATCAATCATTCTTGCAGCAAGTGTTGCAGCTTCTGAAGGCCTTCCTTCTCTTTTTATAAATCCACCAGGTATTTTTCCTACTGAATATAATTTTTCTTGATATAAAACCATTAGTGGAAAGAAATCGGAAAGTAGATTAGCTGTTTTAGATACTACGGCAGTTGATAATACAACAGTATCACCATACCTTACTAGTACTGCGCCATCAGCCTGTTTAGCTACTTCTCCTACTTCTACTATTAATTTTCTTCCTCTAAATATTGTTTCGAATGTTTTTTTCATTTTTACCTCCCATAAAATAAACACTCTAAAAAGAGTGTCTACTATTTTCTTAATCCTAATTGTTTAACGATTTCACGATATCTTGTAACATCTTTTTTCATTAAATAGTTTAATAAGCTTCTTCTATGTCCTACTTTTTTAAGTAGTCCTCTTCTTGAATGGAAATCGTGTTTATGTTCTTTTAAGTGTTCTGTAAGTTCACTTATTTCCTTAGTTAAAATTGCTATTTGGACTTCTGCTGAACCAGTGTCGCCTTCTTTTTTAGCAAATTTTTTAACTAATTTTGCTTTTTCTTCTTTAGATAAAGCCATTTATATCCCTCCTTTTCCTTAATATTCGCTTAAATCCTAGAATAAAAGATGGAGTTCTTTTAATCCAAGATATAAGTACATTAATAATATACACTATTATAGGGGAAAATGCAAGAAAATATTATAATTTTTAATTTCTTCTTTGGTAATTCCTATTATATTTGATATAAGACTTATTTCCATTTTTTTCTTTTAATGTTTATTTTATTCATAAGTCCCTTCCTTATTAATTATTCTTGATAAAATGTCTTTTTCTTTTAAAAAAACTTTAGATTTTTTCTAAAGTTTTAAAGCATTATTTCTATTTTTAATTCATCTTTTTCTTTCTTATATATTGCTAGTTCATTTCCTTCTTTATCTATGAAGAGTACTTCATCTGGGTATTTTCCTTTTAATTTTACTCCGTTTTTAATTTTAAATTTCAAATTATCATCTACAGTAATTACTGGAATATTTAATATATCTTTAATTTTTAATGATTTATAATTTCCTTTTTCTATATCTTCTAAAGTATTAGAATTTTCTATATTGAATATTCCTTGTTTTGTTCTAGTTAGATTATTCATTGTTCCAATTAAGTTCATATCTTTTAGAATATCTCTTATCAAGCTTCTTATATATGTTCCCTTACTTACAGTTGTTTTGAAAATAAATGAATCTTCTTTATAAGAGATTAGTTCTATTTCTTTTATTGTAACTTCTTTTTTTGGAAGTGTGACTTCTATTCCTTCTCTTGCATATTCGTATAATTTTTTTCCATTTACTTTAACTGCTGAATATTTTGGGACTTCTTGCATATATGTTTTTTTATACTTTTTTAAGGTTGTTTTTAATTTATTAATATCTAAATGTTCTTCTTTTTTTTCTATGATATTTCCAGTAATATCTAAAGTATCTGTTTCTATACCAATTTTAACTTCAGCAATATATTCCTTTTCTCTACTTGATAAAAGATTATTTAATTTTGTATATTTATTTGTTGTTATTACTAATACTCCTGTAGCAAGTGGATCTAAGGTTCCATTATGTCCAACTTTTTTTGTGTTTAATATTTTAGATATTTTATTTACTACATCTCTACTGGTAATTCCTTTAGGTTTATTTACTAATATTATTTCATTCATTTTATTTCAAATGTTGTTCCTTCTCTAGTGTCTTTTATAATTATATTTTTTTCTAGTAGTTCATCTCTTATACTATCGGCAAGTTTATAGTTTTTTTCTTTTTTAGCGTTATCTCTTTCTTCTATTTTTTTATTTATATAATTTAATAAATCTTTATCTATTTCATCTTCTTTAGTAAGGTCTAGTGATAATACTTTGTCAAAGTCTTCTATTAGGTATAGTTTTGTTTTATTGTTTAAATCACTTTTAATTACGTCATAGAGTGTTGTTAACATGGTAGATGTGTTCATATCATTTTCAAATGCTTCCTTAAATTTATTTCTATACTCTTCTATTTTATTATTATCTAATTCCCCTTCTACATTGTTTTTAATAAATTTTACTTTTCTTTTTAACTTATTATATGAATTTGTCGCAGTATCCATAGCTTCTTCTGAGAAGGCAAGTTGATTTCTATAATGTGATCCTAAGCAGAAAAATCTATATACTATAGGGTTATATCCTAGTTTTATTAAATACCTTAAGTCTTTTGAATCACCTTTTGATTTACTCATTTTTCCATTTTTATCATTTAGAAATGCCATGTGTACCCAGTAAGAGCACCATTTGTGTCCTAAATAACTTTCTGACTGAGCTATTTCGTTTGTGTGATGTGGGAAAACTGCATCTTCTGCTCCGCAGTGTATGTCTAAGTATTCTCCTAATTTTGAGATTGCTATCATGGAGCACTCTATATGCCATCCTGGATATCCTACTCCAAAGGGACTGTCCCATTTTAATTCTTGATCGTTGAATTTTGAATTTGTAAACCATAGTCCAAAGTCAAATGGATTTTTTTTGTTTTTATCATTACTTACGTCTTCTCTTACGGCTTCAAATAAGTCTTCTTTACTTCTTCCTGATAGTTTATAATAATCTTTAAATTTATCAGTATTGAAATAAATATTTCCACCTGACTTATATGCATATTCTGTTTCTAATAATTTAGTTATCATTTTTATATATTCATCTATGTTGTCTGTTGCAGGTGAGATTATATCAGGAAGTCTATTATTTAATTTTTTCATGTCTTCGAAGAAGGCATCTGTATAGAATTTTGCTATATCTAAGACTGATTTTTTTTCTTTTTTTGCAGCTTTTTGCAGTTTATCTTCTCCTGTGTCTCCATCTCCTACTAAATGACCTACATCAGTTATATTCATAGCCCTTTTTACATTATATCCAATATATTTTAATCCTTTTTCTAATATATCTTCTGATATATATGTTCTTAGGTTCCCAATATGTGCATAGTAGTATACAGTAGGTCCACATGTATACATAGTTACTTCATCTTTACTATGTGGGATAAACTCTTCTATTTTTTTAGTAAGTGTATTATATAATTTCATATTATTCTCCTTTATTTAATAATTAAGCTTAGAATTATTAATATAATTAATATTATTAAGCTTTGATATGTTATATTAACTTTTCTCTTATTTTCTCTTTTTAATTTTTCTTTTGTGCCTATATATTTAAGCCCAAATGGTTTTAATTTACTTAAATCTTTTTCTGAATAAATGGCAAATCCTAATACGCTATCGAACTCTGAGAATTCAATATCTTTTAGCTTATATATGAACATAAACATTATTATATCTCCAATACTTCCACCTATATTCATAATAGATAGTAAAAAAAGCGTTGGTAGTTTATAAACAAATGCGATTATATATGTGATTATTCCTATGAAAAATAATGGGTACATTAGAGAATGCAAGATATTTTTTTTAGATATATTTTGTTTACAAAGGCAGTATAATACTCCTTTTTCTAATGCTACTCCATATGTTATGTTTTTATATTTTGCTCCATATATTACGTAAGCTAGTGAATGAAGTATTTCGTGGGTACACAAATATCCAAGCATAAGTAATAATGTTAAAAAATAATTTGATATGTTAAATGAATCTATTAAAAGATTTTTATCTAGCAAAAAACTTATGATTAGTAATATAGCAAAAAGAACCACTGACATAATATTTAATACATTCGCATCCATTTCAAATATGTAATATTTCTTTTTCATTTTCATCTCACCTATAAAGATTATATCATTTTATTATTTTATAGTAAAAGAAAAAACGAATTTTTTATTCGTTTTTATCTTGTTGGTACGTTTGTTTTCCCACTAACTAATTTGTCATTTCCCTTAGCAAATAGAAATTCATGATGTTTTAGTTCATAGTTTGTATAAATGCATTCTTTAATTAGTTCTATTGCATCTTCCATTTTTTCTATTTCTTCTTCATTATATTCTGAATAAACATCAGATTCTTTTGGTGTTTCATGGTTTTCGAATTCACCTACAGTTCTAATCAAAGTACACAAGTTTGAATTCGAATTTATGTCAAACTGTTTAAAATTATCTTCTGATAGTGTGTATGTAGCAATGTGTTGATGATATTCTTTATCTGATGAAATATCTACTTTTGCTTCAACGTTTTTTTCACTACCACAAAGGTCTGCTGTATCTAAAATAATTGCCTTATATAAGCTTTTTCCAAATCTACTTATATCAGAATAACCATATTTATTGATATACATATTTAGCATTACATAATATTTATATAATTCTTCTTTCATATTTTGTAATTGTTCTAACTTATGTGAATCAGTTAGTTCAATTTTTCCATCTGTCATTATTTGATATTCTTCATATATACTTTCTACTATATCTAAGTTTATAAAATATATTTCATCTTCTGGTATATTTAAATTAATTTCAGGTACATCTTTAAAATCCATTTCGTTTAACTTTTTAACTAAGTCAATACTTCTCTCTATTTTCTGTATATCTTGTATTTTTTCATAACTATCTGATATTCTTTTTTCAAATATATCATCCATTCCTTCATTGTTTTCATCATAGAAAATTTCACTCATGGGAATGTAATTATTTTGTTTTTTAGCGCATGCTGATAACCCTAAAGTTGTACTTAGAGCTAGTGTGATTCCTATAGATGTAACCTTATCTATTATTTTATTCATTGTTTTCCTCCTATTATTATATTTTATCAATATGTCTTGCGATAGTTGGATGAGCTATGTGATGAACATGAGCTTCATTATAATGTCTAATTGTTATTTCATCATCATTCATTTCTTCTTCAAAATCTGTACTAAACCATACTAGTCTTGGAGCATCGTTATACTGCCCTTTTAGTTCAAAATTATCGCATCCAAGTACATATTCACAATTTGGTTTTGTTTTCAATGTCAATGCATCAGTTATAAATTCATCTTCAATTTTTTTTGATAACTTACACTTTGTATTATTACATAGTTTACATAAATTACAGTCAGTATCAAATACTATTGCTTTAATTGTTTGAAGTGTCTTTTTATCTAACTCATATATGATTCCATCTTTTTTTATTAGTACTATACCTGGTTTTATAATAGTTTTTTCCATAATAAAATCCCCCTTTGTTTACAGGAGGATATATTAATACTAATATTTATTTTTGTCAAATTCACACTAAATGTCTTTTTTTACATTTTAAAAGATCTACTACTTGATATTACTATATGATTTTAATCTTATTTCTTTGTTCGCTTTATTTTTTTTATTGATTTTAGGTAATTTATAATTTCTGGGTAAAATTCTTCGAAATTTTTGTATTTATCTCTATTATTTTCAAATTCTTCTAGTTTTTCCAATATATTTCTTATATAAATAAATCCTTGCTTTTCTTCCCAATTTGTAACACTATCAGCCCATTTTTCATCATTATATTCTTTTATTATGTATCTAATTTGAATTGCTCTAACTAAATGTTCATTTATTATTTCTACATCTGTTGGATAACCGTATATGCTCATTTGTTCTTTTATGTTATCAAATAGATTGGTATTAAGATTTAATAAGTTTAATTTTTCTGTTATTGGATTTACGTATCCATGTAAAAATTCATGAATAGGTGCGTTTATTACGCTCTCATATCTATTTTTTTCAAACAATTTATCCTTTTTCATATCTTCGGTAACTGGATTCATATCGTATATTTTATTACCGATTGATGCTGAAAATGAGCCATCGGATGCGAACGGGATTAAGTTTAGATAAAATTCATTATTTGAATACCCAAAATAATCATTATAAAAATTTAATACATTACCTTTTTTAAAACAGTCTAATATGTAGGTAGTCCATTTTTTATAGAGTTCTTTATTACTATTATAATATTCTTCAAATTTTATTTTTTTAGCAAAATTTTCTAATTTATTTATAAATTCATATATTGATGAATCTTCTTCTAGTCTTTCCTTAAATATATAATCATCTAATTTATCACATTTAAAATGATCATCTAGCTCTAGAAATAATGCGTAAGGTGCATCATAAGTAAATTGGTGTTTTTTTACTAGTTCCATAAAGTCTTTAATTACTTCCTCATTTTTAAATTTTGAAAATTTTTCTAGAATATTATCTATATAAAATTTATTTTCATATATTTTAAAACATTCTGGCAATAATGTGTGGTAGTCACTTAGCCACATTATAATTCCTAGAAGTTCTGTTCTATAGTCTACAGTTGCTACTATATTTTTATCTCTAATTTCTATGTTTTTCATTTGTTTCATCTTCTTTATTCATTTTAAAATTATCTAATGATTTTTCTACATCTATAATATATCTTTTATAATGTTCATTATCTATTGGATCTAGTACTGTATCCATATAACTTCCTAAATTATTTTCAATTACTTTTTGTGAACCGTTATTATCAACATGACAGACAGCCATTACTTCTTTTAGGTTTAGTTCTTTGCATTTTTGCAGAAGGAGGTGCAGGAGTATAGTCCCATATCCTTGTTTTCTTTTTGATGGAATTATTGTATATCCTATGTGGCCAGAGTATTTATTAAAATAATCATTATTTTCTAAATGTGTTCTAATTCTACCTATGCCTATTATTTCATCATTATCTATTAGGTAAAAATTATAGAATTTAATTCCTTTTATTTCTCCTTCGCCTTGACCAAGTTCTCTCTTTTTCATTCTTTCTAAATATTTACTAAAAAAATCTGTATTATGAGCATTAATCCACTTTAAATATTTTTCTTTGCTAATCTCTCCATGATTATATTTATCTATAGCTACTTTGATCATCTTATCTAAATCATTTTCATCTATTTTTCTTATATATAAATCATACATTTTTTACCTCCTATTTTCATTATACATTCTTATTTATTATTTAGCAAAAAAAGAATAAAGTTTTTTTCTTTATTCTTTCTATGTTTTCTTATAGTTTTTTAGAATTTAGATCTTCTATTATTTCTTTAGTTAATTCTTGTCCTTGTAATAATATTCCATTTTCTGCTTTTACACCACATAATATTCCACATTTTATATTATGAATAGCATTTTCTAAAATATCATTTTTTTCTTCTTCTGATTTTTCATATCCTACGTTTTCGCCAATAATTATATCTTGACATTTATATAATGAATCTAAGCACTCATAAACAATTCCTGATTCTTTTTCGCCTATTTTATATGTAGCTTCTTCTTTTTTTTCAGATGGTCTATTTACCGTTAATGTATAATAATCGCTTGGCTCGTGCCTTGGACTAACTACAACTTGGTCATAATTTTCTGGGTTTAAATTTTCTAACTCACAGCCGTAACTTTTAAAAAGTATTAGTAATAGGTTTTCTGTTACTATAAAATTATTTTTATCAATCCATGTTTTATAATATTTTTCTAGATATTTCAAAATATTTGTACTTTGTTTTTTTTCTTGATCTGTTAGCGAGTCATCGGCTAAATCTTCAAATAATGATTCCACTTCTTCTAAATTTAATTCAATTGCTTCATTTTCAGTTTCTATTGTTATATTTATATCTTCATCATCAAAACGTTTTAATAATTTTGCGTTTTTTTCAAATAGTTTATTCATTTCTATACTTTTTTCCATCATGTTACTTGCGTCTGGAATTAATAAATCTATTGTGGTTTCTTCTCCTTGGTGGTATGAAGTTAGCTGAATTTTATGATAATCTCTGTATATATCGTCGAATAATGAATCAGTTCCATTATGAAATGCTGTATCGTATATAGTTTCTTCATCAATTTTATCTAACCAATTATCTTTGCATGCAGTAAGTGATGAACCTACTGCTGTTGCTGTTAGGCCTCCTACTAATTTTAAAAACCCTCTTCTTGTAACATTATCTTTATTTTCCATATTTTCTCCTTAATTAATCTATTTTATTCATTTTCATTTATATTTTTAACTACTTACTTATTTTTTAATTCTATCTCTAAAATCCCCTTCAATTTCTTCACCAAATTCATCTATTTTTTGTACTATTTTAAAGTATTCATTAAGTGAATTTACCATATCTTCATAATCTCCACTATCACTTAGTGTGACTGTCCTCGGCATATGCCAATAATTGTTATGGGGTGTTTTTCTAGATAGTTTTTTCTATTATTTCATCATTTTCTTATTCTTGCATTTTTTATTCCTACTTTCTATCTTTTTTTCATTATAGCTTTCTTTGTGGAATAATGCAAGTTTTATTGGAGTATGTACAATTTTAAATTATTTATTGTTTTTAAATTTTGATTCAGTAACATAAAATGAAAACTCTTCTTTATTTAAATTATCAATTAATTCTATTAGTTTTTTCTTTTGTATATTAGTAAGATTATTTGGAATTATAATTGTTCCTTCTTTTTTATTTTTATATAATTTGCTACATCTGTATGAAAAAATACTATGTTTCCATTTGCTCCAAGAAGTGATACTAACTCATAACCTGTAATATTGTTGGTCCCTTTATAATTTATATAATTATCTAAATTCAATGATGTATTTTCAGATTACAATTTTTTAAATGCTTGTATGTGTTTATGATAGTTTTCGTTTGTTGGAACATAAAATTCACGCCCATCTTTGTCAATTATATATATAACATATTTTAAATAGCTTTCCATATAATCCACCTATATATCATTTTTTTTAGTTATTTAAAGTTTCATTAATGATTATTTTCTTTTTTAAATTTTGTAATTTTATTTTTTCTATTTCTAGTTTTGTGTTTTTAATTAGTTCTTGTAATTGCTGTTCTGATAATTGCATTAATTCTTCATCTGTCATTATTTTTCACCCAACTTTTTAACTTTACTTTCGTCTGTTTGATTAGATATGAAAGTTATTTGTGAATCTAATTCTTCACTTTCATTTTGAACTCTTTTTAGTTCTTCTTCTACTTTTCTATATTCTTGAATTAGTGCTTTTTTTCTTTCATTTTCTTCTGTTATTTCTTCGATTTGTTGTTTTATTTGTTCTGCTGTTTCTTGGGATTCACCGGATGTTTGTGACGTAATAGCAGCCTCTATACTATTATTTATTCCAATAATGCTATTTATTTCTATGTCTAACTGCATACTTTCTTGAATTAAACTATCTAATTCATGTAATAATTTGTCTCTATATTCTTCTATTAAAAATCTTTTTATTTCATTTTCTTCTGAGATGGCTTGTTTTTTAGCCATCATCTCTTCTATTCTTGCTTGCATTAGTGAATATAAGTCTAATGAATGTTCTTCTTGCTCTGGCACTAATTTTATATTTGTTCCATCTTCTAATTCTTCAGTACTTTCCATAACTTCCTCATCTGGAGTTGTTTCAAATACTTGCTGCATCAATATTTCCATTTCTTCGTCTGTATATGGCTCACTGCTATTTTTAACAGCCTCCATTATTTCATCTGGAATGTCAATTATACCTTCATTTGTTTCTTGCAATTCTTCTCCTCTTAACATTTTAATAAACTCTTCATCTGTTGTAGACTTTATAGTTCCATCAATATAATATGTATATAATATTTTTTCTTTTATTGTTATTTTTCTTATATTTAGAGATTTTAACATTCTTGTTTTTGATTCAGAACTAATTCCTATTCCTTCTTTTGACATACCAGTTTGCTCTAAATCTTCGATTTTTTCTGCTGATAGTTTTCCGTTTTTCCAAGCACTTCGTGTAGTAGCAACCCATTTACCTATGTTGTCTGCTGCTGTAAACTTTTCAGAAATAAGTGTATGTCCAAAATAATTATAAAATACTTTTATATAATTAATACGATCTTCCCATTTTACTCTTTTTCTCTTTTCAGCTGGCACTGCCTTCTCTGTTTTAGATGCTTTTTCTGGACTTATAGTATCTGGTTCTAAATCGACTGATGATACTACATCAAGGGTTTCGGTTACTGGATTTAGCATATTAAGGTATAATCCATGTTCTTTTAATGCTTTTATTATCTTATTTAATTCTGATTCTTTAAAAATAGTCGAATCTTGTCCAAAAAATATATAGCTTGAACCATCAATCAATTCATGTATTTTATATATTTCACGAGCTCTTAGTTTTCTGTTTATACCTGATGGTAAGCCTAATGTTTCTATTTCTTTTTTTAATAATTTTTCTACTCTTTCCTGAGCTCTTTTTCTTCTGCTTTCCATTTCTATCCTTTTCCTTTCACTATTTCTTTCTTCTAATTCTTTCTCAGTTAATTCATCATCAAATTTTAATTTTATATTTTTAAATTCTTCTATTATTTCTTTTAAAGCTCTTTCATTTCTTGCTTTTTCTCCATGTTTCAAAAGGTCACTAATAGTATGTATATTGTTAAAAGTACAAAATAGTTCAAATTCAAATATGACATTTTTATCTTTGAATAAATATGTAAGTTTAAATACATCATCATCTAATAAATATTTCATCTTTTCACCTTCTACAAACTTAATGTTTTAGTTTTTATTTTTTGTCTTCTTGTAGTAACTAACATATAGAAACAATCTTTAAATGTGTCATACTCGAATATTGTGTCACTTGTGTTTTCCAAAAGTCTTTTTATCATATTTGTCTTATTTTTTATATCTTTATCGCTAAAATTACCATATACTCCAAAAGTAATATTTTTGTTTAGACTATTCGCAAATGTAGTAAAGTCTTCCACTTCAGTGAAGAAGTTTGGGTTTTGTGTTATTAATGTATCTATATTTAAATCATCTAATGTTATTATTCTTCTATTATCATGTATTAATAGTCCTTTCTCAACATCTCCAAAAATTATTTTTGGTCTTTCCATTATTTCTGAGAAAATAGATATTTCACTTGCTTCTGGTCCTATGATTGAATCAAATTTTCCTTTTCCTGTTTCTGCTAGAGAAGGGCAGTTTAAATCAATGTCATATGATGTTAAAAATTTAGCATAATCATTTGTGATTTGTATATATTCATGTATCCAGTCTGTAAATTCTTTATTATCAAAATTCTTTATATCAAATTTAATTCCATTACTTAAGCAGTATTTTTTTACAAAGTACATGAAGTAACGTGTATTTAAATCTTTTTCCTCAAAAACGGCATATTTAATATTTGAGTCAGTTAACAATCTATATTTTTTTGATTTTCTATTGTTGCTTTCAATGTTTTTAATTTTTTTATGACTTTCTACCATACTCGCCCTCCTCTTTTTGTGTCTGGTCTTTTATTAAATATTCATCTTTATAGTCTATTAACAATAAAATGTTTATTTCTGTTTCTTTTAATTCTTCTAGAGTCATTTTTCTTAATAAGTACATAATTATTGATATTATTATATCTTTCTCTTTATCCGCAGAACAATTATCATTATTGTTGTTATCAATTGAGTTAAATATTTTTGATAATTCTTTTAATTCTCCTAGTTCTTTAGAGTTGAGATAAATTAAAACTCTCTTGTATATTTGATATCTTTCATTTTCTATGGCTCTTTCTTCAGTAAATTCAAATACTGAATTATTATTTAAATTGTAGTTAGTGTGTAAATAAGTATTTATGATATCTATTACAGTATATAGTGTGATTTCTTCATCTATTTCTTCTTTGGTTTTATCTTTTTTATTGTCTTCTAGATATTTATTTATTATTTCATATGTTTCATCAGCTAATCTTTTAACATCATCTGCTGTTAAACTTTCTATGAGTTCCTCATAATTATTATTCTCATTTTTATACCTTTTTTCACGTTCTTCATCAAGTCCATTAGTTTGATTACATTTTTTTATTTCTAATTTATATACAAAGTGTATTTCAGCACCTAGTTCCTTTTCTAAACTTTTTATTTTTTTTCTAATTTTATTATTATATGTTTGAATTGTATTTTCATATAGACGAACTCCATGGTACGCTCTGTGTTCACGAGTACCTCCCAATTTAGAATTGTTAAGTACTTTACATTTATGTTCTCTTCCATCGCAAATTCCAGAATGCATTTCTTTAATTATTGTTTGGAAAGATCCGTAGTATACATCTGGTATGCTTTCTAAATCTTCCCTAATCAATTTCAATGATTTAAAATCATTTTTTGACTTCGGCATTTTTGATGAATATAAGTATATTTTATTTGTTTTTGCTTCTTCAATTTCATCTATTTCTTCATCTTCTTGTGGATTTAATACTTCTTTTATTGTATTTTCACATAATTCTATTAAGTAATTTCTTATTAGTATCGGATTATAGTCTTCTGCTCCAATATACTGCGTTCCGTACTGGTTCATTACAGCTGCCTTTTCCTGGCATTCTTCTAGTAATTCTCTTCTTAATTCTATTTTTATTTCTGTAATTATGTTAATAAAGACATCAATGTTTTTGTCATTTTGAATATTATTTAGTATGTTTTTAATATTAGTGATACTTTTTTCAAAATGTTTTTTTATTTCTTCCGTATTCATATTTTCAAGTGAGTTAAATCTAAGACACAAGATTGAATCTTTATACAAACTCAACTTGTTATATAACTCTTCAGTCATTTATAACACCCCTTTTAGATATAAATCTTTCAATTTCGGGTGTTTATTATAAGCTTTTTTATGTTTTTGTCAAATTCACATTAATTACCTTTTTTATATAAAAAAATACTAGGAGACTTTATCGTCTTCTAGCATTTTTTTCTGTTTCACTTTTATAATTATCATAAGATTTTATTTGTGTGATTAATTGTTCTAAATTACCGCCTGCATATTTTAACAGTGCAGTATTTACTATACAGTTAATAGGTTGTATATCATTTTCAATTAATATGCTAATTACTTCTTCAGCCATTTCTTTGGTGATTTCTATTTGACTGCCATCTTCTCCTATGTATTTAATTGTTGTTATTTTACCGTTAACATTTTTATATTTTTCGTCAAATCTAAAATACTTTAACCAATTAGCACCCCATGATGCTGCATAATATTCATCATAAGATAGTCTGATTTTACTACTATTTATTTTCTTTTTAGCGCCTATTCCCAAATATCGTTGAATGAATTTAGTAACAACCGGTGAAATTTCTTTTCCTTTTCCTGCTAAAATTTTATCAGAAATACTTTGGAGTGAATAGTATAAATGTTCTTGTGTTATAAATTTTTCTGGAACTTCATCTAGTTCTCCACCTTTTAATAAATAATAAATGATAGTATCAATATCTAAATCATCTTCGTTTTCATTATAGATATCCATTGGTGTTATATTTAATCCATCCATTATATCCCTACTTTCTAGTTTATTATATCATTTATTTAAGTATAATTGTTAATTATTTTTTTATTATTGTTTTTATATCAAATTGTTCTAAAGATTTTTCAATATCAAATTTATATCTTCTGTTTTTTCTATATTCTGGGTTTTGTTCATTTTCATCAATATAATATTCTATAAACTGTCCGCCATTGTTTTCTATTATCTTTATAGATCCAATATTTGTATCAAAACATGAGATTAATGCTTCTTTGAATCCTAATTCTTTCATTTTTTCTAAAAGTAAATGACAAAGCATAGTTCCATAACCTTTTCCTCTTTTAGAAGGGATAATTTGATAAAATAAATGTCCACATACTTTTTCTGTATATTCATCTATTTCTGGATTTAATCTTATACTTCCAGATCCTATTATTTTGCCTTCTTCCATAAACCAGTAAAATATTTCCTTTAATCCGTCATTTCCAATTCCTTGTTTTTTATCTTCTATTTCTTTTAAAAATTCTTCAAAATTATCTTCTGTAACAAATGGTATCCAATTAGGGTTTGCTCTCATAAAATCTTCATTATATTCTTTTATTTTTTCGATATCTTTCATTTCACTATCTTCTATTAAATATAAGTTATTCATTTTATCACCTTTTTATATATGCTTTAATACATTATTATTTTATTTATTTACTTTATTATTACCTTTATTTGCTTTTATTAGGTCTAATACTTGTTTTTCTTCTATTCCTTCATCTCTTTGTAAGAATTTTTCTCTTGTTTTTTCATACTTCTCAGTTTCATAGAACATTTCTAATATATCCATTAAGTAATCGCAGCATGTAGATACATAATATAATGTAGGTTTGTCTTTTTCTTCTTTAATATTTATAAAATCTTCTAATTTAATTTCATCAAATAAGCTTTTATTGATTACATTTATTATTTGAACTGGCATGTCATTAATAATTGTTTTAATATTATTTTCTTCTTTGTTATTTAATAGTTTATAAATTGTTTGTAATTGAAATTTGAAACAATCATAAATAATATTTATCATTTCTTCATAGAGAATAGAAGTATATTTATCGAATATAAAAGTATTATCTTTTATTCTTTTATAATCAAATATATCTTTTATTTTTTTGTTAGTTTTTTTATCTATTGAGTTATATAAATTATAGAAATTGTTAAGTTTTATTTGTGCTTTAAAATATTCTTCTTTATTATTCATTCACTATCATATCCTTTTCTAAATAAAACCATATAAATAGATTTTCCTCTGGAATAGATATTTTAAAAAAGTATGTATTATCACTTTCTTTTAGTACCCATATATTTCCTGGATTTGAATATAAATCATCAACTCTACTTAATCCAATAGTAGGAACGTTATTTATATTAGGCCTATAAAAATCAATAAAACATTCTTTATCAGATATATTAACAAATTTATTAGGCATGTTATTTAATTCTTCTTTATCTAAGTTTAGTAACATATTAATTTCATATTCCTCATTTTTACTGTTATATGCTATTAAGTTAATAACAAATCCTTTTTTTGTTTTTATATTTTTCTTTATTTCTTTTTCTTTAGTAAATTTTGCACTTATCTTGCCCTTGGTTAAATCTTCATCTTTGTACACAAATGCATATCTAAATTCTCTTAAATTTTTCATAGGTCACTTCCTTTTTTCTAATATTATGATAAATGCTTACATTAAAAAAGTAAAGTATTATTTATACCTTACTTAGTTCTTGGCAATCTTTTTTTGATATTCTTTTATTTGCCTATTCATTATTCTAGTTCCTCTATCTAAGCTAGCTTCATAATGTTCTAAAACACTTTCTAAGGTATCTTCTCCGCAAATAACTTTTCCTAAAGATGTATCTATTTCTTTTTTAATTTTTTTACTTGATCTTGAATATGTATTAAAAAGTGCGGTAGCGTGCAGAGTAGATATTATATATTTTTTGACTTGAAGTGCTCCTAAGAAGTTGCTTTCATTATATTCTAATACTTCATTATCTAATATATTTTGTTTTATTTGTAATAATCTAATTATTGTTTTGAAGTCTAGTAATTTTCCGTCTGGGTCAAGATCATCTGCAGCAACTTTTTCCATAAATATTGAAAAAGCCTCATCATTTAACAAGTTTTGTATGCTTCCTTTATGTCTGTTAATTAATGCATGAGCCATTTCGTGAACGTGCATGCATTTCATATTTTCATTACATGGTCCTTCTAATCCTATTTTGCTCACACAGTCTGGGAGATTTTTAAAATACTCTTCTTCCATATCATTTGGATTATAAAAAATTGTTGACCTTACATACCCGTTTGTCTCTTGATTACAGTTTAGAGAAACTGGAATATTTGTTACTTTCAAAAGAGAAATATGATTGTTTATATATCTTATTATATCTTCATATTTATCTGGAGCAGGATTAGATCCAAAAATTGCATGTAATTGTGATTCCATGTCGTCTCCATCTGCAAATCTAACCCTTAAATCTAAGTTTCCGAAATGTTTATCTATAACATATCTTCCAGCATTAATTACTTCGCTTTTTGAGCAAAGCGGGATATTTAATTCATAATTCCTCTTAGGTAAATTTTCATGCATTGTCTGTCTTAGACTATTGTATGAATTTGAATTAAAATAGTCTGTTTCATATGATGAAGAACCACTTGTTAGCATTATTGTTTGTAGTCTTTTTTGTTCTTGAGCATCAGCTTTCATATAATTCACTCCCTTTTTAATTAATTTCGAGTGCTTATTATATATTATTTTTTATTTTTGTCAAATTTACACTATTGATTTATTTTAAATCTTCTTTGATTAATGAATAAACGTGTATATCCTTAAATCTATTATTTTTATATACTGATCTTCTATTAGTTCCTTCATAAATGAACCCTGCTTTTTCCATTACTCTTTTAGATGCTATATTATTATCCTCATACTCGCAAACTAATCTGTAATATCCTACTTCCTTTATGAGAAAACTAGCTACCTCTTTTAAAGCTTCTGTACAGTATCCATTATTTTGATATTTTGGATGAATTTGGTAGCCAATAATACAACTATAGTTTTTATCATCTTGAGTATGGACCCCAATCATACCTACTGGTGTTTTATCTTTTAAATATATTATCCAATTATAATAATTTTTATCCTTTATAATTGTTTGTTCTTTCTTAAATTCTTCATAAGTTTCCCAATATTTCCATTTACATATTTCACACGCTTCTTTATCTCCAAACAAATTTTCATAAAGACTTTTATAATCTTTTTCTTCTACTGCCTTTAAGATGAGCCTTTCTGTCTTAAGAGTTTTTGTTCCTTTGTGATTTATTATCATATTTATCCTTTCTTTTTTATATTTCAAATATATATAAGTTTATTTTCTCTCCATTTTTTAATATACTTTTATATTTCTTTCCTTTATTAGCTTCTATTATTTTAACCGATGCTTTATTGCTATCTAAACAATCAACTCTAACTTCTTTTAGATTTATTTTTTTTGCTTCTTTTTAATTGTTTATTTCTTTACCTTTTATTTTTCTCATTTATTTCATCTTTCCTTGTAATTTATTTAATGCATAATTTAGTACTGAGTCATTATTATTAATGTAATCTTCTAATGTTAATTCTATCTTTTTATCTACATCTATAAAAATAGGTTTTATCATATTTGGATTTTCTTTTAGTGCTTTTTTAAAATCATCTTTATAATATCCATGAAGTTTTAAATTTTCATCATAATACCAATAAGTAGCACTTCCCATTACTTTTAAATTCATGTTTTTTAGTTCTTTTTGCATTGCACAATTACCAAAATAATTAATAGATGTAGCTGGAGGAGTACCTATGATAATCGCTCCTTGATTTTTTAGAGTTATCAATATCATTATAGCACTTGAGAAAACTTTTTCATCACATAGTACTATTGTTTTTTTATTTTTTAGAAATTTTTCTAATGGTTTATTAACTTTTGAATTTCCTCCACCGTTTCCTCTTATATCAATTATGTAATTATCTATCTTATTCATATTACTTAGTTTGTTAATAAGATCTATCATTTTTTCTTCATCTCTGCAGGAGTTGTATGTTATTAGTGCTGTTTTATTTATTATTTCTAAACTGTAGTTTTCTTTTATATTTATATCTTTATATTCACTTAAGTTATCTAAATCAAAAATTATTTCACCTTTATTTGTTTTTAATTTAATTATATTTGATATATTTACTGATGGTAATGATTTAAGTACATTTACATCGGATAGATATTTTTCTAATTCTATTTTTAGATAATTATCAGATGGATAGCAAATTATTTTTTCAAGCTCTTTATTGATTATATCTATATTAATATCATTAATTTTTATTATTTTAGCTCCTTTATATTTTTTATATTCATTATTGCAGTCTACAATATATGGTATTTTATTAAAAATTTTTATTTTGATTGGTAGGTACTTATCATTAATAAACTTAATTTTAGTATGTGAATCATATTTATTCAGCATATACTTGAACATATAATTTGTATAATAATAAAGGTCGTAATTGTCATATTTTTTTTCTTTTAATATACTATCTAGTTTCTGTTTAAGTTCTTCTTTCGTATGAAGTAAATAAAAACAAGGATGTCCATTAAATGTTTGATTAAACATTTTTACTTTTCCGTTTGTGATAAAATTAACTATATCGATTATTTTATTGATTAGTTCTTCTTTATTCATACTTTAAACTCCTTCAACTTACTTTTATTTTTTTTATTTAGAATATGTTAAATACCCTTTAAATTCTAATGTAATTTTATCTTCGTAAGGTGTTATTTCTTCTATTTTAAATTCAGTTAAATAATTTATTACATATTCATTTTCTTTTTTTTCGATAAAGTTTATATAAGCTTTACTATCAAAGATATCTGCATTCCATAGATTATCTATTTCTAATATATTAGTCGAATAATCAGCTTTTAAACTAACTGTGTCAATTCTTTCTAGTTCATGACTTATATTTTTATATATTTCTTTTTCGTTTTCCTCATTATTTTCGTACTTTCTAAGAATTATTTCATTTTTATCATTTAAAGAAATATTGTTTATAACAAAACTAAATGTTCCTCCTCTTGTTTTATTATTTATTTTCTTGTCGTGAAATTCTATAAAAATATAAGCATTTTTACATATTTCTTCTCCGGCATAAAATAAAGGGGTTATATTTATGCTTGACTCTTTTATATCGAATTCATAGCCATTTATTTTTAACATGTTATTACTCCTTTTCTAATGTTGATTATAACAATTAATATTCTCTTTTTCAAACTAATGTTAAAAAAGATAAACTTACATGTTTATCTTTCAGTATGTGATACTTTTATTTCTTCTTGTTCTTTTCTTATTTCATCACTATATTCATGTGCATATATATTAATATAATTTTTTAGCATATTCATATAGAAATTTTCGATAAAATATGTACAACTATCAGGCAATATATTTTTGACGATTGTTTTTAATTCTTCTCTATCTGAAGACATAACTGACTTATAATCTGCGAGCATCTCTGAAAAGTCATATCCTCCATATTTCATATAGTCGTAAGGATGGCCTTCAATCAAATCTGCTTTTTCAAAGCCTAACTGTTTTAGATGATCAGTAAAACATAAAATAGTATCAAATATATCTATTATTTCTCTTTCGTAGCCAAATAAATTAAGAGATATATATTTTATTCTTTTTTCTTTATCAATGGAATCTGGTTTTAAATTTAAAGTGTCAATAACAGAGTTCATTTTATTGATTATATATTCTGAGTATTCTGCTACTAAATCTGCTATATCTTCTTTATTAGGAAGTGTAGAATAATACTCTCTTGGAGTATTATCATTAAAGCAATAGTATTGAAATGCATGTGTCATTTCATGATTAAATACACTATAATTATCTTCAACATGGTAATGTGGATGAGTTTTATCTGTTAAAATTAAATGAATAGTGTCATTATCAAAATTTGGACCAACATTAGAATCTTCTATATGAAAATTTGGGTTATTCTTTTTTATTAATATCAGTGTTTCTATTTCTGTCAAGGCTAGCGGGCTATTAATTTTATACATATTTATATAATTTTCTATTACGTATTTTATTAAACTATCTGTTGAAGGTGTTCCTTCTTTTAATATATTTATTAGTTCTTCAATTTTTTTATTAAATTTTTCTTCTTCAGATTCATAATATTCTTTATTTACTATTTTTAAATTTATGTTTGCTTTTTTTAAGTAGTCTTTTGTTTTTTCATCGATTTTTTCTACCACTTTCTTATCTAAGCAAATATTATTTATACAATCACGTATTTCTTTTTTTAATTTTTCGTTATCTGTTTCTTTAAATTTTCTTATTAAAATGTTTAATATGTAATCTGGTACAATTACATTATTTAATTTATCTTTTAATATATTTTCTGATAGATAAAGTTCAAATATACTTGTTTTTTCACCATTAATTGTAATTGTTTTGAATAATTCTTGTATTGTATAATTCATTGTATTTAAAATAGTAAACATTTTTTCTTTTTTTTGAAAATTATATTTTCCTGTTTGGATATTATCCAATACGTATTTTTTTACTTCAAAATCGTTTATTACTAAATTAAACTTTATGCCACAAAAGCTATGATACAATTCATAATTATCAATTAAATAGTCTATTACTTTTTTCCCATTTATTTCTGTTAAAAATAATTCTGGACTTCCATAAAAGCCTATTTCATGGAGATATTTTATATATTCTTTGTCATTGCTAGTTAATATTTTTTCTAGGAATTTAATTCCTATTTTATTATATGAACCACCTAAACTGAAATTATCTAAGGTAAGCGCTGGTTTATATTTTAATATAAAATCTAGAAGTGTCATTTTATTGTCGTCAATTATTAAATCTAAATCGAACTCTGTAAGTTCTAGTTTATTTAATTCATTACTAAAATAGTTAATTAATTCATTAGCCGTGTCTATATTTTTTTCATCATAAAATGAATTATGATAATTATCAAATAGTTCTTTATTTTCTGATATAATTTTCTTATATTCATTAATTATCTCTTTTAATTTTGGAGCAATTTCTTTTTGTCTTTTTTTAAATACTTCCTCTTTGCCATTTAAAATGATATCTTTGATTTTATTTTTATATTTTTGCATATAACACCTTCTACTATCATAATTTTTTATTAGATAGTTATATTGCTTTCTTTTAATTTATTTATTGCTTTTTCTATTATTTTTTTATCTTCTTCATCTAATTCGATAAATTTTACTTTATCATTTCCTGTTTCTATGATACTTCCATAAACATTTAATAAGCCGTCTGTATATTCTTTATCTGTATATATTAAATATCTTTTATCTCTTTTGTTACTGTAAAATGTAGCCAATTTATAAAATTCTTTTGGACCTTCTTTTGTTTCTATAATTATTTTATCTTCTTCCATTTTATAGCCCCCTTCTTTTTATTCTTCCACTTGGAAGCTTTATTTTTATTGCGGATACGTTATCCTCTCTTTTATGTGGTGCATCATCTGGATTATATACTGCATTATCGACCATTTGTCTAGCTGATGTATTATCTCTAAAATAACTTTTAAATGTTTCTTCACTAGCTAAATCTGTTATTCCATCACTAGATAGTATAATAGTTTGTCCATTATTTTCTATTATATTTATATGTGGATTAATTTGGTATGAATATCCTATGTCTTCCTTTATAACATTATTATTTGGGTTGTTTCTTGCTTGTTCATAACTTAGACCATTCGAGTATGAATCTAAGGTTGTAAGTTCTATCAACTGATCACTATCCTCGTCATATGCGTAGGCTGTAGAATCACCTATATTGGATATAATCGTTTTATCACCAGCTGTTAGTGCAATAACATATGTTGTTTGTGCGATTCCATTATATTTATCTAATATCTTTTTGTTAATTGCTTTTACCATGCTGTTAAGGAAAAAACTCATTTTATCTACATCATCTAAAACTTGAATTGATATATTTCTATACCAACTTAGTATTTCTTTTACAAATTCTAAACTAGCTTCGTGACCTTTATCTGTTCCTCCTACACCATCTGCAACTACATTTATAAAGTGGTTGTTATCGTATGCTAAACTTCCTACAGCATCTTGCTGAGGCCAATATGGTTTGCTTCTATATCCTCTATCACTAGCTAGATCAATTTTCCCATCTAAAAGTGTTCCGGAGTAAGAGTCTCTTAATATAAATCCATCTATATTAGATAATACACTATAACACGTCTTAGTTATATCCTCTATTTCAATGTCATCTTCTTTTGAAATAACATCAAATAATTTTTCTATGTCAATGTTATCTTTAAATTCTTTAAATAAAAAATTAAAGAATTTATAATTTGTGTTATTTATAAAGTATCCAGGATAAATTATCAAAACTTGTTCAAATTCATTTGTGGTTCTATTTTTCTGTTTTTCATTATGTCTAATAATTTCACTTACAGTATGCATTATATCTACTAATTTATCTTTTTCTCTAGTATTTTCTTTTAAAAGATTAATAATATCTATAATGATGTTACTGTCAGTATTTTCTCTATAATATTTTAAAACTTCTTCTCTTAAACTAGTATTAAATCTTAAACTTTTTGCTGAAATATAATTACAAAATAATTCTGCAGCTTCTAGATTTGATAAATGTTCGTTATATAACTTTGATATAGCTACAGCCATTCCATTTCCTAAAGCGTGGTCGTGTGGATGATTATCCATGGTTCCTATGATTGCTCTCGATAACAATTTATTTAATCCTTCTTTTGGTTTCTCAGCATTTCTTGAATTATATTCATCAGATAATTCTTTTATTAATCTTTCTTTAGTTTCTTTAGAAAATCTTGCATTTTGTATACGCTTTAGTTCTTTTTCATATTCTTCTTTAGTCATATACTCTCCTTAATTTTTATCTTATAATTATAGAGTGAAAGGCAACAATTAAATATGTTGCCTTTTTTATTATTTATGCTTATGTTTTATATAATTTTATCTGTGTCTTTTTGGTAATGGCTCTGATATTTGATGCTCTATTAATCCATTTTCTGACTTATCAGCAACCTCTTCAAGTTGTTTTCTCATTGAATCATAAACAATTATATTGCTTACACTATTACCAACTATTACATAATTAACACCATCTTCTGTACTAATTGTAAGATTACCATTAATGTTTTGATTACTTTGTCCTTCTTGGTTTGGCTTTGATGGTAGTAATATTGGTGTATTAATTATTGTTCCTTCTGGAATGTTTAAAGTTCCAAGTAAATTCTCATAGTCAGCAGCTCTTAAAGCATTCTTTAGCCCTACTGTAATAGTTCCATCTTTCTCAGTTATAACAACAAATTCACCATTATCAAGACTTACAGTATGTGCAAGTTCATGAGTGTCATTAAAGTCTCTTTCTGATATTCCATGCATATTTGATAAATCTGTAATATTTATGTATCCTCCGGCTTCAACTGTCATTACTTTACCTTTTTTATTTTCAAATTCAATATTGTCTGGTATTTGTACTAGTGTCTGAACAGCTTTTTTCTGATATAAATTATCACCTACTTTTGAAGGCTCATAATTGGCTCTGAAAAATGAGTCTTTAATTATCCACTGATTTTTATGACCGTTTCCATCGATTACTGGATTTCCGTTTGAATCAACTTTTGTTGCTATCCATCCTGGCTGTTCAGTTTCTGAATCTTTTTCTACTTTTTCTTCTCTTTCTATTCTTGAAGTCCCGTCCTTATTTTCAACCCATGAGATAACTTCCTCTCCTAATGTACCTGGAACTAAATGAGTTGGTGCAGTTTTTTTTGCTTGAATTGGTACTAATTTACCATTTTCTAATCCTTCTTTTACGTATTCTATTATATTTACTTTTTTAAATTCGCTCATGTTAAATCACTCCTCTTCTTAATTTGATTATATTATAATAATACATATAATTAAAGTCTTTTAGCTTTATTTTGACATTGTTTTACATCATTTAGTTTTTACTTTTTGTGTATTTTCATTTTTTTCTTTTTCAATAGGTGTTCCAAATTTTGTATATTCTCCATTTTCATCTAACTTTGCCTCTACTGGTAATGTATTACAGAAAATATAGCCAAAATGCGTATTATCATTTATGCTATAACTCCATGTTGAAATTAACTCATATCCATCTGGGCATTCAATTCTTCTTTTTAAATTAATTGAATCATATAATTGTACAATTTCTATAACGTGCTGCCCTGTCTCAAATACTTTTGTTTCTCTTTTATCTTCTAATGTTTGATTTGTTTCTTCACTACGTCTTTCATATTCTTCTTTTATTTCTTCATCAGTATAATCACTTAGTGGCTTATTTGAACTACATCCTGATAGTACAATACTACTGGTTAAAAGAGTCGATAGTGCGAATACTTTTAAATTTTTGATCACTTCTTTATTCATTTTTTTCACCTCCATCTAGTCAACTTGTATGATCTATATGCAAAAAAGCAAGACCATACAATGTATAAGTCTTGCTTCATATTTCTATGTTATAGTCCGAATACTTTCGTATTGATTTGACGAACTATACCTATAAACTTTTTAGTTTATATAAGCTACTCCCTTTGACGAGTTAATATACTATCATAAAACCTTATTTTTGTCAAATTGGGCTTTTTAAAATAAGAATTAGTCCCATTAACTTTAGATGATCTTTATCTTAAATTAAGCTAATATATTATTATATCTACTTTTGAATATCATGTATGTTCTTTTCTACTTCCTAATACTATGTCTACTAT
Organism: uncultured Muribaculaceae bacterium; assembly: GCA_964425325.1. Classification (GTDB taxonomy): domain Bacteria; phylum Bacillota_I; class Bacilli_A; order RF39; family UBA660; genus Coprosoma. Next base: position 25,866 of record CAYRLX010000001.1, on the reverse strand, counting down.
TATAATTTAAAATGTGTTTTTTCTATTATATGTTTTCATCATCTATTTTTCTCACTATTTTTTTAATCTACTATTTTTGGCTTTTTATTTCCATTTGTACTTATAATAGCTGCTTTAGCTATTTTTTTACAATAATAATTATCAATTTTTTCTATGCACTTTTTAAAATATTTTGCATCATAACCGTATGCACACGCTTGTAATAAAAATTCTAATTGATCCACACTTTTAATAAATTTAGCTTCTTCCGTTTTTCCTATTTCAAATTCTTCCCATAATTCTAAAAAATCATTTTCTTTATCTAAAGTATTCAATACTTTTATTATAGCTTCTTTTTCTTTAATATGTTTTTCTTCTTTTGTTATATTATCATACGGAGTATAGTCTCCTGCATATATCTCACCTAGTTCGTGTATAATCCCCATTTTTATACATTTGAATGCATCTAGTGGTAGTTTTTCTTTTTCTATTATTGTTAAAGATAGCAGTGCGACTGAAAATGAATGATCAGCAACTGATTCACATTTTTCTTTGTGTTCTAAGCCAATTCGCACTTTTAGCCACCCTTGTCTATATAGATTTTTTAATTGATTATATTTCATATAAAATGAAATAATATCATTGTCTATTCTTTTAAATTTTTCATATGGACTTGTATCTTTTATATAGTTATTATTTTCATCTTTTAAAATATTCATACTATTCTCCTACTTATGTGTATATAATTTCTTATTAAATATATCTTTCATCGTTAAACACGTCGTTAATTTTTTCTTTTATGTTTTGATATTCATATTCATTTGATTCTAATTGTGCTTTTTTTAACAAGAATCTTTTGGCTAATCTAAGTTTGAGTAATGTTTTAAATTGTTCTTCTTTAAAGTGATTTGTTGCTTTAGAATAATTCATTTCACTTCCATCAGGTTTAACTATTTTTCCATCTCTCTTAGTTCCTGTGCCTGCGATAAGTGTTGTTTTATAAAATTTTGGTAAGTGATATTTTTCATCTCCATATATATAATTATCCGTGAAAAAGGTTTTTGAATATGATGTTGTTTTTATATTTGATAAAAAAATTGTATTAAATCCATTTTCTAAATCAAATATTGTATATGTTCCTGTAGATCCTGCGGATGCGAATGCTTTTTTGGAATATCCTTTAGCTATATCACATTTTCTTATATCACCTATGTTTAAATATACTGCCATACCTCTATTAATTAATACTTTTTTGTCTTTTCTAATCACTGGACTTCCATTTTGATCTAACAAATATTTATCATTTGTAATTGGAGTTATTAGTTTTTCTATAGATTTTTTTGATAAAAATCCATTATTTAAGTTTACAAAAAGTTTTTGAATGTCTTCTACTGTTGTTGTTACTCCGGCATGACCTAAAATAAAACCATTTTCAAATTCAAATTTTCGTGCTTTTGGATCAAATATTTCAACTTTTTCATCTGAGGATATGCTTAATAGTCCACCTGTTTTTTGATTTGTAAAATATCCTGTATTATTTAGTCCTATGTTTTTAAATGTTTCATAGAATTTTTTTATATAATTTATGTTTGCATCTATTTCATTATTTCCGAAAAGCATTAATGTTAGCATGTATGGAACGTCACTATAAATAAATGTATTTCTTTTATAAACATAGGCTTTTTCAAATCTGAGCATTCTCTCTTCAACGCTTATATTATCTTCATCTATTCTACCAGGCGTTCTTATTTCCACTCCAAATCTTAATGCATCTATGATTGGTACATCTATATTGATTAGTTTATCTGAATAATCTGAATAACATTTTTTTAAATTTATATTTTCTTTTTCCTCTTCTTTAAGTAGTAAAAGTGCGGTAAAAAGTTTAGTTATGCTTGCAATATCGAATAATGTGTTTTTTGTTATCTTCTGTGCAATACTTTTATCTGAAGTATATCCAGTATATATATTTAATGTAATATTGTCTTTAATATCTTTTAGTCCTGTTGCCAACCCTGGCGACATTTTAGCAATGGCTTTAACGTCTTTTAGGTAATCATCAATAAGTGCTTCAAAGATTGTTTGATAATTTTCTTTATCATTATCCATTAGATCATTTATAGTTTCCTTGTATATACTTTCATAATTGCTTTTTTGATCTAATGTATCTAACTCATTAAATAACTCATCCCATGTTTCTCTTAAAAGGCTTGTATAGTTGTCTACCATGTGATTCTTCCTTCCTATTTATATTTATAATATCATAAAAACATAAAAATAAAAAACAAAAGTTTTTACTTTCGTTTTTTATCATTTTCATTTTTTACTATATCACTATAATTAGGTTGATTAAATGCTTCATTTATTTCTTTTAGTGCTTCCTGTAATTCTTCGTTGCTACACTCTATTTGTGCTTTTCTTGTAAGTACCTTTTTTGCTATTCTTAGTTTCAATAATGTTTCTAGTCCTTCTTCTTTGAAGTTGTTCGTAGCTCTTACATAGGCCATTCTCGTTCCATCTGGTCTAATCAAACTACCTGTTGGATCTGGAATAGAGTATTCATCATTAAAGAAGTGGGTACCTGATAATAATGTAGTTTCGAAGTTTTTTGGCATTGGATCTTCATTGTCACCATAAGTATAACCTTCTGTATTTATAGACTTAGAATAGCTACCACTTCTAATATTTGAAAGGTAAGTCATATTTAGTCCATTTTCTATATCAAATACTGAATATGTTCCAGTAGACCCTTCAGCAGCAAAAGTATTATTTGAATATCTTGCAGGAATATCACTTTCACGAATACTTCCAGTATTAATATACACTCCCATTGCATGATTAATTACAACTTCTTTACCTCTTCTTATAACTGGATTACCTTCTTTATCTAATAATATTTTTGATTCTGGCTGAGTAGTTGTTGTTAATATTTTTAGTGACTCTTCATTTAGCAAACCATGTTTTAGATAATCGAATAATTTTTCTAAGTCACCAACTGTAGTTGTAACTCCAGCGTGTCCAGATACATATCCAACTATTCTTTCAAATATATCTGCTTTTGGATCATATAATCCGTCTTTACTGTATGCACTACCTTCTTCATTAAGATTCGTTTTTACAGCTCCACCAGTCATATTAATTGTACTATATCCTGTTTTGGCTAGTCCGAGGTTATCTCTATATAATTCGTAAAACTTATTTATATAGTTTTCTGTAGCTTCTTCCATAGTTTTTCCAAATAATAAAGGAACTAGCATATATGGAATATCGCTATATATAAATGTGTCTGTTTCAGATACAAATGTGCTTTTAAATCTTCTTTCTCTTTCTTCTTTAGTAATATCAGGTTCATCCAGTCTTCCGTCTGTTCTTAAATTTACTCCGAATCTTAAAGCATCAATTATTGGAATATTAACACTACTAAGTAATGGACTATAATCCGAAAAATTTTTATTTAAATCTATATTTCCATTTTCCACTTCTTTTAAAAGTAGAATTGATGTAAACATTTTTGTCATGCTTGATGCATCAAATACTGTTTCATCTGTGATTTCATCATCATTCGGTATGTCTGACATTTTACCATTGTAAGTGTTTAGTGTAATATCCTCTTTTTCATCATGTAAGCCAGTAGCTAACCCTGGAGATAATTTTGATATAGCTTCTACCGACTTTATATATTCACTTATTATAGCTTCGAAAGATGCTTTAGAGTTTTCATCCTTTGTATCAATTAATTCTTTTACTACGTCTGAAAAAATGTTTTGAAATTCTATTTTATCTCTTGATGTTTTAAAATTAGCTATAACTTCATCATATACTTCTTTTATTAGTTCAATATATTCTTTTTCTCCCATACAATAGCTCCTTATTTTAATTATAATTTTTTTTATTTTTTATGACAATAATTTATGTAAATAAGTTTGTAAAAAAATGTTATAAAGATTTATCCTGTATAACATTTTTTTGATAACATTTATCTTGTTTTAGTTTGTTTATGATTTACTAAGGCGTTTATTCTATTTTGTAGTTTATCAATTGATATTGTATATTCACTAGATCCAGCAGGATATTCTATAATTCCGTCATCAGTATAGTCTATGTATTGTTCTTCTTTTGAAACAACTATAGATTTACTTTCTTTATCATATCTTACAAAATCTACATAAGATTCAATTCCTAAGCCGTTAGCATCATATTTTTCACTATCTGTTTTTAAATAGTTAAATAATTGTCTTAAAAATATATGGCTTTGTGAATCGTCCATTTTTTCTAAAATATCATTTATACTCATAGATGAAAAAATAGAATTTAATAAATCATTGTTCATTAATCATCCCCCCTTTGGGACTTATTATATCTTAAATAATTGTTTTGTCAAATTGTATTATTTTATTGTATGTCATTCAAATTTATTTAATTTTTTTGTTATCTCTATCAAATAAAACTTCTTGCTTTGATCCATATCCTTCTTTTACTGTAATTTGATCTAGTGAAATTTGCATTGAAGTTTTCCATGGGAATATATGTGTCATACGAAATTCATCGTGATTTTGTGGCAGTAAAGTTGCTTCTTTTGCAGCGTCACATAATATACCTCTTGGCCCATAGTCAACATATAAATCAATGTAGCTTCGGCTAATTAATTCTTTTTTTATCATTTCTTTTAGTATATTTTTAAATGCGCTTATTTTATCATTTTCTGTTTTTGGCATATTTTCTACTAACAATTGAGTTAATAGTTGGATATTTTTATCTAATCCAGCATCATGAGATGGACTATCAACTTTTTGTCCCCACCAGTCAGCAGCTATTTCAGATACTTCTTCAGCTTTCTCGTATGTCATTTGTTCTCTTTCTTTTTGCGCAATAAGTGATGTCATAATTTCTTCAATTAGATCATCATATTTTTTAGCATCTTCTACTTCTTTTCCTTGCAATCTATCAATCATTTTTTCAATTTCATCTATCTTTTTTCTATATCTTTCAGTTTCACCATAAATACTTATCAACTTTTCATAATAATCTTTATAATTTGTCAAATTTTCTATTAACCATTCTTTTGGGTTTTTATAAAATTCTTCTTCCATTAACATATTTATTCCTCCTCTATATATACCTTTAAGCTAATTATATTAAAATAATAATTAAAGTACAATGTTTATAATAAATAATTGACATTTTTTTACTTATATTTTGTTTCTTCTTTTTGTTATTCTAAAATAATTGGTAAATCTTTACGCAGTTTATTTTTTACATCATTTTTTGATAATTTCATGTTATTTTTTGTGATAATTTTTATTAATTTTGATTGTAAAAATACTTACAATGCGACTTTTAGGTTTTATTTTTCTATAAACGATTCTTTAATTGGATGAAACTGTCCTTGCTTATCTATTGCATAGGTTATATGTGATGCACTTCCGCAAACATAATAGCACGATGCTGACTGGACTATACTAACAATATCTTTTAAATCATCAATATTATCGAATACTTTTATATATCCGTTTGTTATAAAATTATAAATATTAAATCCTGAGACAGTTCCATCTTTTTTGATAAATAATATGGCATTCCCGCCTTCTTCTTGTCCATTATCTATTTCATATGCTGACACTACATTTTCTACTGGAATTTTAATTCCTTCAAATATATTCTTTTTTTCTTTGTTATTACAGCCACTTACGTCCTCATGATATCCTTCAATTATATATTCTTTATATTGACTTTTTAATTCTTGTTTTTTTGCTTTTTTGATTGGGTAGTCATCTTTGTAATCTATTATTTTTAAATAAGCATTTCCTTTTTTATCAATAATTACATCAACTCCAGAATAAATTCTAGAATATAAAAGTTGGATATGTTTTCTTTCATATTTTTTTATTGAATTATTCTTATTAAATGTATTATATGTAATTATAGCTGCTGCTATAATTAATATAGTTAATATTATAAATAATATCTTTTTTTTCATATTTTTAATCTCCTTCCTTAATTATAATTTTTTATTTTTATTTTGAAATTGTTTTACATTATTTAGTTTTTACTTTTTGTGTCTTTTCATTTTTTTCTTTTTCAATAGGTGTTCCAAAATTTGTATATGAACCACTTCCATCATCTTTTACTTCTACTGTTTGAGTATTTACAAATAAATAATAATTTTCACTATGTTCATTTGTAACACCTAATAATTCGTACCCTTCTGGACATATAATTCTATAACTCACTTTGCTTTTTTCAATATCTCCCATATCATCACTTTGTAAATTTACTTTACTTTCTGGCATGTATAATATATGTTCTTCTGGTTCAAATATTTTTGTTTCATAACTTTGTTCTAAAGTTTCTTCAATTTCTTTTAAGTTTCTCTCTTTATATTCGCGCATTATATTTTCATCTGTTTCTTCATCTAGTTCATATGGGTTACAACGTGCTGTGAAATAAATAGATGTTAATGTAACTGCATAAAGTATATATGCTGCTGTAATTTTAGCTGTCATTTTAGATTCTTTTGAATTATTTTCTCTCATTTTTTTCACCTCCATCTAGTCAACTTGTATGATCTATATGCAAAAAAGCAAGACCATACAATGTATAAGTCTTGCTTCATATTTCTATGTTATAGTCCGAATACTTTCGTATTGATTTGACGAACTATACCTATAAACTTTTTAGTTTATATAAGCTACTCCCTTTGACGAGTTAATATACTATCATAAAACCTTATTTTTGTCAAATTGGATATATTATATATTTTTTGATTATTTATTTTTATTAAATTGATTTTCCTTCTTCATAAGAATGGTCAAAGTTCCAACTTTGATAACTACTTGCAATTTCATAAATTTCTTCTGCATAATAATGATCTTTTTCTGCACCTATTTGCTTAATATAGTCTCCCATATTAATAAATCTTGATACTTCTTTTTGATTATTATAAAATTTTTGGACTCCTTCTTCTGTATACCTTTGTCCGTTTTCTCTTCTAAAGTGGAAAACACTCTCATCTTGATTTACAACTAAATATATCTTTTGATATAAATCTTTTTCTTTTTCAATAAAAGTTACTAAATTGGGTTTCATAGTTTGTCCTGATAATTCACCCATGCCTGATATTTCATATGGTATTTTATAATCTAGTAGGTAAAATTTTGATAAATCTTCTAGTGATATTACTTGTCCTTCTGCATCATACTCATCGTCTTCTGTAAGTGCATCACTTACATATGGTACGTATACTTCGCCATGTAATAATTTATCTACAGCCACTCCTGCTGTTACTCCTGCGATTACAGTTCCAACTCCTTTTAAAAATTCTCCTCTTGTCATTTCGTTATTTTTCATTTTATCATCCCTTCTATATTAATTATAACATTTATTTTTTTTAAATATATCTTTCATCGTTAAACATGTCGTTAATTTTTTCTTTTATGTTTTGATATTCATATTCATTTGATTCTAATTGTGCTTTTTTTAATAAGAATCTTTTTAATATATCTATTTTTCTTCTAGTATTATGTGCATGTTCTATTCTTTCAATATAATATTTTACAGTTTCTTCTCTGTTTTTAGGATTTATTCCTCTTCTGTTGATTGCTTTTTTTACTTCATCAGAGTTTATTAACTCTTGATATATATGATCTATAAAACTTTCTCCCGATTTATAACTATTCATATAATCACATATCCTATTAGCATAAGTATAACATAATTTATTTCATTATAGTTTATGTACTACTTAATTGTTTACATATTTATACAAAAAAAGACTTATAAAATAAAATCTTCAGTTTAATAGCTTTAAAGTTTTTCATTAATATTAGTTTCTTATGTATGTTGTTTGCTTATTATTTTTTTAAATAAAAGAATTCTATTTTAAACTATTTATATCTTCATTTAATAATATTGGATTAAATCCTTTTATTTCATCTTGCAGCATACTTTTTGGATATCCATTTAGCATATATATTTTCTTATTTTGCATAAATGCTTCGTACATTTCTAAAAATGTTGAACCTCCTATGTAATTATTTAATATTTTTCCGTCTTTTTCTTTGCTGTAATTCAAAACTAAAATAGCATCTACAGTACTTATTTTTTCTCTGCTTTCATGATACATATTTTTAAAAAATTCTAAGTATTCTTTTTCTGTCATTTTTTCATAATCAATATCTTGGTCTTCATAACAATTTGGCATGATTACAGTATGCCCTTTTGCATCTAGTTCTTTTTTTATTTTTTCTATTTTATTATAGAAGCTTGTAGAACAAACTATTAGTATTTTCATTTTATCACCACCTGTTTTTATTTTATCATATGTTTCGAAAAAAAACTATGATTTTACATAGTTTATTCTGTTCTTAAAGCGATAACGGGATCTTGTTTAGAGGCCATTTTTGATGGTATTCTTCCGCCTATTCTTGTTAAGATTATACTAATAATTACTAATATGATGGCTGCTGGAAGTGGCAAGTATGTTTTAACTACTACCCCTGTTGCTTTATATATTAAATGATTAATTGGAAATGTTAAAAGTACAGTAATACCTACTCCAATAAGACCTGAAATTAATCCTATAATTAGTGTTTCTGCACTAAATATTCTTATTATGTCTTTTTTAGATACTCCGATACTTCTAAGTATTCCTATTTCTTTAGTTCTTTCTAGTACGCTTATATAAGTTATAATTCCTATCATAATTGAAGATACTATAAGTGATACTGCGACAAATGCGATTAGGACATAGCTTATTGTGTTTACTATTTGACTAACCGAAGACATCATAATACCTACGATATCAGAATATGTTATTTTATTTTCTTCTTTTTGTTTTTTGCTATAGTTATCTATAATATCGTTTATATTTTCTTTCGATGTAAAATCTTTTGGATATATTGATATTGTAGATGGTTTTTCTAAATCTACTGAACCTAATTTTTCTAAGTTTGATTCTAACGACGCGTCTTTACTTTCTTTATAAGCTTCCATCATTGATGTTATTTCTGAAGGACTCATTTGTGATAAGGCATATTTTTGTTCATTTGATAGATTATTAATATCAAATTCTTCTCCTTCTTTTGGAAAGTCTGTACCAGTAAATATATTTAAATTAGGATTTTCTTTTTGGTATTTAACTATTTCTGATTCGTTTGTTTTGTTTATAACATATTCCTCTAATTCTTTTATATATCCAACGCTTCCTGTATCATCAGTTGTTGTAACGTTTTCTTTTGGCTTAATAATTCCTACTATTTTTATTTTTTCTGCATCTTTTAGTTTACTCTTTATATATTCTTCATTATCTATAGCATTTACATAGATATTTTTTTCTTTTTTATAATAATCTGTATTAAGTAGTATTTTATATTCTAGACCTATAAAGTCTTTATATGAATAGCTCTTTGTTTTTGTTTCTTGTTTTTCTCCATTTTCGGCTTTTTTCATATTTTCTTTTAGTTCATTTTTGTCTAATACACCTAGGTTATATAATACATAGTCTGATAGTTCGTTTTCTTTTGTAGTGATTAGTACTACTTCATTATATTTTTCTGGAAGTTTTCCTTCTAAGATATCATACTGCGTATTTATTAATTCTTTGTTATCAATCATTTTAGTAAATATGTTGGTATCGCTTCCCATACTCATAGATGATCCAAACATGTTTTCAGCGGTAGATCTTGCTTTTAACATGTCTCCCATTCCAATTGTTTCCATAACATCACTTGGGTTTACTTTATATACTTCTTCTCCATCTTTATATAAATTAATATCTAGGTTATATCCATACATAATAGCATTTGAATTGTCTTTAATTTTTTTATTATTATCTAGGTATTTTTTAAATTTCTCTAGGTTGTTTGTCTTTGACTTTGCACTCATTACATTTATCATTTGATCCATTACTTTTTTGGAATATATTTTGCCTTTTTCTTTTGTTTTTTCATTATTTTCATCCATCATGGTTTTCATTAAACTACCTAAGTCTAAAGATGATTTTTCAATTACTACTGGGTAGTTTGAAACAGTGTCTTCTTCTATCTTGTCAATATATCCTTGAACTCCTGATGATATTGAAAGTATTAGGGCTATTCCGATAATACCGATAGATCCTGCAAAAGCTGTTAAAATTGTTCTTCCCTTTTTAGTAAGTAGATTATTAAATGAAAGGGATAAAGCTGTTTTAAAGTGCATAACTGTCTTTCCATATTTAAACTCTTTATATGTTTCTTCTTTTTTTAGTGGGTTTGAGTCATTTATGATTTTTCCATCTAATATTTTTATTATCCTATCTGAATAATTTTGTGCTAGTTTATCATTATGTGTTACCATTATTACTAGTTTATCTTTGGATACTTTTTTTAGCAAATTCATTATATCAACTGATGTTTTTGAATCTAATGCTCCTGTTGGTTCATCTGCAAGAATAATATCGGGATCATTTACAAGAGCTCTTGCAATTGCTACTCTTTGCATCTGTCCACCTGATAGTTCATTTGGTTTATAATATAGTTTGTCTTTTAGTCCTACTTGTTTTAAAGCGTTAATAGCTCTTTCTCTTCTTTCTTTTTTAGACACTCCTGATATTGTTAAAGCAAGCTCAACGTTTGACAATATGTTTTGATGTCCTATTAGATTATAACTTTGGAAGATAAATCCTACTGAATAGTTTCTATATGAATCCCAATCTCTATCTTTAAATTTTTTAGTTGATTTTCCATTTATTATCAAATCGCCTGATGAATATCTGTCTAATCCTCCTATTATGTTTAGTAGTGTTGTTTTTCCGCATCCTGATTCTCCTAATATAGAGACAAATTCTGATTTTCTAAATTTTAGATTTATTCCTTTTAAGGCATGTACATCACCTGATACTGTTTTATATGTTTTTTTAATATTTTTTAGTTCTAGCATATTTTTCCTTTCTATCTATGTTTATGTTTTTTTTCTTTTTTATAGTCTTTCAATTTTTCATTTATTCTTATATATTTAAATCTTTTATGGTTTAATTTTATTTCATATCCTTTTAATTTTTCTAGGTATTTACGTAATATATCTAATTTATCATTTGTCATCGGTGCTGGTACGCTTACTTGACTACCATCTTCTCTTAATTTTAGTACAACCGCTATTTTATAATTTGGTTCTTTTTTTATTATATCTTTCAAACATTCTTTCCATTCGGTATTTAAGTTAATTAAACTTTCTTTTAAATTTTCTGCTTCTTTTTCTCTTCCGTGACTAATATCATAAATGATTTTTTGTTTTGGATCTGATATATATATTGGTTTTCCATCTTCCGTTATTAAATCTATGAAAAAGTAATGTGAGTATCTATAGTATTCATCATTTAGTGTCATTACTGATGTCTGCATCTGTGTACATGCATTTCCGCTTAGTTCTATTTTTTTATCAATCTTTGGATTTGTCTGTGCAATTTCATATCCGTTTGTCTTAAATCCTACTAAACTTACTATTGGTGTATCTTCTTTTCCGGCAAGTGATTCCATATATGTCTCATCATACTTTTCTATATTGTAGGATGCTAGATAAACATCTGGTTTTAATTTTTTTATTTCTCTTGAATTGTTTCTTTTTTTATGTGTTTCTTTGTCTTCGTAATCAACAACTATTTCATTTAAATTATAAAAATTCAAAAAGTTATAATAACTAATTAGTTTTGCTAAATTTTGATTAAAATATATATACTTTTTTCCAAACTCTTTTTCATAAGCTTTTTTATATTTGTTATCTCTTTTAATATATCCATTTTCATCTATTTTTACACCTTTTTGTTTTTTATAAGTTTCTTCCCACCTTTTTATTTTTTCTGCAAAATTTATATATTTATTTTTGTATTCTTCAAAATTTTCACTTATTAATTTTATTCCTTCTTCTGGTGTAAGAGTTTTATCAATGTTATATTCTTTTTTTATTTCTTCTAATATGCTTTCTTGAATGGAATCTTTTTTTGTCTTTGTAAGCCCCAACATATGAACTATGTTATGTGGCTCTATCGATAGTTTTTCTGTTACTTTAGTATACAATTCTGATAGTGGTATTTCGAAGTTGTAATTTGATTTTTTCTGAAAACTTTCTATATTTATTTTAAGTATTTTAAAATACATTTCTATTTCTTCTATTGAAGGCGCTTTTTCTATATAATCATAGTACTCTATATATTTATTTGGAATGTCTATCCCATTATTTTTATCTTCATTTATATTCTCTATATTTTTATCTAACCACTTTATTAATTTATCTTTTTCTTTTCCTTCTTTTACATCTTTTATAGATTTTATAATGCTTCTTAAGAAAAATATTCTATCTTCTGGTGTTTTTATTATTTCTTCATACGATTTTTCAATTTTAAACACTGTTTTTGCATGATTATAAAGTCTCGTCAAATCATTTACTGATTCTTGATTCATTTTATTCATCTCTCTCTTTTTTATGAATATATTATATTATTAATTTTTATTTTTATCAACATATGTGAAAGGAGTGTCAAATTTAGTAAAAATAGTTACAATTATTTGATTTTCTATTTTGTGTGTGATAGTATAGTAGTAGGATTATATAATAGGAAGGGTGACATCTATGGAAGAAAAATACATGTTTAGTTATGAGAATGAAAATGAATTTAGAAAATTAGAAAGTGCTTTAAAAAAATACAATATGCTTGCATTTAAAAAACTTTCTTTTGAATATTATCCTAAATTAAAAGCTGGTGAATTTATTGGTAAATTAGTTAGTGAAGAAAACGGAAATAAAAATTATGAAGTAAAGCTACCTACTGATGCGATGTTTGTCAAGGTTCATGGTGAAGTAAAATTACATTACCGTGTTAATGGTGGAACTAATACTATTACTTTGCTTACTTTATCACCTGAAGAGATTCTTAAAGAAGGACATAAATCTGAACTTGTTGCTTATAAAGGTGTCATGGTATCTAAAGAACATGAAGAGGCAGATAAATTTAAGATTAATTTGCTTAATATGATAAATAAGAATTAATTTTTTTTAAAAATTTATTGCATTAAGTTTATGAATATGGTATTATATAGAAGTCAACTGAATTGGACCCTTAGCTCAGTTGGTTAGAGCATCCGGCTCATAACCGGGCGGTCGATGGTTCGAGTCCATCAGGGTCCACCACTGCGGGTGTGGCGAAATTGGTAGACGCACTAGACTTAGGATCTAGCGCCTTACGGCATGGGGGTTCAAGTCCCTTCACCCGCACCATTTGGAAATATGTTCGAATTCTTTCGGACTTTGTATTGGGAATTTTTAAAGATTCTCTTTTTTTATCTAAAAAAAGAAAACTAGTATTGTTTTCTTTTTTAATTTAAATATGCTATATAATAGGTTTTATCATTTAATACTTCCGTAGATGAAGTAATGTTTCCATCTAAGTCATCGGTATTTCCTTGTATTGTTCCTGTTATTCCCATTATTTTTCCGTCATAAAAGTTTAATGTACCTGCATTTTCAATACCATATGTTTCCCCTCTTATTATTGGCGTTGATGTAATTATATTTCCGTCTTTTATTCCCAAAGACATTGTTCCTTCGTTCGCAATAGCGTTTTGAATTTCTCCAACTATTGTGCCTCCTGAAATAACTACTGTTCCGCCGGCAAGATTCTGAATTGTTGCCCTATTTAGGTTTGAATAGGTTGGTTTTCCACTTGTCTTTGAACTTAAATATGCACTTCCGGTTATCTCTACATATCCTCCGTCAAGATTATAAACCGCTTGTCTTGTTCCTGTTGCTAGCACATTTCCTCCGCTGATTAAAAGACTTGCTGATGCGTTATTGTTTATAACTGCTGTATCTGTTTTAGACGTTAATGTTCCATTTATTATTTTAACTGTTCCGTTGTTTTCTATTACAGCTTTATTTGTAGAATTGCTTACTGTGTAGTTTTGTAAATCGAATTTAATATTCATGTTTTTATATACAGTTACATTTTCTTTGGTATTTCTTATTATGGTTATGGTTGTTTCTGTATTATTAGTTGGTACTGTATCTATAGCGTCTTGAATGCTTTGATAGTATGTTCCATTTAATAATGCTACATCTGTTTTTTCCCACCTTGCGTAGAATTTAGTATCACTTGTTATAATTGTATCTTTTGTTATTTCTTCTCCGCCTTCTTTTGCTGTAAACCATCCAATTAATTCATATCCTGTTCTTGTTCCAGTTGGTAAAGTGCCTATTTTTTGATTTTTTTCGACATTTCTTTTTGTTTCACTTGGTGTTCCTCCGTTTCCATCAAAGGTTACTTCATAATGTATTCCTAGGTATGCTATATTATATAACTGTCCATCTATATTTTCTTCTGAAGAAACTACACTATACCCTTCTTCCGTATCAACAATATGATTTAAATTGTTGTATGCTTTCGTTTTTCCTTTTATAGTTCCATTATAGAAACTATAATTGGCTGAACTACTTATTCCATATGTTATACCTTGAAGTATTGGTGATGTTTTATTTATATTATTATCTTTTTCTCCTATTGTTAAAGTGCTGGCACTGACTACTGCACTTGATCCAGTTGAAATAATTGTTCCGCCTTTTATTGTCATAGTTCCACCAGCAACATTTTGCACTGCTGCTCTTTCTGTTGCGACTGAGCTTAAATAAGCTGTACCTGATATTTCAGCTACTCCTTTATTATTATAAAGTGCTTGTCTACCTCCTGTTACTACTATACTTCCTCCAGTTATGGTAATATTTCCTGTTGATTCGTTATTTACTGCTCCATTTTTTGGGGCCGAACTTGTTATCATTCCATTTGATATTACTACGGTTCCATAATTTGATATAACCGGGTTATTTCCTACATTACTTAATACGTTATTACCAAAATCAAATATTATATTTTTATCTTTAGCTACTGTTATTATTTCACTTGTACTTGCTAACAGTTTTACTGTTGTTTGTGTGTTATTTGCTGGAACTGCATTAACAGCATTTTGAAGTGTATCATAAAATTCATCTCCTATTCTAGCAATTGCACCAAAATAGAAAAAATCAAAATTCATGTTAAATACTTGGGTTGTTGAAGAACTGTCATATCCATTTTCATTGTAGCCTATTGTAATTTCTATGGTAGTAGTTGAGCCTAATTTGCATTTGGTTGAATCATTATCATCACATAGTGGATCTTCTAAGTTATAGTTTGATAGTGTATATTTTAAATTATCTGGTAAGCCGGTTATTTTTAAAATTCCTGCTTCTATATTACCGATGTTTTTTATTGTTACTCTGTATGTTACTGTAGAGTCACTATTTGGAAGATTTATACTACTGCTTATGTTACTAACATTGTACTCTTCCCAATTTGAAATTCCATCTGATGAAGTGTTTGAAGCTATTACTCCTGTTATTCTTATATCTTTTTGAATTCTAACTAAGGCTCCTGCATCTACTACTAAATTTGCTTGATAGGCAGAAAAACCTATAGTAAGAGTTAAAACTACTAAGGCAATTATTGGTGGTATAATATTACTGGGGTTTGCTTTTTTTAATATATTAATAAATTTGTTCATTTTATACCTCCTTTATTATTTATATTATATCATGTTATTGTTTGAAAAATTTGTTTCTTTTTGTATTTTGATAATACTTTACGTTAATTATGTGTTTAAGTTTGTTGCATAATAAAAATCAAGAATGAAGTTTATTATGCTAGATTCTTGATTTTTTTATATAAGGTTTTTAATATTCAAAATTATATTTTTTCATTTCTTCGCATTTTCCGTCTTTATAGGCATAACACGGATAAACATATTCTTCTTCTTTTTTTGAATTAATTTCTTTTATATTCTTTATTTCTATGGCAATTCTATCATATCCAGCTGTATCTTTGGCTTTTTCTAAGGTTCCTTCTATTTCGTACCATTTATTTTCTTCTACTGTTTTTGTTTCTTTAACAAAAAATCCTACGAATCCTGCATCGGCTGTACAACAACTAACTCCATATTTTCCAATGGCAAAATATCCTTTGGGTACATACTGCTGGTGTTTATTTACAAATCCTCTTATTCTTATAGTTTTTCCTATAAATTGTTTTTGCTTTTCTGCAAATGTTATAAAGTTTGATAAGTCCATATACACTTCATCTACTATGTCGTAGTCGTACTTTTTCTTTGTATTTTCTTTTTCTTTTTTAATTTCTTTTTTGTGTGTGATTTTTGTTTCAAAACTTGACATTCTATTTTTAGAAAAGTTGGTCGTTAATCTTCCGTCGTTAGATGTTATTATAAGCAATACTGGTAAAAGTAATATTAGGTCTTTCGGGTTGAACTTATAGTTTCCTTCTTTTATATTTACTACTCCCATTGTTAGTAATATCGGTAGCATTAATATTATATATATATGCATGTTTGGGGCTAAAAAGTTTTTTAGTTTATTTATTATAAATACATATATTATTAATAGAAAATATATAATACATACTATTCCTAAAAATCTTTTTTTCATATTCTCACCACCAAGCTAAATATAAAAATAGTTATAAATATTAAAGATATTAATGTTATTACAAAGCTTTTTTTAAAGTTTCCAAGAAGTACTATTGTATTTTTTATATCGATCATAGGTCCTAGTAGTAAATATGCAATTACAGATTCTTTTGTAAATGATTGGATAAATGTTTTCCCAACAAATGAGTCAGATGTTGAACATAGTGATATTAAATATGCAAATAACATTAAAACTAAAATTGATAATATCTTACTTTCTCTAAATGTTTGTAGTACATCTCTTGGGATAATCACTTGAAATAGACTTGCGATTAAGGCTCCTAAAATTAAATATTTTACCACTTCAAACAAATCTATTGTGGCGTGTTTTATTATATGTTTAAAATCATTTTTTATAGTATGTTTTTCATTACTAATATGACAATCACAATTATCATCGTTTATAATAATTGTTTTATCTTTATATGTAATTCCGATTATAATTCCAATTATTAAAGCTATTATTATTCCAAATATTATTCTATAATAAAATATTTCTGGATTAGTTTTATAGAAGGCATAATATGTAGATAAAAGAACTACTGGATTTATTATTGGAGATGCGAGCATAAATGATACTGCAGTATTTAATGGTACTTTTTTCTTTATTAATCTTTTTGATACTGGAATTACCGCACAATCACAAGCTGGCAAGAAAAAACCTAGTATAATTCCTACAATAGAACCTATAACTTTATTTTTAGGTATTAATTTTGATAGTGTTTCATTTGAAATGTAGGTTTCTATAACAGAAGATATTAGTGATCCTAATAGTAAAAAAGGAAGGCTTTCAAAGAAAATAGATGTAAAAATAATACTTATATTTTTAATTGTGTCCATTTATTTCTCCTTTTACATAAGATATAAATTTTTGTAAGATAAAAAATAATAAGTTAACTATTACTATAGTTGCTCCTGTTGGAGCTTCTAAATTATATGATAGTATTAGTCCTGTAAAAAATGAAATGATAGATATTATTGTGCTTAAGAAAACTACACTTTTGAATTTTTTTTGAATTTGCATAGCCGACAATGTTGGAAAAATTATAAGGCTTGATATTAGAAGTGATCCCATAAGTCTCATTCCTAGTACTATTACTACTGAACAAAGGCATGAAAAGATTATGTTATATATTTCTGTTTTTATTCCAACTACTTTAGCAAATGTTTCATCAAATGTAATTGCGAAAATTTTATTATATGAGATTATATAAAGTGTAATTATTATTATGGATAAAATAATGCTTATAGTTACGTCTTTATTATCTATAGAAAGTATGCTACCGAATAGGTAGTTATTTATGTCTGTACTTACTCCATCTGTTATGGAAATGATGAATGTTCCAATAGCTAATGAACTTGCAGAAAGTAATGCTATTGCAGAATCTCCATGAACTTTACTATTTTGATTTAGTTTTAATATCAAAAATGATGTAACCATAACTATTGGAAGTGCAAACTCAAGTGGAGCAATATTTAGAACTGTTGCTATTGAGAATGCTCCAAATCCTACATGTGATAAGCCATCTCCTATCATAGAGTTTCTTCTTAGTACTAATGATACACCAACTAGCGATGCACATAGTGAGATAAGGGTTCCTACGACAAGAGCTTTAAGCATAAAATCGTATGAAAATATTTCAATTATATTATTCATGGTGAACACTCCTTACAAAATCTTCTGTAGTTCCATAAAATATTTTATCTTCTCTTAGCGATAGTATTTTATTTCCAATTAAGTTGTTATGATCTAGATCATGTGTAATCATTATTACTGTAATTCCTCTATTTTTGTTTAAGTCTACTACTGTTTTATATAATTCTTTTTTTGATTTACTATCTAGATTGTTTGATGGCTCATCTAATATTAATAATTTTGATGTAGCACATAAGCTTCTTGCTAAGAGAACTTTTTGCCTTTGACCACCTGACAGTTCGGTAAAACTTTTATCTTTTATATTTTCAATTTTAAGTGTTTTTAGAGCTTCATTTGCTTTTTCTTTTTCTATTTTTCCATAAAATGGTTTTATTCCTAATCTATTTAGTGTACCTGAAAGTACTATTTCATATACTGAAGCTGGAAAATTAGAATCAACTTTAAGTTCTTGAGGCATATATCCAATAAAGTTTTGTTTTAAATTATTGTATATTACTTTTCCTTCTAGTGGCTTAATAAGCCCAAGAATTCCCTTTATTAGTGTAGATTTCCCTGATCCATTTGGTCCAACTATACATAAGAAATCATTTTCTTCTATGTTAAAACTCAAATTACATAATACTTTCTTTTTGTCATATCCTAAGGTTAGGTTCTTGATTTCTATTAGGTTCATTAATATAGTGCCTCCTTTAGAACTTCTATATTTTTGTTCATAATGTCTACGTAAGTTGTTCCTTTTTTAAAGTCTTCTTTTGATATATTATGGGCTGAATGAAATTCTAATACTTTTGTTTTTGTTTGTTTCGCTATTTCTTTTGCTAGTTTTTTATTTGATAATTCGATATGTAAAACTACTGGAATATTATCATCTTTTACTTTATTTATTAAAAATGCGATTGTTTTTGCACTTGCTTCTGTTTGTTCTGAGCATCCTCTAAAGGCTGCATAGTAATTTAGATTATATTCATCTGTAAAATATCTAAGTGGGAATCTATCTCCGAATATTAATTCTTTTCTTTTTGAGTTATTTACTATATTTCTTATTTCTGTATCTATTTGCTTTATTTTATTTATGTATTCATCAGCATTTATTTCATATTTGTCTTTGTTTACTTTATCTATTTTAATTATTTCTTGTTTTAAAAATTCAGTTATTTTAATTGCATTTACTGGGCTAGTCCAAACGTGTTCATCATATTCTTCCTCTTCTTCATGGTGTTCATGTTCCTCTTCTTCCATTCCTTCTACTTCTTCTTCTAGTTTTGTTTCTACTATATCCATAAGTTTAATTATTTTTGTTTTTTTTGGATTGATTTTTTTTAATATTTTTTCTACCCATTCATCTGAGTCTCCACCAACATATATAAACATATCACTTTTTTCTATATTAATTATATCTTTTGGTGTCGGTTCAAAATCATGCATTTCTGCACCTGGTTTTAGTAGCATTTTTACATTTACATCTTCTATGTTTTGGGTTATCGCTCTTGCAAAATCATAACCTGGAAAGCTTGTTGCTATTATGTTTATCTTCTTGTTTTCATTTGTTTTTGTGCATCCTACTAATAATATAAATACTAATGCTAGTATTATGATTTTTATTTTCTTCATTTAATATCTCCTTTTTTATTTATTATATATTTTTTGACAATTTTTACAGATACCATTTATTATAATATTTTCTTTGCTTGTTATAAATTCATGATTTATCAATATGTGATTTGATAGATCTTTTATACAATCACAATCTACATGTTTCATGGTTTTACAGTTTTTACATTTTAAATAAAAGTGATTATTTTCTTCACATTTTTCTAGGTATTGATATTTGGGTTTATTATCTTTTTCAATTGTTTTTGCTATAACGCCTTCTTCTACTAATCTATCAATTAATCTATATACTGTAGTTAGTCCTGTTTTATCTTTGACTTCTTCATAAATATCTTTTACTGTAAATTCTTTATTTTGTTTTTTTATTATTTTTAATATCAATTCTTTTTGTTTTGTATTATATGTATCGCTTCTATTCATAATCTGCCTTCTTTCAATTTGAAAATCATTTTCATTTTGATTATACTTTATTTTTCATATTTTGACAAGAAAAAAAGAAACATTTTCTGTTTCTTTATTTAATTTCTATTTGTTTAATTTCATTTTGATCTTTTGCACTATCTTTTTTAGGAACATCGATTTTTAGAATACCATTTTTAAATTCTGCATTTATGTCTTCTTCTGTAATTTCATCCCCTACAAAGAAACTTCTTGAGCACTCTCCAACGAATCTTTCTCTTCGTACGTATTTTTCTTCTTCTTCGTTTTCTTCTTTGTTCATTTTTGCAGATATTTCAAGATACCCATTATTTAATGATAGATTAATATTTTCTTTTTCATATCCAGGTAAGTCAACTTTTATTTCATACTTATCTTTCATTTCTTTTACATCTGTTTTCATTAAGCCATTTTGTTTTTTTGTAAAAAAGTCATCATCTCTAAAAAAGTTATCAAATAGATCAAAATCTCTTCTTGGCATTAACATCATATGTATCATCTCCCTTTATAAAAATACAATCTTAATACCTTTTTAGTAAGTTTAATTCTTACTACAATTATGTTATACCACTATTTTTGGCACTTGTCAAGGATAAGTGCTAGAAAAATTTATATATTTTTGTAACCATTTTTCGAATTTGTTTTCATCTTGATATTTATCCATATCCTCATCTTTTTCAGCATCTAAGTATGCGATTATTTTTTGTTTTTTTACTATTATTACTGATGGAGCATATTTAACTTTTTTATATAAGTATGTCTTTTTGAACTCATCTATTTTAATAGATAAAAAATCTATTTTATATTTTTGCATCACTTTTTCGAATATTTTTTCACAAGGTACTTCGAGGTTACAATAACTATTATATGTAAATATTACATAATTATCATTTTTATAGTTATTTATTTGATTACTTTTTATTTCAATGTATTTTCCTTCATTATAAAATTTATCACTTAAGTGTATTTTTTCTTTATTATAGCATCCTGTAAGTATTATACATAATATAAATATTATTATTTTTTTCATTATTTAACCTCTGTTAGATTATCAAAATCTATATCATGGTAATTAACTTTCCAGAAATCATATTTTTTTCCATTTTTTATTTTTATATTGTGTTTACCATCATAATTCCAATAACCTCCAACGTTATATATTTTATTTTTATCCCAACCTAAGCTTACTAGTAAGTTTTTGGTCATTCCGGCGTATCCTCCACCACCGCAAATTAAGAAGATTTTTTTATCTTTTGGAAAATAGTATTCTAGAAATTTGATCGATTCTTTGTAGTTTGCTTTATATTTTCCATTTTCTTCGGTAAATAATGTTTTTCCTTTATAACTCTCTCCTACTTCTTCTGGAAGTCCTTTTACTTCTGTTAGTAGTGGATATGGAACTACTTCAAAACCTTCTATCATTCCTGATAAGTATGAGTCTCCACCAATGGCTTCATAGTTTCCTGGGTCTTTAAGCATTCTCATATCTCGATACACTGAATCAGATCTATTTAGGTATTTATCTATTGTTTTTTCGTTTATGTTTTTATCAATACCGAGTTTTCCTCTTTCTCCTCCTGTTATTTGTGGTTTTGGCATTTTTGATAGGTTATTTTTTGGTAGTATTATTCCTATAATTATTCCTATTATCAATATAATAATTGCTTTGAAAAATTTATTTTTCATTTTATCTCTCCTTTCTTTTTTATTTTAAAAAAAATTTTTTTTAATTTCAATAAACTTAAGGTTGAACTATCTAAACTTAAAGTTGAAATAAAAAAAGCGTAAGTTTAACTTAGCTATTTTTATAATAATCCATAAATTTAAATCCTATGCTTTTATATACGTTTGCTGCTCTTGGAAGATTTAAGATTTTTGCAAAAATTAGGTTATATAATTCATCGAATAAAATAATAGAACATATAGTAATTGAAATAGTTAGGAATAATTTTTTATTTATTTTTTTTGAAAGATATATACATGCTGGTGTGATTAAATAAACAAGAAGTAAGGCTGATAGGCCAAAAAATGTTACGCTTCTTAGGCAAACAAAGCCATCTATATTTCCAAAATTTAATATTTCTGTATTATAGTCCCAGCATCTCATATGAGCAAACTTTAACAATCCATAGCCTGATATATATTCTAATATTCCTGTAGAAATAAATGCGATAAAAAATACTTGTAATGGATTTTTCTTTTTATTTTTGGTTAAATATAGAATCATTAGTGACCCAGTTGCGTATATATTTATCCATGGAAGAAAATTTGCTCCTCTATAATAAAATGTTTTCATACCACTATTGAAATAATAAAATATAAATTCATATATCCAGCCAAATGTTCCAGATATGGATATTATTAAACTTAGTATTCCAATCTTTTGCCATGTTTCTAATTTTAATTCATTATTTAAATACTTATTATATACTTCTTTCATACATACCTCTTTATTTTAATTATATCATATTTAATAACTTTTTTTATTTTTATTCATAAATTATTTTTGAAGGGGTGTTTATAGATGGATTTTGATTATAATTATGGTAATGACTATTATAAATATTATGGAGATGTGGGTGTTAAAAGTACTGTTTACAATGTTCTTGCTCCAGAGCAAAGTCAAAGCCGACAGCCTGGGATGGAATATTTAATGCATCCGCTTCCTATATTTGATAATCCAAATTATAAAGGAAGTGATAAGCTTAAAGGTAAAGTAGCTATTGTTACTGGTGGTGATAGTGGTCTTGGTAGAGCGTGTTCTATCGCTTTTGTCAAGGAAGGTGCTAAAGTGGTCATCGTTTATTTGGATGAAGATAAAGATGCTTATGAAACTAAAAATTATATTGAGAAATTAGGTGGTGAATGCTATCTTATTAAAGGTGATTTATCTAATCACGATTTTTGTAAATATGTCGTAGATGAAGTTGTTAGAAAATATGGAAAAATAGATGTTTTGGTAAATAATGCTGGTGTGCAATATCAGCAAGATAGTTTGGATTGCATTACTGATGAACAGTTTGATTGGACTATGAAGGTTAATGTATATGGTATGTTTTATTTGACTAAGGAAGTTCTTCCCTATTTAAAAAGCGGTTCTTCTATTATAAATTTATCTTCTATTACTACTTTTTATGGGGATCCTCAGTTAATTGACTATGTTACTACTAAAGGTGCGATAGTTGGTTTTACTAGAGCTCTAGCTAGAAACTTGGCTTTAAAAAATATTCGTGTAAATGCAATTGCTCCCGGTTTTTTTTGGACTCCACTTCAACCTGCGTGCTGGGTAAAGGAGAAAATTCCATCACTTGGTGCTAATTCTGCTATGGCAAGAGGTGCGATGCCTTATGAGCTTGCTTCAACTTTTGTATTTTTAGCTTCTGATGATTCTTCTTATATGACTGGGCAGGTTATCCATAATAATGGTGGAGAGGTTATGGGATAGAAAAAGGACTAGATTTCTAGTCCATTTTTTTATATCCTTCATTTATTAATGTTTCATCATCACAGTCTGCTTCTTTTACATCTTCTTTTGCTTCGTTTAATGTTTTTGTTCTCCATCTATAATACGTAACGTTTACATAGTTTGGAACTGTGGTGTGAATTTGAATTGTTCTTCTGCATGTTACTGGATAATCGTATGATCCAGCATTATCAAATTTTTTAGCACATACGTAATAAACATTTTTTCCATTAAATATGTATTTACTTGCAGGGGCAGTTTCTTCTTGTATTTTTACCTCATTTCTTGTCCCTGATTCTACTTTTTTTGTAAATGTTTCTACTTGATTAGTACCATCTTCTACTACTTTTTCAGTACTCCAGCTTGACCAGTTTCCATAGGTCCAAGCTTCGTCAAGATTTTTTACGAATTTGCACCTTGCGGTGCTGGTACTGGGAAACTGTTTTCCATCAAGTGGCATGTGAAGCATTATATAGTCTGTTTTATCTGTACATGATAAGTTTACTTTCATTGTATATTCATTTTCTTCTTTAGTAACTTCTACATATGATTTTTTCTTACTACATTCTACTCCATTTTTGTCAGTAAATTTTACTATCATTTTTTCTTTTAACATTTCTTCTAATGTCATTTTTGTTTTTTCACCAGTGTTTTTTGGAAGTCTTGTTTCATTATAATATCCACTTCCAGCAGTAGCCATAGCTATTATATTACTGTTAAAATAACTATCATTATTTTGTCCTTTATTTTTATTTAGATAATTATTTATAAAACCTTTTGTTGGGAAAAGCATCATTAAAATAAATAGTAATAGTACTATTAGGGCTATTTTAAGTAATACATTTCTTAAAGGTCTTGAATTATTTTCATTATACATACAAATTCCCCTTCCTGAATTTGCTATATATACTAACACAAACTTGTTTTCTTGTCAATTTTTTTATCTATCTACTTTTAACTTTACAATAGTGCATCCTCTATTCGAATAATCACTTTTAAATTCTTCAACATATTTATTTTTATTTAATGTTTCTATAGTGGTATGTCTTATTATTCCAGATCCTATTCCATGTATAATTGTAATAATTTCGTTTTTCATTTTTATGTTGTCATCAATAAAATCGTTAATTGCTACTCTAGCTGTCTGTCTATCGTATCCGTGAAGGTCTATTTTCGGAAAACTGTCTGGAAATATAACTTCATTTATATTCATTTTATTCACTACCTTTTTAATATTTTTAAATATATTAATTATCTGTTATTTATTGTAACATAAGTGAAAAGAAAACTCCATCTATATATTATTCTTTTATTTTCATTAATATATTTATAATTTAGTGTATTATTTTTGAAATCAAAACTTTTTCCTTGTTATCTTAACCTATTATATTTGCTAAAGCTCTTTGGCTTAATCTTGATTCATATCTAATCTTTATATATTTACAAATTAGATCAAACTCTTCATCGTTTACTATTTCTTTATTTATATTTGTCATATACATTATCTTCTATGAATTTGTGATAATAAATACGCATTTTATTATCAAGAAAAGACTAGAATTCTCTAGTCTTTATTAGTTTAATTACTCGTTATTATTTAATTCACAATGTGCCACTGCTTAGTTCGGGATGCAAAACCATTTAACTAAATTAACTTATCTACATTATTATAACATAATTATTATTTTGTTAATCGTAATATCTTAATCTTCCGATTATTTATTTCATTACTTTTTCGAATCTAAACATGCCATCGTCTTCTTCATAACAATCTAATGGTCTATTTATATCAGGATGTTTTTCATTAAAATATTCAACTATGTGAAATTTTAATCTATTTACATAAAAGTGAATATTTCTTTTATCAAAATATGGTGTGCATGTTTCCCATACTTCAGTATCTGGATATAGCTTTTCTATTTCTTTCCAAATAGTTTGTCCTATGCCTTTACTTTGAACTCCTACTTTAACAAATAAGAAATCTAAATGGTTATGATTGTTTTCATTTATTGTTACAATTACTCCACCTATAATTTCATCATCTTCAATCATTTCATAAGCATGACTATTTGAATTATTTAAATTCTCATCAATATCCTTGTCTGGTAATACTTGCTCTTTATCAATACCATATACTGACTCATATCCATATTGAAAGGACTCTTGCATAAGTTTTTTAAATT